>CAZLVG010000031.1:0-10855 GCA_964562905.1 uncultured Candidatus Saccharibacteria bacterium | reverse complement strand
ATTATCCTGCACGAAGCCTCCTGGCATTCAGGAACAACGATGGGTTCAGGCGATTCAGAATCAGAGGGTCTTGACGGGGACGGCCCCGGCGGGGACGGAGAAGAAGGCGAGGGCGGGTTGTCCGGATCCGTGCCCGGACAAGGCGGGATGCCGGCGGGTATGGGATGCGGCGAAGGCTGCGCCGCCGTTCTAAGCTGGATTCTTGTCTCGTAAGATGACAGACTTACTAATACCACAACGACCAGCGCCACTACCGCCGAAACCAGAAAAAACCATATTGTTTTGTTGTTAACCACCACTGGTTTGTTCGAGCGTGAGCGTCTTTATTATCATCACATCTTAATTATACTCCCTGCCTCTACCGCGGCGCAAGCGCCGACGCTTCACTGTTTCTCTCACCTAATTTTTTTCAAAAAGCGCGGCCACTTCCTGGTGATTATCGACTATCCGCCGGCTGCCGACTTTCCTGGCAAAATCAAAGCTTTTCCATGTCCCGCCAGTTTTTGCCTGTCGCCACGTCCGCCACCAGCGGCACGTCCAGCGTGTAAGTGTTCTCCATGACCTCTTTCATCAGCTGGCCTAATTTCTCCGCCAGCTTAGCCGGCACTTCACACACCAGCTCGTCGTGCACCGTCAGCACCATTTTAGCCTCCGGAAAATCTTTCTTTAGCCGCCCGTGCAGCTCTATCATCGCTTTTTTTAGAATATCCGCCGCGCTGCCCTGGATGGGGAAATTAAAAGCCGCCCGCGCCGCTGCCGCCTGGGCCGCCGGCGAACGGGAATTTATCTCCGGCACGTACCGCCGGCGGCCGAACAAAGTCTCCACTAACTCCATCTGCCTGGCCGTCTCCAGCATCTCGCCGATATAGCTGGTCAAGCCGGAGTATTCGTCCTGATAACGGCCGATAAAAGAACGGGCTTCTTCCAGGCTGACGCCGGCGGCCCGCGCGAACGCCGGCGGCCCCATGCCGTACAACACGCCGAAATTGAGCGTCTTGGCCGCGCGGCGCTGCCTATCCGTAACCTTCTCCGGCTCCAGGCCAAAGACGCTGGCGGCCGTGCTGCGGTGTATGTCCTGACCGGCCCGGAAGGCGTCCAGCAGCTTTTCGTCTTGCGACAGGTGCGCCGCTAAGCGCAGCTCTATTTGAGAGTAATCAGCTTTAACCAGGCGCCAGCCGCGCCGCGCCGTAAAAGCGCGGCGAATCTGATAGCCCAGCTCCGTGCGGACCGGAATATTCTGCAAATTGGGATTACTGGAGCTTAGGCGGCCCGTGGCTGTCACCGTCTGGTTAAAAGAAGTGTATATGCGGCCGGTCTTTTTATCCTTCAGCTCCGGCAGCACTCCCACGTAGGTGTTAAGCAGCTTAGATAACTCCCGGTGCTGCTCCAGCCAGCCAATCACGGGGCTGTGCTTTCTTAACTTAGCCAGCTCCGCCGCCGCGGTGGAGTAGCCGGTTTGCGTACGGGTAATGTTAGCTGTCGGCAGCTTCAGTTTTTTGTAAAGCACCTGGCGCAGCTGCTGGGTGGAGTTGATGTTAAACTGCTCTCCCGCCTCGCGCCAAATATTTCTTTCCAGCTCTTTGAGTTGCTTTTTGATGGCTTGGCCCAATTTTTCTAAAACACCGTCGTCAATCCTCACGCCGGCCAGCTCCATATCGGCCAACACGGGAATTAACGGCAATTCCAGCTCACGCAACACTCTAGTCAAGCCTTCCTCCTTGATAGCTGGCGCCAGCTGTTCATAAAGCCTGAAGGCCAACTCCGCGTCCTCGCAGGCGTAATTAGCCAAGTCAGCCAGCGGCACTTGCGACATCCTTTTCTGGTCCCGGCCCTTGCCAATTAACTCGGTGATGGGTATGGGGTTATGGCCCAGCTCCTGGATGGACAAAGTATTAAGCCCGTGCTGGCGCGCTCCGGGGTGAAGCAGATAGCTGGCAATCATGGAATCAAACTCCACGGGCTTGAGGCCAAAGCCGGACTGTCTTAACACCTCTATGTCATACTTAAGGTTGTGCCCCACTTTGCCGACGCTGCCATCTTCCAATAAGGGCTGCCAGCTCTTTACGCTTTCCGGCGTAACCGGGACATACCACGCTTCAACTTCTCCCGCGCCGCGGGAGCGGATGGCGAAACTCATGCCTACAATCGGATGCTGACGGGCTCCCAGCCAGTCCGTTTCGGTGTCAAAGGCCACCGTTTTCTCTCCACCCAAGCGCCTCCTCAACTCATTTTGTTCTTCTTCCGTTACCGCTAGATGATAGTTCTTCTTCAGTCGCTTCTCTTCCCCTCGCCCCTCCTTTAGCCGCCGCCCAAAAAGGGTGGGCTGAATAGTCCGTCTGACGCTGGACGGCAGGCGCTCAACCAAGCTACGCAGTTCCAACCTTTCAAATAAAGCCAGCACGCGCGCGGTATCGTAATCATCCATCACCGCTTCATCTAAATTAAGATCCACTTTGACATCACACCTGATAGTGGCCAGCTCGCGGCTGAACAGCGCCTCGCGCCTCTCGCCACGCAAGCGGCCGGCTATCCTGGCCGGCAGCTCTTCCAGATGACCGTAAATATTTTCAATGGAGCCGTACCGGGCTACCAGCTCCCTGGCCGTTTTATCGCCGACACCGGCCACCCCCGGAATGTTGTCGGAAGGATCCCCCCGCAGTCCCTTGTAGTCAGCCAGAAGATCCGGCTTAAAACCGAACCTTTCTCTAACCGCCTCTTCGTTGTAAGTTACTGTGTCTGTTACCCCTTTGCGCAAGGTGAAAACCTGCGTATGGTCATCTATAAGCTGTAGCGCGTCCAGGTCGCCCGTTACGATAACTTTACTTATGTCCCCGTCAATTTTCTTGACCAGTGTTCCGATTATGTCATCGGCTTCAAATCCCTGTTTTTGTACGACTGGAATATTAAAAGCTTCCAGGATCTCCCGCACCATATCAAACTGGTCGATAAGCTCCCGCGGAGCTTCTCCGCGCTGCGCTTTGTACTGTTCGTACTGCTCGTGTCTGAAGGTAGGGCCTTTCATGTCAAAAGCCGCCGCTACGTGGGTGGGTTTAAGCGAAGTCAGCATTTTAAGAAACATGGTCACGAAACCGTAAACGGCGTTGGTGGGCACCCCGTCCCTGGTGCTCATGGGCGGTAAGGCGTGGAAAGCGCGGTGAATCAGAGCGTGCGCGTCAAGCAAGGCTAATTTGGTTTGGCGTTTATTGGTGCTCATGGCGGGCAGCTTTAATAACGCGCACTCGCCCCTCGTAGCCGCCGCGGGCGGGGCGAAGTGGGGTGCGCGTCAGTTAAAGCCAGCTTCGTCCGGCGTTTTGAGGACATACCTTTAACTTAAACCAGCTAGCCAAAATTGACAGCGCCGTCTACCTCACACCGCCGTCCGGGCGGCAGGTTGCGACTGCGCTTGAAGGTGAAGGGGTAAAGTCCAAAGCTCAAATGACAAAGGTCAAATCAATGACTAAATGTCTGAATGACCCCACTTCGCTAAAGCTATGCGGGGCAAACTAATTTGCTTGTCGTCCGCAGCCTTTGGCGAAGGACGAGGATTTGATTTGTAATTTGGATTTTGACATTGATTTTCTGCCTTTCCACCCCCACCTAACCTCCCCCGTCAAGGGGAGGAAGCAGTGAGCGAAACTTGTCCGTCAAAAAAAGGAGGCGTTAAGGCGAGTTTTCTGCGTCAAGGAAGTAGGGTAGCCTTGTGAAGAAAGAGTGGGGAGCGGCAAAAAATGGGAAAGGCCTACCTCAAGGAGCTATGGACTTTCTATCTTTATTTCCCGCTCATTAATATCAGCCCCGTAAGAAAAAGAAACGCGCCAGGTCCGCCCTTCAACTTCCCCTCCCTCCAGCCGGTCCGCCCATTCGACCGCGGTAACCCTGTCTTCTTCCCGCGCTTCCGACAAAGCTTCCCGCACCGCCGGCTCTTTTGGCGCCTGCTCTTTTCCCAGACGGTACAGGTCAATGTGAACCATTTTTTGTATGCCGCCGCGCCCGGACACGTCATAATCCGCTATCAGAGCATAAGAGGGAGACTTGACCCGATCTTCTATCCCCAGCGCTCCAGCCAGCCCTTGTACAAAGGTGGTTTTACCGCTGCCCAAAGGCCCCGTCAGCAGCAGAATATCCCCCGGTCTGATAATATCGGCCAGCCGCCCGGCCAGGGCGCGCGTTTGCTGGCCGCTTTTTACTATGCTCTCCCGCGGCGCTTGTTCAACTAACATAAAGTAAAACCGCGGCCAGGATAAACACATAAACGGCGAAGGGAAGGAAGGATATACGCTTTACCAGATACAACAAGCCGGAGATGGCGGCCAGTCCGGACAGAAAAGATACGGCCAGTCCGGACAGCAGCTGGCCGGTATTTAAGGATCCTCCCGTAAGCGAGAACAAGCCGGCCAAACCCGCTCCCGCAATAATAGGCGCCGAAAGTAAAAAGGAAAAAGTTACAGCCGCGCGCCGGCCCAGCCCCCTGGCTCTCCCCGCCGCTATGGTTACGCCGGAGCGGGAGACGCCCGGCGCCAGAGCGCCGGCCTGGGCCGCCCCGATAAGCAGCGCGTCCCAAAAGCCGGTCTTTTTTACAGTCTTTTCCCCTTGCCCGCTCTTACCCCTCACGGCCAGCAAAACTACTCCGGTAACCGCCAGCCCGGCGGCCGTCGCCGCCGGCGAGCGCAGCCACACACCCGCCGTGTCCTGCAAGGCGTAACCGGCTGCCGCGGCCGGCACTGTGGCCGCGGCCAGTTTCAGGGCCAGTTGCCTGTTACTACGGTTTTCTTCCCCGCCTGCCAACAGGCTTTTTGCCAGGCCCGCCCACGTGCGGCGGTAATATACCAGCACGGCCAGAAGCGTACCTAAGTGCAGGAAGGCGTCAAAAGCGCTGCCCTCTACGTCGGGAATGCCCAGCAGCGTCCGCGCCGCCACCAGGTGTCCGCTGGAGCTGACCGGCAAAAACTCGGTTAACCCCTGTACTACCGCCAGCATTAAAACCTCGCCCGTAGTCATGATTGTAAAGTAATGTCATCCGTTCCTTATTGCCAGCTTCCAGTTTCCAACATTATGCACTTTTCCACCATTTCTTTTTTGTAAGAAAACCGTTATTATTCCAAGATTTATGAAAAGCGCATTTGTCCCCCTTCCATATCGGGCATCCCGCCGCTTACCCAGCACCTGACGCGGGACCGCCAACAGCTCACATGGCCTTATCCGAACTGCAACAAGCGCGCTCTCTGCTGGACAAAGCTGCCAGTATCCTCATAACCGTGCCCGCCAAACCTTATGAAGACTGTCTGGCCTCGCTTATCGCCCTATATCTCTCTTTTGACTGTGGACAGCCGCCTTCCGGCCAGAAAGTGGACGCTGTCAGTCCCGGGCACCTGCCTTCCTCCCTGCAATTTCTAGCCGGTTCCTCCCAGGTACGCACCGCGCCCGCGCAGCAGCCCGAGGCGGTAATTGACATAGCCACTTCTTATCATGTGGAGCAAATACGCCGGGAAGATATCCAGGGAGGCAGCCGGCTTCACCTTTCCTTCCCCGCCGGCGCAACTATCAATAAGGATCAGCTGGAATTAAGCGTGCGCGCCTTACCCTATGACGCCGTGGTGGTAGTTGGGGCTCTGGATTTACAAGAACTCGGCCGCCTGTTTACAGATCACGCCGACTTCTTCTACAACACGCCGGTGGTCAACATAGATCACCGGGCCGCCAATGAGCATTTCGGCGCTATCAACCTGGTGAATATTACGGCTGGCTCGTGCGCCGAGGTGGCTTATGACTTAATTTCCGCCCGCAGCCAACAGCCGCTGCCGGCCGATACGGCCACCGCTCTGTATGCCGGAATAGTGGCCGGCACTCATTCTTTCCAAAAACCGTCCACTACTCCCCGCTCTTTCCAAACGGCCGCCAAGCTGATAGAAATGGAAGCCGACCGCGAAGCCGTAATACAACACCTAATTAAAACCAAACCGCTGGAGCTTATCAAACTCACTGGGGCTGTGTACACGCGCCTGCGCCGGGAAGAGCAAGCCGGGATTTACTGGGCCGTACTGGAGCCGGAGGACTTTCAGGACAGCGGCGCCGGTGCCGGCGACATCCCGGCTGCCGCCGAAGAGTTGACCGGCAACATTGCCGGCTTTAACGCCGCCTTTCTGATGTACCGCACCGCGGACCAGCGGGGACAGTACACCGTCCATCTGGTTTTGGGCCGGGGACTGAAAGGCCGCCACCAGGAAATTCAGCAGCTCCTGGCCGCCAGGAAAGAAAACGGAGCGTACGTTTTTAAGGTTACTGCTCCCTCCGCCGAGGAAGCGGAGCAGGCGGTTCACGATCGCTTACGGCAGGTTTTGCCATAAAAGTCACCCCCGCTTGCTTTACATCCCGCTGGCACCTCGACACCTCGGACGCCTCGTAGGTGTTACCAAGAACTTCCAACAGCGTTACCTTTTTTTACTCTTCCGAAATTCGCTTCACTTCTTCAACGGTAGTTATCCGTCCAATCACTTTTAAGTAGGCATCCTGGGCTATGGTGGTCATGCCGGACTTGATGGCGGCCGCCTTGATCTTGCTGCTGTAAGCTTTCTCTAATATCAGCTCTTCCATCTCACCCTTGACGGCAAACACTTCAAAGACTCCCGTCCGCCCCCGGTAACCGGTATTGTCGCACGCGTCGCAACCCTTAGCCCTGATAAATTTTAACTCGGGGTCGTCCAAAACGGCCGGGTCAAAAACTTCCCGTTCCGCACTGGCCATAACCTTTTTTATGTGCCGGCGCATGGGCTGGTCAGGCTTATACAGCTCGCCGCACTCCTCGCACGCTTTGCGCACCAGGCGCTGGCCTATGACCACGTTTAACGCCGGCGCCAGCACGTAAGGCTGTATGCCAATGTCCACAGCCCGCAGCACTACTCCCGCCGCATCGTTGGCGTGAATAGTGGAAAAAACCAGATGCCCCGTCATGGAGGCATGCACGGAGGCTTCCGCCGTTTCCTCGTCGCGTATCTCCCCCACGAAAATAACATCCGGGTCCTGCCGCAAAACGGAGCGCAGCGCCACCGCCATGGTGTAACCGGCGTCACTGTCCACCTCCGTTTGCTCTACCCCTTTGATTTGGTATTCCACTGGGTCTTCCAGCGATATTACTTTCAGCTCCGGGCGATTTACCTCTTTAATACAGGCCACAATGGTGGTCGTTTTCCCGGAGCCCGTCGGGCCGGCCGCCAGTAGCATGCCCGTACTCTCTTTTAGCCCTTCACGGATTACTTGCAAATCACGCTCTTTCATTCCCAGTTCAGCCAGCGTCATAGTTGCCTCCTGCTGGCGGCTGAACAGGCGCATCACGATATTCTCCCCAAAAGCGCCCGGCATAACGGACACCCTGGCGCTGTATCTGGCTCCGTTTACCCGCAGGACAAAACTGCCGCTCTGGGGAACGTCGGATACGTTTAACTTAAGGCCGGACATGAACTTAACTCTGGACAAAATTGACTTCCACCCCTCCCGCCCGAACTCGGCTATGTCCTGCAGCACCCCATCAATGCGGTAGCGCAGTTTAGCCGTCTCCCTTAAGGGCTCTAGGTGTATATCCGACGCCCTCATCGCCAAGGCCCCCGCCGTTATAGTAGTCAGCAGCTCAGTGGGGGTCACGGAGGAAATGCGCTGGCCCAGCTCGCTCAAATTTTTGATGTCGCTGGCAAATGTCTTGAGCTGCCCTCTGGACACGTCTATGCCCTCCCTCTCCTCTCTTTTTACTTCCCTTTCCCGGCGGTAACGAGACAGAGCCGCTTCCAGGCTGTGTGGCGAGATCACATGAAGCTGGACGCTAGCCCCCATGTCCCGCTCCAGCTCCGCCGCCAGTTGCCTCGTCTCCTCGCTCTCAGGATTGACCGCGCCTAAGCGCAGATCACGGCCCTTTTTGTAAAAAAGCACCGCCTGGGCCCGCCGGGCCTTATCTTTAGGCACCAGCTCCAGCACATTGGGGTCCAAGGGAAAGGCCACTAAGTTCACGTACGGCAGGCGCAGGTTGTCCGCCCAGCGCCTAACCAGCCGCTCTTCCTGCCGCGAACTTAAGGATTTAAGCCTAGCCTCAATTTCCTGGCGATGAGGATCAGGTCCCATGGCTTCAAGTATAGAGGTAACATTATGCCATGTCACTACACTCGTGACGGGCCCTGTATCGCGGCTCCGCGCCTCCGGGCCGCGCCGCCCGTTTAGAAGAGCGGCGTGGCATAAGGTGATAGCTATATATCATCTTAAGACAGCAACTGCCGGAAAACTTTTCGCAGTGCTTGGGGGTTATGAACCACCACCGCCCGCGGCACTGTATCTCCCGGCTGCGCTTTCTGCTTCTGGCTGCTCACCAATCGTTTTTCAACCAGCACATACCGGTGCCGCCCGTTCACAAAACGTACCCATTCCTGGCCGGGGACCAGTTTTATCCTTACCGTCCCTTTGTTAGACACCACCATATCCACCTTTCTGCCCAGATAAGATTCATAAACTTTGATAAAATCTTCCCCTGACCAGTTTTCCGTCTGCCGCGGCGTAGTAAGCAACGGCATCACCACCCCCAGCCGGGCCCGGCTCCTGGCCACGCACCGGCGCAGGCCCGGCAGGGCTAAAGTGGGTAGAATGGTCCCGTAAGTGTGGCCGGGCGCTACGATAATGTGCGTGGCTTCCTGAAGCGCGCGCTTGGCCCGCGGGTTAAGCTGAACTTTGGTCTCGGCGAATTTGACGCGAACGGAGCCCGGCCGCCAGCGGGGATCAGCCTGCAAGTTGACGCGGTGAGCAATAGCGTGCTGCCCCTCGCCCAGCAAGCTGCGCCGGCCGCCTACCTGTACCTCCGCCTGCTGGGTTACGGGAGTAAGCGTGGCCGGCACCGCGCCGGCCTCCTTGGGAACCCGCAGCAGCCGCGCCATCATGGCCACCGCCGCGTCCAGATCGCTGGTCTTGGCCAGCGAGGCCAAAAAGACGTTGCGCAGCGTGTGTCCGGCAAAATCCCCGCCGTCAAAACGGTAATCCAGCGCCTTGAGCAGCTGCTGGCCCCTTACATCTCCGCGCCAGTTGCTTAAAGCCATAAGGCACTTAGTCAAATCTCCCATGGGAGCCACGCCGTACTGCCGCCGCAGGCGGCCGGTTGACCCGCCGTCATCAGACATATTTACTAAAGCGTGCAGAGAAGCTATGCTCTTCTCTTCCGCCAATAAGGGCAGCAGCGCCTTGAGCAACATAGAGGTCCCGTTGCCGCCGCCCAAGAGCACCACTTGGGTCAAGCCGTCTTTGACTGAACTTCTCATAAAGCAGCTTTAATCATATTTAGTATCTCCGTCCGCGCGGCGTCAAGGCGGCGGAGAAAGCCTTCCGCGCCAGCCGCCGGGGACTAAGCGGCTCTCCCGCCCGCGCCGACCACGCCAGCAGCAAGCCGGAGGCAAGAGCAGCCAGAGGTAGCGGCGCGTAGGGACGCTGGCGCGGCCGCTGCTGCCGCAGGGAAGCGTGCCGACCGGCCGAGGGAAAGCTGCCCAAGTCCCCCGCCAGACCCAAGCGCACATCATCCTGCCAGCGCGGCAGCACGCGATATCCGGTGTTGGTGCGCGAGACCACTCCGATAACGGTAACCACCGTCCCCTGTTTCATTTTAGGTTTTTTAATACCGGTGGTTTCCTTGATGTACACCTTAACTTCGCCGCTGCCGTCGTCCACGTAAAAAGTGTCGCCCGAGGTGCGGGAAACCGGGCCGGCTATTACTACCAGCGACCCCTCTATATCTTCGCCCACCTGCCCGGTTTCAACGCGATGCGGCTCGGGAAGGTCTTTTTCGCCCACCACTGTTATCTCCTCCGTATCGTCCAGCTTGATCCGGTACTCTCCCAGATAAGTAGCCAGCTCTCCCGCCACCTTGACCTCGTCACCCGCTTTTATCTCCGGATACTCCTCCCGGTAAAAATACACCTGGATGCCGGAACCGGACAGGTACATTATTTTATCGCCCAGCACGCCGGGCGGCGCGCTGACCACGCCTCGTGTTTCCACGTAAGTCCCCACTTCTTCGGTCCTGATATCCTGCAGCGGCACTTTGGCGGCAGTAGCTCCAGCCACCTCTTCCCCCGACGAGTCCTCTCCCGCCTCTTCGCCGGCTGCCGCCGGCTTTTCAATAACATTATCCCGTCCCGGCGTGGGCAGGAAACTTAAAACATAAGCTGCGCTGCCAGTACGATTGTAAGACATATCTTCACCCGCCGCCTCCTCGTAGGTATATGAAGCTTTGAGCGTGCCGGCCGGGTCAAGTAAGCGTACCGTGTCGCCGCGGTTGTTAAGAGCCAGGCCGGTTTGCGACCGGGGAAACAGCGCCAGCCGTCCAGCCGCCAACTTGGTGCCGTCCGGAATGACGTACGGACGGCTGCCGCCCTCGGCGTCGTCCAACTGCCAGCCCGACAGGTCCACTTCGGCGCCGCCGGTGTTTTTAAGTTCAATGAATTCTCCCTCCGCGTCCGGTCCCGCCGGATCGGGCAAAAATTCATTAATCACTATGGCGCCGGAATACTCCACTTCATCTTCGGACCCGCCCTCTTCCTCCTCGCCGCTGCCTTCCGGGTCCGCGAATCTGTTAGCCTCGCCCGGCGTAGGGTCCAACGTCCAGCTCCATCCGTTCTCTCCGGCCGCCCACGCCTGGCCGCTGGCGGCCGGTCCGGCAAACTCCTCCGCCGACTTCACTTCCTCGCCGGGGCTTATAAGGCGGGCGCGGTCGCCTCCGTTATTAAGCACCAGCTTTGTCTGCGAGTTCCACCACACTGACAGGCCGCCGGCCGCTATGGAGGTGCCGTCCGGAATGACGTACGGACGGCTGCCGCCCTCGGCGTCGTCCAACTGC
>CAZLVG010000030.1:0-11605 GCA_964562905.1 uncultured Candidatus Saccharibacteria bacterium | reverse complement strand
TGTCGTCGGCAGCGGTGTGCTGGCCGCTCACGGCCTGCGCCGGGCGCGCGACCTTGATATTGTCGCCACACCGGCACTCTACGCAACATGTGAAAAAGAGGGCTGGGACAAACAGTGGCACAACACCGGGCAGCGATATGTGCTCCACAAGCAAGGCAGAAACATTGAAATTGAGATATATCTGGACGTGAATTGCGGCGACGTTCAGCCGACAACAGATGAACTCATTGAGCGGGCAGATATTATCAATGGCATCCCCTTTGCCAGTCTTAAAGACCTGTTAGCGTTCAAGAAAGCATACGGCAGACCGCGGGACAGGCCGGATATTCAACTCATTGAGAAGGTATGTCCTCGCTAACCATCACCCTCTACGCCATCCGTGATTTGAGGGGTAAAGAACGTGAGGAGATCTTATGTCTTTAGGCCTCAAAAGGGGGACCGTTGAATTAGTCCCGCACAATCCAAAGTGGCAGCAGCTTTTTGAGGAGGAAAAGAAGCTGCTCACAGACACCTTCGGCGGCACTGTCATTGCCATTGAGCACGTGGGTAGCACCGCTGTTCCCGGCCTTATGGCAAAACCAATTCTGGATATGAACATCGCAGTAGCATCTTTAGAAGTCGCGCTTGGCATGAAGGATAAATTTGAAAAATTGAGCTACGAACATCGGCCGTTCAAGCCCGGCCATACGAAGGAAGGTCTAAGGGAGCAAGAGCTGTACGTAAAAGGGCCGGAAGAAAAACGCACCCACCACGCCCATGTAATCACCTATAACAGCAATTCCTGGAAAAATGATCTGTTTTTCCGGGACTACCTGCGTAAACACAAGGAAGTTGCCAGTGAGTACGCGGGGCTCAAGCGAAAACTGGCGGCAGAGTATAAAGACGACCGGTACGCCTACACAGATAAGAAAAGAGAGTTTATCAAAATGGTCCTGTCCCGGCGGGGAAAGGTGAAGTTATAGAGGTAACATTATGAAATGCCTCCCTATAACTTCATAAACAAATGGTTGAACTTATGTTCAACTTCTGTTAACCTTTTTATATGACCAAAACAGTGGGGCTAAAGGAACTAAGAGGCAATGTTGCCAAGTATGCCCGCAAGGTGCGGGCGGGGGATTCGTATGTTGTCTTTAAACATTCCAAACCGCTATTTAAGCTAACGCCGTTGGATGACGATCAGCGCTGGGAGGAAGTAGTGGATTTTACTAAAATTCATCGCGGTGGTGTGGATATAGACGAGGTGCTGACACGGCTGTAAATAATGGTTGACAAGATAACCAAAGCGTTACGCAAGCTAGACACAAAAGAGCGACGGGCCTTAAGACAAATTATAAGGCGCATAAAATCCGGAGAGTTAGGCGCGCTTGAGGTCAAAAAACTTAAGGGACGGGTTAATATTTACCGGGCCAGGAAAGGCTCTTTGCGCGTAATATTCAAAACCGATAAAGAAGAAATATCGATTGTAGCTATTGAGCGGCGTCAGATAGAACGTATAAATAAGCAACGGGGCACGATCACATGTGGTTATCAGGGGCCAAAAGAATACTATATGATTGAGGGCGCCGGCCATACATTCTCGGAGAAAGGCAAACAAACATCGGGTGTTTGAATTTCTTTGAATTTCTCAGGTGTTTGAATTTTTAATAAGATCAATAAGACACGGGCCTTTGTGGGCAGCTGTCTTTAGCTGAAACTATTATGACAAGCGGGCGTAATATTATCCTGGCTTCCACGTCGCTCGGCAGAAAAGAGCTGCTGGAACGGGCGGGACTGCAATTTTCGGTTGAACCCAGCGATTATAAAGAGGATATGTCGCTGGCCGTGCCGCCGCTGGAGTTGGTGAAGGTGTTGTCGCAAGGTAAGGCGCGGGCGGTAGCCGGCAGGCACAAGAACGCCATTGTTATCGGGGCTGATTCGGTAGCTGTTCTGGGCGATAAAGTTTTAGGCAAACCGGCTGATGATGAGCAGGCCATTAATATGCTGGAAGAACTTAGCGGCAAGACGCATATTTTTATGACCGGCTTTACTATTATTGACATTGCCGCGGGCAAGGAAGTTATGGAAACGGCCCAGACCAAGGTTTATTTTAAAGAATTAACGCCTGATGAAATTTCGGGTTATGTGAGATCCGGCGAACCGGACGGGCACGCCGGCGCTTACTCCATTCAAGGCAAGGGGGCTATGTTGGTAGAACGTATTGAGGGTGAGCATACGAATATTATCGGACTTCCGGCGGCTAAATTAAGTTCAGCGCTCAAGCTGTTTAAGGTTAATTTACTAACCTTGGGAACACAGGAAATATGACGGGGTTAACCGGCCAGGCAGTTACTATAAAATAATCTGGACGATATAGACGCCCCAAAGTATAAATTTATAGTATGAAACAAACCGGCGTTTTATTTGATTACAACGGAGTCATTGTTGATGACGAAGCTATTCATGAGCGGGCGTACAAGCTGGCTTTGCGGGATTACGGCATTGAGCTGACAGGGCAACTGCACCGCCAGCATATCCAGGGACGCACAGCTTTGGAGGGGCTGGGTAAAATTAAAGAGCTTTTCCCGGATAAACTTAAGGAGGTTACGGCAGGGCAGCTGCTGCGTGCTAAAATTGAGCACTACAAAAGAGAGACGGCCGGCCAGGATATTTTTTACGCGGACGCCCGGCAGGCGCTGGAAACTCTTAGCAGTGAATACAAAATTGGCCTGGTAACCAGCGCTGTCAGGGAGCTGGTTGAGCCGTATTTGGACCGAAAAGGTCTAAAACATTATTTTAATGCCATTGTGGCGGCGGATGACGTAAAAGCGGGCAAGCCGGACCCGGAGCCCTACCGCCGGGCAGCCGCTGCGATTGGCCTGCCGGCGGCTAACATCGTGGTCGTAGAAGACACTAGTTACGGCATTCAGTCGGCTAAAGCGGCCGGGCTGAAATGTATTGCCGTACCGCATACGCACTCGCGGGAGGAACTGGCTGAAGCCGATCTGATTATTCCTGACTTGTCTTTCTTGTCCCGCGCCGTCGTGGAGAGCTTGCTTTGTTCTTAAGGCTGGGCCAGGCTGGCGGCCTGGCTGTCTATATCACGCCAGGGATCGTTTTTTTGCCCTAGGCGGCGGAAAATCTTTTTTATGGTGTAAGTTCGCGGAAGAGTGTCGCCGAGTTCTTCCCAGTCAATCGGCGCCGCTACCGGCGCGTCTTCCCCGGCCCTGACGGCGTAAGGAGCCACAGCCGACTGGGCGAGGGCGTTGCGCTGGATGTCGACATAAACGCGGCCGCGCCGTTTGGCTTTACGGACGGCCGTGGTGGCGTGGTTGTCGCGGGCAGCCACCGCTCGGGCGATTCGGCCGGCCGCGGAGCGCGCGCGGTTAAATGAATAGCGGCGTTTTATGGGCACTACTACGTGGTAACCTCGGGAACCGGTAGTTTGGACGAAGGAAGGCAGGTCGTGTTTTTTAAGCTCGTCCCGCAGCGTCCGCGCCACGGAGAGCAGCGCCTTGATATCCTCGCCGCCGGGATCAAGGTCAAAAATCATGCGGTCGGGCTTTTTGAGCTTGTCCACGCGGGAGAGCCATACGTGGGGGGTTATGACGGCCAAATTAGCCAGATAGACCAGAGCGGCCGGGCTGTTGATAACGGGGGAAGTTACCGGCTCCGCCACGCCCCGGCTGTGGTGCCGGTCTATCCAGCCGGGAAAATAATCGGCTATCTCCCGCTGATAAAACCCCTCTTCGCCTATCCCGTCCGGAAAGCGGCGCATAGTCACCATGCGGTCTTTGAGATGAGGCAGCATGGTGCGGGCTATCCGACGGTAATATTCCACCAGCTCCCCCTTGGTTATGCCGCTTTGGGGAAACAGCACCTTGTCCGGGCGGCTGATTTCTATACGGTGTCCGTCTATAGTGATACTGTTTTTGCTCATGGCTTGTTGGCTAAGGTTAAGCCTAACATTAATACGGCCGGCCTGGCAGAGGCCCATTCTTCGCTCCCGGGCCGCGCCCGAGCGGCTGACCTGTTCAGCTGGCCGGTGTGTTAATATAACGGCATGAAAGTGGCTTTCGTAACTACCAACCGCCATAAGTTTGAGGAAGCCAGCAGCATTCTGGCTGGCGGCCCGGTGGAATTAGAACACGTAAACATGGAGTATAAGGAGAACCACGACGCGGGCCTGGAAAAAATTGCCGCCGGAGCGGCGGAGGAGTTATCAGTCAGCTTGAACAGGCCGGTTATAGTGGAGGATACCGGCCTTTACTTCGAGGCCTACCCGAATTTTCCCGGCGCCCGGCCCAAGTTTGTCTTCAACTCCTTGGGATACCAGGGCATCTTGAAGCTGCTGGCCGGAGAGCCGCGCGGAGCCCGCTTTAAGACGGTAGCCGCTTTCTGCCGGCCGGGAGAAAAGCCGCAGTTGTTTACCGGTAGTATGAGAGGTAATATCACCGAGAAGGTGTTTGACCAAGACAAGGACGCCATGCCCTACGACCGTATTTTTATTCCCGAGCGTAAAGACAAAACCATATCCGCTATGAGCCAGGAGGAGAAAAACAGCCTCTCCCAGCGGGGCGAAGCTTTTCGGCAGGTAGGCAAGCATGTTAGTGAATTGTGATAACATTAACGCAATGCTTTTTGAGGAAGGCGAGTGTTTATGGTTCTAAGTAAAGTTGAGTAGTTGGTGATGGACATAGCGGCACTGGTAATTCTGGCCGGCGTGCTTATCTTCGCTGCCCATCTCTTTTCGTGGATTTTCAGTTACACCAAAATTCCCGACGCCTTGCTATTTATAACGGCCGGCTTGTTGCTAGGCCCTATTTTTGGTCTGCTGGCGCCGGAATACTTCGGTCAGGCCGGCGGACTGATAGTAACGCTCATTCTGATTATTGTGCTGTTCCAGAGTGGATTGCATCTTAACGTTCACGTATTAAAAGGGGTTTGGCGCCGCACCATAGCCTTAGCCGTAGTCAGCTTTACTGTCACCATGCTTTTAACCGCGGCGGTGCTGGTGGGCATCTTCCAGCTGCAGCTTACAGCCGCCGTTATTGCCGGTTCAATTCTGGGCGGAACTTCTTCTACCGTAGTTATTCCTTTGCTTAGACAGATATCCCCCCGGGACAAGACCGAAGCCACCTTGACGGTGGAAGCCGTGTTCAGCGACGTGTTGGTCATAGTGGTTACCCTGGCTCTTTTACATTCAGTTGAAACGGGTTCTTTTTCTCTGCTCTGGCTAGGATGGAACGTGTTGATGTCGTTTTTCGGCGCGGCGGTGATAGGCACACTGGCGGCCGTAGTGTGGGCCCGTCTGGGTACTCTGATTCACCGCCTGCGTTATTCCATCTTCCTGACGCCGGCCTTGGTGCTTTTGCTGTTCGGGGTAACGGAAAAAATCGGTTTCAGCGGCCTGATAGCGGTGCTGGTTTTCAGCGTCTTTATGGGCAACGTTTTCCGCCTGCACGCCTTTCTGGAACAACGCCACGCTTTTCTGCGCTATGTGTTATGGCCTACCGCGCCCACCAGGGAAGAGCATTTGGTTTTTGATGAGGTGGCCTTCCTGCTGCAGACCTTCTTTTTCGTGTTGGTAGGGCTGTCCATGCCCTTGAACGAGCCGGCGGTGCTGGCGGTGGGTTTGCTGTTATCCTCTTTGATGATCGTAACCAGATTTCTGGTGGTGCGGGGCGTGGCGGCAAGAGGCACGGCCGAGTTTGACGCGGAGATCATGGCTATCATGATTCCCAAAGGGCTGGCCGCCGCCGCGCTGGCGATTCTGCCGGTGCAGGCCGGTTTGGCAGGCGGCATCTTTATACAGAACACAGTGTACGCCACCATATTGTTCAGCATCGCGCTTACTTCCTTGCTGGTCTTCTATATCCACGTGAAAAGAGTCCGCGCGGAAAAGGGCGTAAGTCCCGGCTTTGCGGAATATGGGAATTAAAATGAAAATTTTTGATACGCTCGGACGGGATAAAATCCAAACACCCGGTATTTAGGACTAGAAGCCTCCTCGTGGCCGTTCTAACACGTCGTGTTAGAGCGGTGTTATTCCAAGGAAACGTGGCGAACCTCGCCGGCGCGGCAAAAGAAGATCCGCTTTCCTAGAGGAAAGCGGATCTATTGCCTGATACCAGAGAGATGGCTACACGTCCTGTGGTTTGGCAGTTGAGCGCTTGTTGGAGCGCGCCCGGTTGGCAGCTTCGTCCAGTAAAGCTTTAATTTTGGTGTTGAGCGTGCCTACTAACTCTCCCGACATTTTCACACCTCTTCCTTTCAGATACTGGCGGACCTTGCTGGCCACAACCAGCACTTCACCGGTTTCACCGTTCATAGTCAACACCTCCTTTGCCGGAAAACTTAATAACTGTCCACATCCGCCTGATTGTACCATTAAAAGCCATAATTTCTCAATATTAGGCCAAAGCGAACATTAAAGTAACAATAAGACGGCGGCCAGTACCAGCAGGAGGGAGGTGTGAGCTATCATCCGGGGATGCTGAATGTTGATGCGGATAACGATGGCCGCGCCCAGCAGTAGCAGTATCACCACGCTGGCGGACAGCGCCAGCCAGCGGGCCAGGCGGGACAGCCGCGCGGTTTTTTCTAGGTAGTGAGGGTCGCGTTCGGTGTAAAAGGAAGGGGAAAGATTGAAGTGGCTGATAATCTGTTGGTTGCCCGCTTCGTCAGATAAGGTTACGGCCAGGCTGTTGTCCAGCGGCACGGCCGCGGATGGTTGAGCTTTGAGTTCCAGCTGGGTATCGCGCGTCCGCACGGCCGCGGAAGCGTAGCCGTCCCCGGGCAGGATCAACAGCACGGAGGGGCTGTCGGTAGCGGGAGAGGCCACAAACACCAGGGAATCTCTTGGCAGCCGCGGCCCTTGTGTGTCCTTGGCCAAAGTGTGTGTTTCTGAATAAGGACTGCGCCGGCCGGCGGAGTTGGCCGCCCGGGCCTTGACGGTGACTGGCCCGTCCGGCACGTCGCGTATATTTAGGGTTAGTTGACTGATACCGGCCGCGTCCAGCGTGGTTTGACCGCGCGTTTCCCCGTTCAGGATCACGGTAACCAGGTCACCGGGATGGCCGTTTAGCTGTAGTTTAAGCTCGTTCCTTACTGTCTTGCCTTCGTTCATGATGATAATTTCCGGCACGGCAGGAGGCGGGGCGGCAGCTTCGGCTTCGGCGGGCGGCAGCGTTCCGGCTTCCTGCTCGCCGGCCGTCCGGGACTCCGCGGCTGTCCTTTGTGCCTCCCCCGGTTCGGAGGCAGGGGCGGCAGCGCCCAGCGGGCGGCCGAACATATGCACTACCACCGTGGAAGTGCCGCCCTCAAACTCTCCCGTCATAACGGCCACTCCCGTTTCCGTGTAATCAGGATGCATGATGTTCTCCCGATGAGTAGGGCTAGCCATCCAAGCTTCCACTACCCGTTCGGCCTGCACAAAGTCTATGGCCAGATTTTCGCCGGCTACCTGGTATTTATAATCAGCCTTGCTTATCCATAACCACGGCGTTGTTCCGCTGGGGGAGATGTGAGCAAAATAGTCGTGGTCCAACATGTCTCGCGCTTTCCATCTCGCGGCTTCCGACAGCTTTGGGTTTACTGCCAGGGGGTTAAGTCCGGCCCCTTCCCTGCGCTGGTTGGTCAGCTCCGTAATGCGGGCCGTAGTTATAGTGGAAAGCTCCGCCGGCAAGGGCATCAGCGCGGCGGTGGACAGCGCCACTGTTTTAGCCAGCAGCAGGATGCCGGCCACAGCCGCCAGGGAACGCCGCCGCAGCGCCAGAGGTTTGAAGCCGTTTTCGGGATGGGGGATAACGCAGACTCGCGCCCCGTGCAGGTATCTCGCCGCTATTCCCATATGTAGATTATGGGCCAATAGCGGATAATAATGAAGCTGGGCTGTGCTTGTCACCGGCAGTTTACTTAATTATCCTCTTGATATGAACATAGTTATTATGGCCGGTGGCGGGGGTACGCGCCTGTGGCCGCTGTCGCGCCGCAGCCGACCAAAACAGTTTCTTGATCTGGGCACGGGACAGACCTTACTGGAAGATACTTACGGCAGAGCCAGGGCTTTGACAGGCCGCGAGAATATATACGTGGCCACGGTGCGGGACTACCGGGAGCAAATCAATCGTTACCTGCCTAAAGTCGACAGCGGACGGATTTTTTACGAGCCGGAAAGGCGTGATACCACCGCTGCTTTTGCCACCATAACTTTAAGATTAAGCCGCTTGGGCCAGGGCGAGGTTCCCACCGTGTTCATGTGGTCAGATCATGTTTTTACTAACGAGATAGCTTTTATTGAAGATTTGCGCCGGATGCCGGAGCTGATTGAGGCCAACCCGCGTTCCCTGGCGGTGATGGGGCACGTGCCCGTTACGCCCGAAACCACTCTTGGTTATATAGAAACCGGCAGCACCGTAGCCGGCTACCACAACGTGTATCGCGTTAGGTGTTTTAAAGAGAAGCCGGACAAGAAAACGGCGGAAAGTTTTGTGGCGGCCGGCAATTATTACTGGAACCTGGGTTATTTCTCCGCTCGCCCTTCGTATTTTCTGTCTGAACTCAAAAAACAAAGTCCTGAAGTTATTCCCGCCCTTGAAGGTTTTGACCAGGCGCTGACTTCAGGCGGGGAAGACGACGTAGCGGCCGCGTACCGCGCCTTTCCCAAGGTGTCCATAGAGTACACCCTGATAGAGAAGGCGCCTTCCATTGTGGCCGTAGTTGGTGACTACGGCTGGAGCGACGTGGGCAACTGGGAGGTGGTGGAAAAAGTTTTCGGCGGCCGGGGCGACCACGCGCCTTTCGGCTATCACGTTCACGTGGATTCCGACCGCAATTATATTTACAACGCTACCAAAAAGACGGTATCGCTGATTGGCATGGAAGACGTGATAGTAGTGGTGACAGATGACGCCGTGCTGGTTTCCAAGAAGGGGAAGTGCCATAAGGTAAGAGAGGTGGTGGAGCATCTGCAAAAGGGCAGGCAGGACGTCTTATGATAAAAATAGTCAACCTATGGCGCTTCGCGGCTTTTGTATTGGTTGTGGTGGCGGTCGCGCTGGCCGCCGCCAGCGGTATTTTCCGGCTGGTGTGGGGCTCAGCTGAATTGCGACGGAGCGGCCAGTTCGTGCTGGAGCGAGGCAGCGCGGCCGGCCAGGTGTGGCAGGGGTTGGCAGAGCAGGGTTTTACTTCACGCGCCTTGCCCTGGCGCTATTACGCCTGGCGAGCCAAAGCGGGCGGCAGTTTGCAGGCAGGAACTTATCAACTGTCGGCAGGAGAACGAGTGCCCCAGGTGTTGCGGCGCTTTACTACCGGCGACACTACACCCGGCGAGCTTACTGTAACTTATCCCGAGGGCTTTACCTTAAAACAAATAGCGGCCCGCACGGCCGCCCGGGGCATTGCCACGGAAGAAGAGTTTATGGAGGCTGCCTGGCCGGATAATTATTCCTCGGAGTTGAGTTTTTTAAGCCGGATTCCTCCTGGCCGGGACCTGGAAGGTTATCTTTTTCCTGACACGTATCGGTTTTTCGAGGATGACGGCCCGGAGGAAGTTATTCGGCGAATGTTGAGCAACTTCAACAAAAAATTCTCTGCCGAACTATTCCGCGAGGCCAGGTCACGGGGCAGAACTTTTGACCAGATTGTCATTATGGCCGGTATCATTGAAAGAGAAGTGGTTAGCGACGAAGACATGGCGATGATATCCGGCATCCTGTGGCGGCGTTTTGACGAGGGCGCAGGTTTGGACGCCGACGCCACGGTGCGTTACGCGCTGAATAAATGGGACGGGCCGCTGACTCGAGAAGACCTGCGAACAGACTCACCCTACAACACCCGCAAATACCGCGGTCTGCCTCCGGGACCAATCAGCAATCCGGGCCTGCGGGCGATAACCGCTGCCGTGCGTCCGGAAGAGTCGGATTATTATTATTACCTGTCCACGCCGGAAGGCAAGACAATTTTTTCCAAAACCACAGCAGAACATAACGCCAATAAGGCCGAGTATTTACGGTAGGGATTTCGCCATACCCCTCTAGCCAGGCGGCCTTCCTCGACTTTCTCTCTTGGGGTTGAATAATTATTCGTCTTCAGCTATAAAGTAGTAAGTCATCCGAAGACCCGTGGCTTTATCCGCGGCGGCGTGGGCAGGAAGCATCGCTGCGCGGCTGGGGTTTAATAAGACCACGGCAGGATTACAGCCAAAAGCTGTTTTCATGTCCGCGGATGGCCGCGGTTAATTTATTATTAGTTACCAGTTACTGATTACGGATTACTGATTACTAAATATGGCACTGACCAAGCAACAAAAAAAGCAAAGCGTAAGGGAAATGCAGGACAGCATGTCGTCGGCGGTTTCCGTTGTTTTTTTGAGTTTTAACGGACTTACGGTGGAGGAAGCAAGCAAGCTGCGCACAAGCCTGTATGAAGCAGGCGGCGGTATGCGCGTCATTCCTAAGCGGCTTCTTAAAATTGCCTTAAACAATCTTAAGTTGGACTTTGATCCCACCGTGCCGGAGGGGCAGCTGGCGGTGGCGTGGGGTGATGAAGCGGTGGCCCCCGCCAAAGCTCTGGATGAATTTGCCAGAGAGCACGAAGATAAAATCAGGCTGCTGGCCGGGACTCTGGAGGGCGATATTATGTCCGCTCGGGAGGTAGCCGCTTTGGCCAGCTTGCCTTCAGCTCAGCAATTACGAGGGCAACTGGTCGCGGTCATAAGCGCGCCGATCCGCGGGCTGGTAACGGCTTTGTCCGGCATACCGCGCGGCGCCGTGGGCGCGCTCCAAGCCATCGCCGACCAAAGATCATCCCCTTAAGATGTTTGTGTGTAAGTTGTTAATAACTTAATAATTAGTTAATTTTGAAAGACTATGACAGAGGAAACCAAACAGGAAGCCAAAGAAGAAAAAAAACAAAAACCCGCGGAAGAGGTGAAAGAAAAAAAACAGGAAGAAACCGGGAAAGGAGTTGAGGTTCCTAAAAAATTCAAAGAGCTGGTTAAAAACATTGAAGAGATGTCCGTGCTGGAACTTTCCGAGCTGGTCAAGGTATTGGAAGAAAGATTCGGCGTCAGCGCTGCGGCTCCGGCGGCGGTTCCGGCCGCGCCGGCCGGCGGGGAGGAGGCGGCTGCTCCCGAAGAAGAGAAAAGCGCCTTCACTGTGGAGCTGGCCGAGGCCGGCCCGCAGAAAATTGCCGTGATTAAAGCCGTGCGAGCTGTTACTGACATGGGGCTGAAAGAAGCCAAAGACTTGGTTGACAAGGCGCCAGTCGCTGTTAAGGAAAATGTGCCCAAGAAAGAGGCGGAGGAGATGAAAAGCAAAATTGAAGAAGCGGGAGGCAAAGTGGAGCTGAAATAGTGTTCGTAATCAGTAGATTCATCCGTAATCCGTAATCCGTAACTCGTAATTCGTAATTAGCGTGGCATTACAGTTTCTCCCCCTTGACGGGGGAGGCTAGGTGGGGGTGAGGCGCTCTCTCCCTCTTTGAGAGGGAGCTGGAGGGGGGTGAAAAGGTAAAAACCCAAATAACAAAATTCCAGCCGTCGCTAAAGCTATGGCCGGCAGGCCTGTCTGCGCCTGCCTGTGCGCCTGCCTGTGCTTTGGCAGACAGGTGACCGCACGCTTGCCTG
>CAZLVG010000029.1:0-11765 GCA_964562905.1 uncultured Candidatus Saccharibacteria bacterium | reverse complement strand
GCCGCGATAAGGACCCGTCACAAGGATAGTGGTATGGCATAATGTTACCTCTATACTGTGTATAAACTACATTATTTTCGGGCAAATAGCGGCGCGGCTGGCTTTTTGAGGGGACGGGCTTCTAATAATCTGGTGAGTTCTTTGTGAGTGTCGGGGAGAAAGGGGGCAAGAGCTTCGTTAACCCACTCTAGAACGGCAAACAATTCTCCTAACACCTTCTTTAACGCTTCTTCTTTTTTCGCCTTGGCTAATTCCCAGGGTTTGGCTTCTTCTATCACTGAATCGGCGGTTCTTACCACGGTCCAGATCCCCGTGAGAACAACGTGGAATTGAAGCGCGTCAAGGCTTTCCCAAATCCCCTTAAAGACTATTTGCGCCTCTGGATCCTGTGGTAGTTTCTTGAACTCTGAACTTGCGTCAAAATCCGGCCAGAACTGCTCAATCATGTTAAGCACGCGCGAGACCAGGTTGCCCAGACCGTTGGCCAGATCGGCGTTGTAGCGGTCCTTCAGCCGCGCGTGGGAAAAGTCGCCGTCACTGCCGAAGGAGATGTCGCGCAGCAGGTAATAACGCACGGCGTCAGCCCCGTACTCCCGAACCAGCTCCACGGGGTCAACGGCATTGCCCAGCGATTTGCTTATCTTCCGTCCGTCAACGGTGAAAAAGCCGTGGGCGAAAACACGGCGCGGCGGCTCTTCTCCTATGGCCGACAGCACCGCCGGCCAGATGATACAGTGGAATTTTAGTATGTCTTTGCCGATAAGATGGACGTCGACCGGCCAGTAGTGATTAAATTTTTCCGCGTCGCTGCCGTAGCCGACAGCCGAGCAGTAGTTAAAAAGCTCGTCCAGCCATACATAGACTGTCTGGCTTTTGTCCCAGGGCAGCGGCAAAGCGTTCTTAGCCGTGCGCCGCGAGACGGTAATATCCTCCAGTCCCCCGTCAATAAGAGAAAGGACCTCGTTGCGGCGCGCGGCCGGTTCAACTCTCATCTCCCCGCTTGATATTTTATCCCGCAGAAAATTCTCATACCGCGACAGCCGAAAAAACCAATTTTTCTCTTTTATTCTCTCCGGCGGGCGGCCGTGATCGGGACAGTTGCCTCGCTCGTCCAAATCCGCTTCCTTAACAAACGCCTCATGCCCCACGCAGTAAAGTCCTTCATACTCGCCTTCATACAGCTGCCCGGAATCTTTTAACTTCAAAAAAAATAAGCGTACCGCCTCTTCATGCCGGCTTTCAGTGGTGCGGATAAAATCGTCGTAGTTAATATTCAATTCTTCCCAGGCCCGCCGGAAGTGCCTGACATTATCGTCAGCGAATTGCCGCGGCGTCTGTCCGGCTCTTTCGGCGCTGCCGGCAATTTTGGTGCCGTGTTCGGCGGTACCGGTAAGGAAATGGACGTCGTCTCCTTTTTGACGGTGCCAGCGGGCCAGCACGTCGGCGGCAATGGTGGTGTAGGCCGAGCCTACGTGCGGCCGGGCGTTAACGTAATAAATGGGGGTGGTTAAGTAGTACTTCACGGGGATTTCTTAAATTCTCAATTTAAAATCTTCAATGAATTTTCTTTTGTTACAATTTTCAACTACTTGGTAAGCTCGCGCAAGTTATAAACGTACAAAGGCGCGCAGCGCGGCACGCGGACGACGTGAAGCGGCTTGTTATCTTCCGGCAGCGGAAAAGTGTAAACCAATAAATACTTGGCGCCGGGCATAGTCTGCTTAGCCAGATAGCGACGGAGTTTTTCCATATTCTTCGGCATAAGAAAGGCAAAAACAACCGTGGCGTCGGGCAGGCGCTGGCGGAAAAAGTCGCGCAGCTTTATCTTTATCTCCCTGCCGGCGCCCAATGCGCGCAGCCAAACTACCGCCCACATGATGGGAGAAAGCTCGTATCCCAGGGCCCGCGCGCCGCGCCTTGACGCGGCCATCAACACCTTGCCGTCGCCGGCGCCCAGGTCTATGAGGCTGTCTTCAGAGTCCAGTCCTATCCAGTCAAAAGCTTTCTCAATAGCTGGAGAAAATGTCGGCGCGTAAGGCGCGCCGACAACTCCCGCGTAAGCCGTGGGAATTAGCAGAACAACCAGCAGTAAAAGCAGCCCGGTAAGCAGCTCCATACATAAAAAACTACACGCAGTCAGGCGGATATCAAAGAGAGGGGCCGCGCCCGCAGTGACGAGCGTAATCAACAACGCGTCATGGCGAGGGAGCTTTAGCGACCAAGACCTGCCTGTGCGCCACCGCACGCGGACGGGCGGCAGGCAGGAGCCTTAAAATTTGGAATTTGAAATTTGAGCTTTGTAAATTGTTTTGAGGCTATCTGAAAATGCATTAATTAGCCCAATAAAGGCATTATAGCCAGGCCACCGTACATTTTCAGATGGCCTCTTTAGAATTTGTGTCTTTGGAATTTGTATTTTAACCCTTCACCCTCCCCTTTTGTCCCCTCCCGTCAAGAGAGGCTAAGGAAGTTTTTCTTAATCCCGTCAAGGGAGGGGAAGATTAAGGAAGAGCTTTCCTTTTAGTTCCTCCCCGTGAATTAAAAAACTCCTTACAAGGCATATAAACACAAAAGAGAGCAAGTTTGGTATGATGTGAGTACCTTAAAAAACTAACATCAATAAACACTATGCTCTCTTTGCACCCTCATCATATTACAGATCTCTTTATTGGAATAGATGACCTATTACCAAAGCGGCTGCCAACCTCCCAAGGGGGACGACCGGCTGTTTTAGCTGATAGCGAACTGGTCACGCTGCTGGTTTGGAACGCGCTCGTCCTGCACCAGAAAACCATCAAAGATTTACACACCTTCACCAGTTTTTACCTACGTTCGGAATTTCCCAAACTACCCAGGTATGAAGGGTTTCTGGCGCACTACCACCGAGTTACTCCCCTGATGTTTTCCTTGCTGCAATATCTGCTATGCAAAGACGCTCCCCTTAAGTTGATGGACTCCACCATGCTGCCGGTCTGTAAACTCAAACGGGCGGGAAAACACCGTGTAGCCGCCGGAATTGCCGCTTTTGGTAAGAACCACCAAGGCTGGCATTTTGGCTTCAAACTCCATACGTCGGTTACTCTCAATGGTAAGTTGTGTGCCCTTGCCCTGACACCAGCCAATACCCATGATGCCCAAGTGATGCCAAAAATCCTAAACAACAAAACCAAGCTCGCGGTTGGAGATTCAACCTATGGCGCCTCTGTTATGGGACGCCTCATCTGGGAGCACTACGGTACCATTATCATTGCCCCGCCTCACTACAAACAGAAGAAAAAACTAATCACCGCCTGGCAGCACTTACTGCTATCCCACCGTTCCAAGATCGAGGCAGTCTTTGATGTGCTTAAAGAACATCTCCACCTGGTAACATCATTCCCGCGCTCGCCTTTTGGCTATCTTGCGCACTACGCCAGGATCCTGCTGGGATACCAAATTATAGCACTAGCGGTCGGGTAGGGAGTTTTTTAATTCACGGTCCCTCCCCTTGACGGGGAGGTTAGGAGGGGGTGGATAAATATAGCCGATGACAGCGTCCAGCCTCCAGAGTAAGGGAGGAGAACTTCTGTTTCACGACGGCTTGACCTTCAGCTTGCGTGTCATGGCCGCGTTCGCCTTAGGAATACGGATAGTCAGAATACCGTTTTTGATTTTCGCTTCAGCACGGTCGGCGTCTATCTCCACCGGCAGAATAATGGAACGAGAAAAAGGCCCCCAATAGCATTCCTGATAGAAATAGTCTTCCTGATCTACCTGATAAGTGCGCCGGCGCTCGCCGCGGACCGTCACCATGTCGTTAGTTATAGAAACGTCCAGATCGTCCGGCGCCACCCCCGCGATAGTACTTTGGACAACCACATTGGCATCGTCCTGAAACACATCCACGGTGAGCTGCCCTTCCTGCTCTTCCGTTTCCCCGCCGCCAGTATGCTCGTCGGAGTATCCTTTCTCCGGCTCCGCGTCCGTCTCCTTCATAGCTTCATCTAGGTATTGCTCATCATCCCCCGCCGCCTCCGCCTGCACCTCATCAGTAGTACTGCCGGCGTCTTCTTCCGTCTCGGGCTGACGGTCGTCATCCTCTTCCATAAGGCGAGCACCCGTCAGTCGTTCAAAAAAACCTCCCGCGCCTTTTGTTTTTGTCATAGTTAGATTGTACCACAAATTATTTATTAAAGATAACAAGTAAAATTATGTAAGGCTTGCGCGTATCTATTTTTGTCATGGCCAGGCCTTGAGGAGAAGCCTGCCCGCGCGGGCAATCTCTGGCGGTTCGCGCTGGGGTTGCCTGTCTGCCGTCGCCGGACGATGACAGGCAGGCAATCTCGTGAGTTACGCGCCTGCGGTGAGTTTGCCCGGGGTTGCTTGGACGACTAAGCGCGCAAACCCTATTATAGCATCTTTTTACTTTGCGCAATCTCTTCTATTTTTTGCCGCGCCTGCTCCATCGCCCCTTCTTTCTCTCTGATTATTTTTTCGGGAGCTCGCCCCCGCATGCCGGCCAGCGCCTCCCCTGTCCGCTGAATAAACTCCTCAAGTCGCCTTTGTTCTTCTTCTAGCCTCTGCACCGCTCTCTTTACCGATTCGTCGGTAATTTCACGGGACGATACGCCTATCACTCCCCCGCCGGCCAGGGGAAACTTTTTCATATCCGGCGCCGGCGCGTCCACTATCTTCACGCGCCCCATCCTGGCCAGTGCGCCGCGCAAAGGCGGAAGGTCGCCGGTCCATAAATTAATTTCCGCGCCCGGAGCGACGCCCAGCAGCGTCCGAGCACCACGCACGGTGTTCACCACATCCTTGAAAAGATCCATTTGCCGGCCGGCCCGTGCGTGTTCTTCCGTGATGACAGCCGTTTTCTCCGGCCAAGGCACCGCCGCTAAAAACTTCTGTCCGTCAGCCGGCCGATATTGCTCCCATAACAGCTCGGTTAAGTGTGGTAAAAAAGGATGAAGCAGTTTAAGCGTCCTGCCGAACACTTCTCTTGCTTTTTCCACAGAACCTTCCACTTTCAATATTTCCGCGTACCAATCGGCAAAATCACTCCACACAAATTCATACAACCGGCGAGAGGCCTCGCCCAGCTGGTAATTGTCTAACAGCTCCGATATGAGGGCCGTCACTTCCAGGCATCTTTTCTCAATCCACCAGTCGGCGGCGGTTAGTCCGTCTCTGCTTTCCGAAGAAGCCCGGCCTGCCTTTCCCGTAGATTGAAGCAAACGGGACAAATTCCACACTTTGTTCACAAAATTTCTGGCCGCTTTAATCGCTTCGCGGTCAAAGACAGTAATCTGGCTGCCGTAGGCCAGCTGGTAAATAAGCCCGAAGCGCGTAGCGTCAGAACCAAACTGGTCAATTGTCTCCAGCGGGTCAATGATAGAGTCCGGGTCGGACTTACTCATCTTCTTGCCCGTCCTGGCGGCGATAAGCCCGTGCAAATAGACATCTTTAAAGGGTACCTCACCCGTAACGTAGGTGGTCATAAGGATCATGCGCGCCACCCAGAAAAACAGAATGTCGTGGCCCGTTTCCATGAGATCAGTAGGATGAAATTTCTGATAATCGGGGCTGTTTTCCAAAAGCTGTTCAAGTTTCCCCTTGCCGCTGGCAGCCGCCTGCCGGTCTATCAGCGTGCTCCAGGTCCACAAAGCGGAACTGAACCAGGTGTCAAGCGTGTCGTTGTCTTGTGTCCATCCCTCTCCCGACGAAGGAGGTTCAGCGCCCGCATACACCTCCTCGCCCCTGTACCACACGGGGATTCTGTGTCCCCACCATATCTGGCGGGATATGCACCAGTCGCGCAAATCATCTATCCAGCGAAAGTAAACCTCCATATATCTCGGCGGCAAAATCCTGATGTCCCCGTCCTCAACTACTTTTCGCATGACTTCTCTGAAACTCAATCTTTTTCCCTTCCAATAAACAACTTTCTTGTTCACGTTCACAAACCACTGCAGCTTGATCTGCGGTTCAATCACACCTTTACCTCGCCTATTTACGGCTACGTTATGGATATAATTTTCATCTACACCGACCAGTAACCCTTTCTTCTTGAGCTTGGACACTATTTTTGGTCGCGCTTCTTCTATGGTTAAGCCCGCCAGTTTTCCGGCTACCGGCAACAGGCGCCCGTCCCATCCAATAATCTGTTCTTTGTCCAGACTGTGGCGCTCGGCAATTTCAAAGTCGGCCGCGTCATGCCAGGGGGTTATGGTCATAACTCCGGTACCGAAAGCGGGGTCTGCCGCTTCGTCTTTAATTACGGTGGCCGTTACGGGGCCGCCTATCCACTCCGCCTTGAAGGTATCTCCGTGCTCGTACTGCCGGTAGCGTTCATCCTCCGGATGCATGACCACATACTTATCTCCGAATTTAGTTTCCGGTCTGGCCGTACCGATAACAAAGGGGCCGTATTTTAGGTGGTAAAACGGTACTTTCTCCTCCCGGCGCTCCACTTCATCATCGGACACCGTGGTCTGCAGCCGGGGGTCCCAATTAACTATGCGCCAGCCGCGGTAGATAAGGCCGTCCCCATACATCTTTTGAAACACCAAGGAAATAATGCGGTTCAGTGCCGGCTCCAGGGTATATCTCTCTCGCGACCAGTCACAGGAAGCTCCCAGAGAGCGAATCTGGGAGCGGATAGTGTCGCGGCTGTTCTCCACATAGCCGGCAATACGCTTTACCAGCTCCTTCCGGCCCAGCTGCCGGCGCGGGTCTTCTATTCCCTGCTGCCGCAAAAGGTTTATCACCACGCTCTCCGTGGCTATGGCCGCGTGGTCAGTGCCCGGCAGCCACAAAGCTTCTTTGCCCAACATCCGCTGATACCGGATTATGGCGTCTTGAATGCTTAAAAATAAAGCGTGGCCCAAGTGCAGCTGTCCCGTGGCGTTGGGCGGCGGCATACTGATAGTAAAAGACTCCTTAGAGCTGTTGCGGTCAGCCTGAAAGGCACCCGCCTCTTCCCATCTTTTATACACAGCCGCCTCGTGCCGCCGCGGGTCGTATTGCGAGGAAGATTGAGCCATTAATAGCACTTTAGCCATCAAAGTAACACAAAGTCAATATGGCACGTCGGACAGCTGGGGGTTAGACTGGTTAACATAGAAGTATGTCCTTGGCGTTGACTATCGGCCGCTTGCATGTTGTTGCTGCCGGCCCCATCCAAGTAGAGGAAGACTGCAGCTGTGAAGAAGCCCAAAAAGCGTGCACGCCTGCTTTCGTATTTAGTGTGCCGGGGCAGGTACGGTTCCGCACCGCCTTGCATCATCTAACCACCTGCCGCAAAAGAGACTGTCGCAGCCTGCGGGCCCGCGTGTTTTCAGGTATGGAAGAAAAGCTTAAGTGGCTGTTCAGGCAGAACTGCCTTTTGGGCTGCGTGCACGTACAACCTTTGCTGTACGGGCAGAGGAAAGTGCTTTTACAACGCCGTGACTTCCCACAGGCAGCCCGCCACCTGGCCTGCTGCCCTAAAGACAGTTGCGCGCAGCTGCGTCGCGCCTTAATGCTTAATGTAAGAGAGCGCGTCAGGAGAGGTTTGAGAGAGGATTTTCTATACTAAGACGGGCGCTTACGTCCAGCCGGCGCCAATCCGTAAGACGCCCCTGCCGCCAGGCGAAAACGGCAGCTTGTCCTATCATTATGGCGTTATCGCCGCAAAGAGCGGGCGGGGCCGATTGCAGGGGTATGTTCATTTCACCGCTCATGGCTTTCATGCCGCCGCGCAGCGCCTCATTGGCGGCTACTCCCCCAGCCAGCAGCAGCAAGCGATACCGCTTCTTCCCGCTTCGCCTAAGAGCGCTTTCAGTCTTCCGAACAAGAGTTTCCACCACGGCCTGCTGGAAACCGGCCGCTATATCCGCCCGCCGCGCCTTAAGCGAGGCGGAATCCGTGCCTCTTACCGTATACATGACTTCTGTTTTAAGACCGGAAAAACTGAAGTCGAGATCGCCCGAGCGCAGCATGGGCCGGGAAAAAGAAAAGGCCCGCGGGTCGCCGCGCCTGGCCAGTTGGCTTAACTGCGATCCGCCGGGATAAGGCAGTCCCAGCAGGCGGGCCACTTTGTCAAACGCTTCGCCAGCGGCGTCGTCTCTGGTTGAACCCAGCACCTTGTATTGCAAATGACCGGCCATCTCCACCAGCACGGTATGCCCGCCGGAGACAACAAGAGCCAGTAACGGAAAGGCGTCATCGTTTGGAAATTGGAAATTGGAAATTGGAGATTGCGCCTTGCCCGCCCCGGCGAGTAAGGCGCTGTACACGTGTCCTTCAAGATGATTTACAGGAATAATTGGTTTTTTCCAGATAAAAGCGAGTGTTCGGGCCGCCGTAAGGCCCACGGATAAGGCGGGAGCCAGTCCGGGACCGACGGTAACGGCCACCGCGGACAGCTCCCTGCCTTTCTTGCCGCCGTGGCGCATCACCTTTTCAATTAAAGGCCTGATCACGCCGACATGTTCGCGGGCCGCCGCTTCGGGAACTATGCCTCCCGTCAGCCTGTGCACATCAACCTGCGAGGCCACTGCGGCCGCCAATACGCTAATGGCCTTTTCCTTCTCCTCCACCACGGCCGCGGCCGTCTCGTCACAGGAGGTTTCTATAGCCAAAACAACCGGCCTTTCAGCTTTCTGCTCCATAGCCTTTTTTATACCGACAATATCGGGTATTGTCAGCAGCACCCGGCGAATCGTTCAATTTTCTCAAATCTTCTCTCGGAAAGTGATATGATTCGCGTCCAGACTAGCTAATATTTCAGAATTGCGAAATAAAATAGTCTTGTTTGTCGTAGCCACCAGCCCCTTGTTCGGCATAATCTCAAAGCCTAAGTAAACGCACTCCACACCTGCCTCTTTTACCACGCGAACCGCGGGCTGTAAGTCTGAATCGGAGCTGCACAGAATAACGGTCTGCGCTTGGTGTGTTAACGCCTTGTAAACCATATCCACACCAACCCGTACATCCACACCCTTCTCTTTGAAGGTGAGGTGCGGCTTTTTCAAGGAAGGCGTTTTTTGGTAATGACCTCTGACATTACCGGCGTGAATGTAAGTAAAACCCTGCTTTTCAATATGCCGTTTCAATTTGCGCCGTCCCAGAATCAGCTCTTGTGATTTTTGCATTGTGTCGGGGTGTTGGTTGATGCGGGCAAAGTAAAAGATTTGCTCATGCAATGTTGTATTGGCCAAGGCGCTATTGAACAAGCGGCGGAAATCATAATCGCGCCAGTTTGGCCGTGTCTTTTTGGCGTCGCGGAAAACATCGTCAATTTTTCCTAGAAAATTGCGGCCGTCTATGAGCAGGGAAACTTTTCTCCGTTCTGCCACGTAGTCATAGTGGCATAGCCGAAATGGCCTGTAAACAAAAAAACCTCACCGAGCCATGAAGCGAGGGTGAGGCGTGTGTACCACCAATATTACTGATATTACTGATTCGGTCAAGATGATTATACAACTGCTGCCTAACCGGGAACGTCATTTAATTCCCTCCCCCTTGACTAGAGAGGCTCCGCTCTTTCGTTCCCTCCCCAGTATGAAAACATCTACTGGTAATTTTTGTTTTTCAGTAGATTAAAGAAAGGCAGTGCGGCATAGCCATTCCTCCCCTGCCACTCTGATATTTATACAGTCAGAACATGGCCCAATAGGGATTGCCCCGCGTTTGCCTTTCGCGCTTTGATCATGAACCAATAGCGGTTTGTCGCCTCTTAATGTGTTCCCATTACAGAGGTATGACTTTAGCATACTGGGATTTCAAACAAGGCGCACCCTTTTATCATTAACGCATCACTTTTATGCCTAATAAAAATATCCGTGCGCAAACACTGTTGGTCGGTGTTGATGTGCACAAAAATAGCCATACGGCTGTCGGTCTTAATCCCTTTGGTGACAAAGTATTTGAGATGACAATCGGGAATCACCAGCGTGATTTTGTATCACTGGTAAATCAAACAAAAATTGCTGCCGAAAAAGAAAATCTTACCCCTAAATTTGGTCTGGAAGATGTTCACAGTTGGGGTGAACGTCTGTCCGCTTTTTTGTGCGAATCTGACCAGTTAGTTACGGCAGTCGCTCCCGTGCTGGTCGATCGGGTCCGTCAACGCGCAACGCATCCGGAGAAAAATGACTCTCTGGATGCGCGGGGTGTAGCTCAAGTCATGATCCAACGGACTGACACACTACCCACCTACAACATAACGGAGGACAGCCGCCGTGCCAAGCAAATACGCGAACTTTCCTGTGATCGGGAATGGCTGGTTAAAGAAAGAGCGCGGCTAAAGAATCAGCTGCATGTGTTGCTGTACCGCATCCATAACAGTGGTTACAAAGAGAAGTTTAAAAATCCGTTTTCTCTTAAAGCGTTACGGCACTGGAAACGTAGTGTACCCCGAAATACTGATCCTATTTTAATACGACGAAGGAAACGAAATGTCCGCCGTTTGCTTGCCTTGCGAGACGAGATTAAAGAGCTAGAAAAAGAGTTGGCCCGGCTGGTTGAAGCGGGCGAATACACCTTGCCCACCATGTCCGGTTGCGGTGTGGTAGCGGCCGCGGAAATTATTGGTGAGATCGGAGATATTAATAGATTTTCTTCTCCCCATGCTTTAGCTAAATATGCCGGCTGTTGCCCCCGGGAACATTCATCCGGCAACACAGTCCGTTGGCGTAAAACCAGATCGGGTAACCGCCGCCTGAATCGCGCTTTTCATCGCCTTGCCCTCTCGCAGATTTCCCGTTCCGGCAATACTACGGCCAAAAAGTATTTTGCCGGCAAGATTGCCAGCGGCAAATCAAAATCCCAGGCACTAGTGTGCTTGAGAAGACAATTGGTAAAAGTAGTATGGATGCTTATGAAGCATAAAACAGAATATTGTTATCCACAGGAAAGTGCTTGATATTTTCTCATAGCGGATCTCTTGACGGGATAGGCTCCGCTCTTTAATTCCCTCCCCCTTGACGGGGGAGGTTAGGTGGGGGTGAGCTTTGAGTTTTGGATTTTGATTTATCACCCTCCCCTCGCCCCTCCCATCAAGGGAGGGGGAAATTAAGGAAGAGCCTCCGCTTACAATCCCTCCCCCTTGACGGGGGAGGCTAGGTGGGGGTGGAAATAGAAAACCCAAATGACAAAATCTAATCCCACTCCCTAACCACGTCGCTATGACGTTATCTCATCTTACCGGCTAGTTGGCAGTTGCCCGGTGATGGTAGACAGCGGCTAAAAAAACAGTTAAAACATACATTACTGGCCCGTTCGTCTAATGGCTAGGACACCAGATTTTCACTCTGGCAACAGGGGTTCAATTCCCCTACGGGCTGCATAAAAAGCCGAGGTATAGGCCGAGGATTTGGAGTAATCGTGTGAGCTCGCTGTAAAGCGGGTTTTCACGCGACTGCCCCCGTCTTGGCCTCGGCTCACGTAGTAAACCGCGCTACAGTTGAAATAACGCATTGGATATACGTGCTGAAAAATTCAGAAGGCTTCTCGCGGCATATCGGTTGCGCCAACAATTTGAGGCGGGGACTTTCCTTCCCCGCCTCCGCTTCCACCCGCGCTCGCCAAGTACCAAAGTTAACCAGTGGGAACGAAACAGTCAGCCCAGGCAACCCGCGAAACGGCCGGCGGGATAGGCTCACTACAGTGGAAATAAAGTGGGCCAAAACTAGTAACCGCTCACTGGTTGAGGACGATCCTCCCCTGACAAGGGGAGTTAGAGGGGTTAACGTCACATACTGCTGATATAAACCCCCTCCAATCCCCCCTTGTCAGGGGGA
>CAZLVG010000028.1:0-11852 GCA_964562905.1 uncultured Candidatus Saccharibacteria bacterium | reverse complement strand
TCAGGTTCATGATAGCCTTCCACGTAAAGAGGCGTTACTCCCCAGCTCAATTGCAATTGCCGCTGCGCCCCGGGACTATCCGTAGCCGCGAATATGGCTGTTTCCGGCCGGAACCGTGCCACGGCCTGGGCCGAGTATCCGGAACGGGTGGTAACCAGCAGCGCCCGCGCGGCGACGTGTCTGGCCAGTTCCACGGCGGCGGCCGCCACCGCGTGCGGTACCGGTTCGCCCACGGCTTCCTTGTGCGGCAGCAGATCGTCCAGGGGAGACTCTTCCGTGCGCGTAACAATGTCAGCCATCTCCCTGACGCTGCGCACAGGATAACGTCCCCAGGCTGTTTCTTCCGACAGCATGACGGCATCCGTGTGATCTATCACGGCGTTAGCCACGTCCGACACCTCGGCCCGGCTGGGGCGCGGCCGCTGTACCATGGACGACAACAGGTGAGTAGCCACTATCGCCGGCTTGCCAGCCACCAGGCATTTGGCCGTAATCTCTTTTTGCGCCATGGGCACATCGCTTAAGGAAGTGGCCAGTCCCAGGTCGCCGCGGGCTATCATCACGGCGTCGGCTTCTGCCACTATGGCGTCAATATTCCGCAGCGCTTCGTGCTTTTCAATTTTTACCACCGCCGCCGGAGGCAGTGCGTCCTTCGGCAACAGTTCAACAACCTTTTCTTTCAGCGCCCGGACGTCTTCGGCCGTGCGCACATAAGACAGCGCCACAAAATCAACATTGTGCTCAAGGCCCAAGGCTAAATCCGACTCGTCTTTGGCGGTCAAGGATTCCGCCGACAAAGTGGCTGAAGGTACGGCCAGGCCTTGATGAGATAACAAAGTGCCGCCTAATAAAACTTTGGTTCTGATGCGCCGGCCGTCCACCGCTATCACCTTAAGTTCCAGCAACCCGTCATTCAGCAGTATTGAACTGCCCGGCTTAACTTCATCGGCCAGCCGCCCGTAAGGCACGGGGATCATTTCGCCTTCCATGCTGTCCGCTCCGGCCAACAGCGTGGCGTTAAGGCCTTCCACCAGCTGCCAGCCTCCTTCCGGCAAGACGCCCACCCTCAATTTGGGTCCGGACAGGTCCTGCATGACAGCCACCGGCAGTCTTTCTTCGCCTGCCGCCTCTCGCACGGCCGCCAGCAGTTCCAGATTGGCGTCCGCGGTGCCGTGGGAGAAGTTAATCCGCGCCACGTCCACCCCCGCTTCAAACATCTCCCGCAGCGTTCCCACGTTTGAAGAAGCCGGGCCTATCGTAGCCACTATTTTGGTTTTCTTAACGGCCCTATCTTTCATGTCCCTTCATATTTTGAAACTGTCCGCTATGTGGCCGATGATCGGTATCCTCCAGCGCCGGCCCAATAAAGCCTGGACCAAGCCGACCACCGCCGCCAGCAGCAGCAGCAAGAACAGCACGTTGCCCAACGCCGGCACCCAAGCTGCCGTCATCAAGGATAAGGCTATCCCTATCAGCACCACTAGCCCTTGCTTGGCGTGCCAGCGCACAAAAGGATTATCCCGTTTTACCAGTAACGGCACCAGCACCAGGACGCCAATATAAGACAGGGCCGCCATTAGCTTGTCTTCATCCACGTCCACTATCTGGTTTTGGCCGTCAGCCATGAGTCATAACGATCCGTGCTAATCGGACACCACCGCGGGTCTTTTCCGGACCAGGTACCCCCGTTCCCTTTCGCCAAAGCTTCGCCCTGCCTAGGCAGGGCGAAGGCCGGACTCCCGGCCCGGCCGGTAAGCGGTTGGCGCAGGCGGTTAGATTAATTGGCACAGGTCGCATTATGGTAATTTACTTATCTTACCACATCATAATACCAACAAAGCTCCCGGTAAAACGGGAGCTTCGCTATAAACCTGCCTGCTCACTGCGCCGCGCTTAAAAGCGGCGCGGGAGCTGCCTGTCCATCCAGGCGCCCTCGCTTTTACATCATGCCGCCCATGCCGCCAGGCATTCCTCCCCCTGCCGGCGAGGAAGGGGAAGCTTCCTCTTTCTCTTCCGGAAGATCAGTTACCACCGCTTCCGTAGTCAACATTATGGAAGCTATAGAGGCGGCGTTCTGCAAAGCCGAACGGGTGACCATCTTCGGATCCACAATGCCAGCCGCAAACATGTCCACGTACTCGTTCGTCTCCGCGTCGTACCCCTCCTTGAACTGGCGGTGCCGGATACCCTCAACAATCACGGAGCCTTCCCGGCCGGCGTTGGACACAATCTGGCGCAGCGGCTCCTCCAAGGCTCGCCTAACGATATCCATGCCAGTCATGAAGTCGCGCTGCGGGCCGTTGCCGCGCTTTCTCTCCGCTTTTTCCAGCTCTTCACCGATCTTATTGGCAGCGATAAGCAAGGCTAGCCCTCCCCCCGGCACTATGCCTTCTTCCACGGCCGCCTTGGTGGCCGACACCGCGTCTTCCACCCGGTGCTGGCGTTCTTTCTGTTCCGTTTCCGTGGCGGCGCCCACACGGATTACCGCCACCCCGGAGGCCAGTTTGGCCAGGCGCTCCTGCAGCTTCTCTTGGTCAAAGTCCGATGTTTCCCGTTCAATAGCTTGTCTAATCTGCGACACGCGAGCGTCAATATCTTTCTGTTTGCCTTTACCGCCCACAATAGTGGTGTCGTCTTTAGTAGCGATAACTCTGTCGGCGCGGCCCAGCATGGACACGTCCGCATTCTCCAGCTTCAAGCCCACTTCTTCTGAAATTACCTGGGCTCCAGTCAGCGTGGCCATGTCCTGCAGCATCTCCTCGCGGCGGTCGCCAAAGCCCGGCGCCTTGACGGCTAGCGCGTTGAAAGTGCCGCGTATCTTGTTAACCACCACTGTGGCCAGCGCTTCGCCTTCCAGCTCTTCGGCCACTATAACCAGCTCCTTCTTGCCGGACTGCATCAGCTTTTCCAGCAGGGGCAGCAGGTCGGAAATGGCTGAAATCTTTTTGTCCGTAATGAGAATGTAGGGATCTCTCAACTCCGCCTCCATCTTCTCCGTGTCGGTAACCATGTACGGACTGATGTACCCCTTATCAAACTGCATTCCTTCCACCACTTCCGATTCCAGCCCCAGCGTCTGCGATTCTTCCACAGTGATAACTCCGTCCTTGGTAACTTTTTCCATAACGTCAGAGATAAGGCGACCCACCTCTTCATCCTGGGCGGAGATAGTGGCCACCTGGGCAATCTCCTCGCGGCCGGCCACGGGCTTTTTCTGCGCTGCCAGAGATTCAACGGCTATCCGCGTGGCCTTATCAATCCCGCGGCGCATCACCATAGGGTTGGCACCGGCGGCTAAATTCTTAAGGCCCTCCGCAAACATGCGCTGAGCCAGCAGCGTGGCTGTCGTCGTACCGTCCCCGGCTACATCGTTAGTTTTCTCCGCTACCTGCTTCACTAGTTCCACCCCCACGTTTTCATTTTTGTCTTTAAGTTCTATTTCCTTGGCAATGGTTACACCGTCGTTGGTGATGGCCGGTGCGCCAAAGCCCTTGTCCAGAACCACGTTACGCCCCTTGGGGCCCAGAGTAACTTTCACAGCGTTAGCCAGCCGGTCAACCCCGGCTCGCAAGTGGTCGCGGGCTGTTTCTTCAAATGAAATTTGTTTAGGCATAAGCTTGTTTAATGATTAGTTATTAGTCTCTAGATTACCAGCGCCTAACTTCTCTTAGGGCCAGCTAGTCCTTGATGACCGCCAGGATTTTATCTTCCTCAACGACCAGGTACTCCTCACCGTCAATCTCCACTTCGTCGGGAGCGTATTTGGTGAACAGGACCTTATCGCCTACTTTAACCGTCAAAGGTGCGGTTTCGCCACTGTCGGTACGCTTTCCTTCACCGACAGCTATCACTTCTCCTTGCTCTGGCTTTTCCTTATCAACCGTTTCCGGCAGCACGATGCCGGATTCTGTTACCTCCTCCTGGCTTAGAGGTTTGATTACCACTTTGTCATATAAAGGCTGAATTTTCTTCTTCTTCATGGAATTAAATTTATTAATAGTTAAGGATAAAGATTATCGTTGACTTCTATTTATATAAAATTACCGTAGCCAATGCAAGCTCCCGCCTCCGGACTCTATTTAGCACTCTAATCTCCAGAGTGCTAATTTGTCAAGTCTATTACACCTCTCTATTACACCGGCTAACCCCCCTCCGCGCCGCAGCGGCCTGCCCACTGCGTCCATCCCCGGGCGACGGGTCAAAGTTCAACCGCCAAAGCTTAGGGCGTGCGGCGCGGCAGCTGCCTAAAACAACCGGCCCTGCCCATACTCCTGGGCAAACTTTTCCAGCACTTTCCTTTCCTGGGAATAAGGATGAAAGGCCAGTTCCTGGCTGGAAACCATGACACGGCCGCCGCCGCTATACTGCTGGTGCCTGTTGATAACCCGCCGCTGTACCCGTTCCGCCGTCTTTTCCAACAAGCCGCCGGCCGGTTCCAGCAGCAGTCCTTCCAACCACCGCCGCACGGCCCGGGCCAGGCCGGCCGCACGCACGGCCTGCCGGCTCGGCAGGGTTGGCGCCACCGGGTACATGAGCCAGCGGCGCATCCACGCCCTGTTAGCCTTAAGCCATGAGTCGTACACATCCATGCCCCACAAAGGCACCAGATGGGAGTACAGCATAGCCGTGTACAAACTGCGGGCGTTCGAGGCTATAGACAGCTGGTCATCCGTTAGATAATGGTTCAAACACAAGCGATCCGGGGCCTCTCCTTCCCAGTACTTGCGGCGGCGGCCCATCACTTGCGCGGCCAGCAGCAATAACAGGCGAGCCGTCCAGATTCTGCCCCGCCTCACCACTACCAGCAGATCAAAATCGCTTTGGGCTCTGGCGTGCCACATTGACAGCGACCCCGTGACGCCCATCATGCGAACCAGGGGTAGGTACGTCAGCCGGCGCACCACCGCCCGCGCTTTCCTCCACTTCTGCTGTGCCAATATATGCCGGGCCAGGCGGCGGCGGACCCGCCAGGACAAACCCCTGCCCGGCCATTCTTCCTTCTTTAATCCCCAGTAGCCCCAGTACTCCTCAAGTGTCCGTGACAGCCAGTCCGATTGCCGCAAGGTCTCCATGACCAGCCGCAGTGGCACCGCCTGCCGGCCCTGCCATCTTATGCCTGTGCCCGTACGGTCCACAATCAACGAACGCCATATTTGCGTAGCCGTTACCGGCATATTAAAGATGTCGAAATACCTGACGGTATCAAAAATGGACCGCTCCAGAGAAGTAATACCAGCCACACCTGATTAATTCCGCGTCATTCCCGCAAAAGCGGGAATCCAGGCTAATTTCGCTGGATGCCGGATCAAGTCCGGCATGACACCGTGGATGTAAATAGATGCGGTTGGTATAACCATAACTAATTATTACCCTCAAAACCCCACAAGATGCAAAAAGGTTCCCGCCTTAGCCTCTTCTGTCTAATTACTAGTTACCAGTTACCAGTTACTAGTTACCAAGTCATTGCGCGTCCAAATCAAACCGTCCGCCCTTCGGTTTATCCCGCGCCCCTTCAACAGCCGGGTCCCCGACCCCGTACACTCTCATTATCTCCTGCCCAAACCGGTTGAAGCTTACTTCAACCGCCGGCGGCGGGTCACCCCGGCCGTACTTCTCCTCCGCGTCCGGTATGGTTGACTGCGTGAAGACTATAATTTCGCCCGGCTCTGGCCGAAGCCGGCCGCTTTCTTCCGGATCAACCTGACGCCATTTATGAAGCTGCCCGTCGGGATGAGTCCCATCCCCCTCGGTGTGTTCATGAGCCGCCACGCCAGTTAAGAAGTGGACCGTCTGTAATGAAAATTTATCCAGCACCAGATACGGCCTGGGTTTTTCAGGGCTGCCGGCGGTGTAATCATTCAAGTAGGCGGACACCTCCGTCAAGTCACCCCGGTAAGCGTAATGAGCCCGGGGATCATTGCGCGCCACGCTGAAGTACAACAATCCGTCGTAAACAGCAGCGGCCAGCAGCACGCCTGCCGCCAGGCCCGCGCCGGTGCCGTATCCCCAGCTCAAAGCCAAACGTCTTTTGCACCAGCGCCAGGTCGCCGCGCCGGCTGTTCCGGCCAGAAGGAAAACTGGAAATATCAGTCCCGACGACCGCAGGCCGTGCGGCAATCCCTGGACAGTGGTAATCACCGGCAGCAGCATACCCGCCGTTATCAAGAACAGATATGGAAAGATAAGCCCCAGGTGTACTTCCATGCCTTGGTATACTCTCCAGACGGCCACCGCCGTACCCCGCAGCGTCCAGGCCAGGCCCAGCAGGAACAATAAACCCACTAAAGGGTTAAGCAGCGGAAAACCGGCCACGCTATGGCGCCAGTTGTTATCGCCGCTGCCGGCGAAGAATGAAGTTGCGGTCACTCGTGTTGAGTAAGCCGCCGCCCGCCACCAACCGCCTTGTCCAAATTGCTCTTGGAGGTCCTCACTGAATATTGATACCTGGCCGGCGCGTCCGACGAAGTCCTGCGGGTGCTGCACAAAGTACGCGGCCAGCGGCGCAGACACCAGTAAGGCAGCCGCCAACCCGATCAGCATATGCCTACCGTACTTTTTAAAGTGTGAGAAGCCTGCTTTCGACCGCCAGCCCGCTGCCAATAAAAGCACGAATACCCCCAGCGCCACGCCGATCATCACCCGATAAGCTATGTAAGAGTAAAAGCCGCCGGCAAAAGCAGCACCGGCCAGAGCCGCGTACAGATAAGAAAGTTTTGTTTTTCCGCGCGACATTTCTCTGACCACATACCCGGCCAACGCCGTAAACGCCGCGATGAACAGCGGGGCAAGCATAGCCCTAAAAGCAGTGCGGGATAGCGTCACATGCCAATAACTGGTAGCCAACAAAAAAGCGGATAAAAGGCCGGCCAGCCGGCCGAACCACGCCCGCCCGGCAAAATACACGGCCAGAACAGTCAGCAGCCCCACGGCGGCGGACACAGCGTGCAGCGGCCAAACCCCCCGGCCGAAGATACCGATGGAGGCTGCTAACAAGTAAAAAAACAAGCCTTCCCGTCCATTGCCCCGGGGATAAAACGGCCTTAAGTCGCCTTCCAGTATCAACAAAGCGTCCTCGCCGTTGGCTGCTTCATCCGGAAACAGCCCGGGGGGATAATCACGTAAGTCGTAAAATCGAAAGCCAGCCGCGACTACCAATACAGCCATTACCGCCAGCCCCCTCAAAAACGCCTTCCTGCCCATGTATTTATTGTACCAGAGACCTCTCCAAAAAGTCTTACCAGCCAGGCTACGGCCGCCCCCTCAACACCTTCTTCAAGTACTGTCCGGTATAACTTTCCTTAACCCGGGCCACTTCCCGGGGAGTGCCCGCCGCCACAACTCTGCCTCCCTTGTCTCCTCCTCCAGGCCCTAAATCAACGATATGATCAGCCGATTTGATGACATCAAGGTTGTGTTCAATAACCAGCACGGAGTTGCCCTTGTCCACCAGCTTTTGCAGCACGGACAGCAACCGCTTCACGTCGTCAAAATGCAGTCCGGTGGTCGGCTCGTCCAGGATATACAAAGTCTTGCCGGTGGCGCGGCGCGACAGCTCCGTGGCCAACTTTATCCGCTGTGCCTCTCCGCCTGACAAAGTGGTGGCGCTTTGCCCCAGATGGATATAACCCAAACCGACGTCCTTCAAGGTTTGCAGTTTAGTCCGTACTGCCGGCGTGGCCCGGAAAAAGTCAAGAGCGTGTTCCACCGTCATGTCAAGGACGTCGGCAATGGTAGTTCCTTTATACTCCACCTTAAGTGCCTGGGAGTTGTAGCGCCGCCCGTGGCATTCCTTGCATTCAATGTAAACATCCGGCAGAAAGTGCATCTCAATGCGCAACACACCGTCGCCCTGGCACCGCTCGCATCTGCCCCCTTTGACATTAAAGGAAAAACGGCCGGCTTTATAACCGCGTATCCTGGCCTCTTCGGTGGCAGCAAACAGCTCGCGGATATGGGTGAACAGCCCGGTGTACGTGGCTGAATTGCTGCGCGGCGTACGGCCTATGGGGGACTGGTCAATGGTTATCACTTTGTCAAGGTGCGGCAATCCCTTGATGCTCTTGTGCTTACCTGGATGTGCTTTAGCGCGGTGGAAGTGGCGCGCCAGCGCGCGGGATAAAATGTCATTTACCAAGGTGGACTTGCCGGAACCCGACACTCCGGTGACGCACAGGAAAACCCCCAGCGGGATATCGACATTTATGTTCCGCAGATTGTGCTCGTCGGCTCCGACCACGGTTAGTTTTTTTCCGTCGTCTTGGCGATATTTTTCGGGCGTTGCAATTTCCATGCGTCCCGACATATACTTGCCCGTCAACGTCCCCGCGCGCGATAACTGTTTAGGCGTGCCCTGAAAAACAATTCTGCCCCCGTGCTCGCCGGCTCCCGGCCCTATATCCACCACTTGGTCGGCCGTGCGAATAGTTCCCTCGTCATGCTCCACCACGATTACCGTGTTGCCCAGGTCGCGCAAGTTGAGCAGCGTTTTTATAAGCTTGCGGTTATCCCGTTGGTGCAGGCCGATGGACGGCTCATCCAATATGTATAAGACTCCCACCAGTCCAGAGCCTATCTGCGTGGCCAGCCTGATGCGCTGGGCTTCTCCGCCGGCTAACGTCGCTGCCCGGCGGTCCAAAGTAAGATATTCCAAGCCAACATCCTTTAAGAAAACAAGCCGGGCCATAATCTCCCTTAGTACCTGTTTGGCAATCCTTCGTTGCTGGGCATCAAACGAGGATACCCTGCCCGCGGCTAATTCCTGGAAGAAAGCCAGGGCGCCGTTGACTGGCATCGCAACCACTTCATCTATGTTTTTATCCCCTGCTCGCACTGACAGCGGCGCTGGTTTAAGCCGCTTGCCTTCGCAAACGGGACAGGGTCTCTCTACCATGTACTGTTCAATCTCCCTCCTGGCGTGATCCGAGTCCGTTCCCTTGTAACGGCGCACGAGCTGCGGCACCACTCCTTCATAAAAAGTCTCCCAGGTGCCGCTGCTTGTCCCCACCGTTGTCGGCAGTCTCTGCCCGTACAGAATGACGTTCACCGCGCGCCGGGACAGCCGGCTGACCGGCCGGTTCATGTCAATCCCCTCGGCCCTGGCTAAGGAGCGCAGCAAGCGGTCATACCATCGGCTGCGCCCCGACTTGCTCCAGGGTTTGATAGCTCCTTCCGCCAGGCTCAACCTCTTATTCGGAATTACCAGGTCTTGATCTATCTCTCGTTTGACGCCAAGACCGGTGCATTCAGGACAAGCTCCGTGAGGGGAATTAAAAGAAAAATCGCGGGGCTCCAGCACCGGCATGTTCACGTCACAGTCCGCGCAGGAGAAACGTTCTGAAAACAGCCATTCTTCATCACTGTCATCGTTTTGTATTAACACCAGACCGCCGCTTAGGCTCGCCGCCGTCTCCAGGGAATCAGCCAGGCGGGGACTGTCCGGCTTTTCTTCCAGTAAATAACGGTCAACCACCACTTCCAGGTTGTGCCGCCGCTGGCGGTCCAGCGACAGCTGCTGCGCCTCGTCTACCGCATAGACCGTGCCGTCGACCCTTATCCGAGCATAGCCGGCCGATCGGGCATCTTTAATAATTTGGCGGTGCTCGCCCTTGCGATCCCGCACCAGCGGCGCCAGGATCAGCAGGCGGCTGCCAGCCGGCAGCTTTAACACCTGCCTCATCATCTGTTTGACAGTCTGTCTTTCCACCACCCGTCCGCACTGGGGACAGTGGGGAATACCCGTACGGGAGAAGAGCAGCCTCAAGTAATCATAAATTTCTGTGACGGTGCCCACGGTGGAACGGGGGTTGCGCGAGGTTGACTTTTGGTCTATTGATATAGCCGGCGGCAGTCCTTCAATCCGATCCACGTCCGGCTTGTCCATTAATCCCAAAAACTGCCGCGCGTAAGCCGACAGGCTTTCCACGTACCGTCGCTGCCCCTCCGCGTACAAGGTATCAAAGGCCAGCGAAGACTTTCCCGAGCCGGAAAGACCGGTAAACACCACCAGCTTGTCACGCGGTATTTTCAGGTTAACGTTTTTCAGGTTGTGCACTCGCGCCCCCTTGACGACGATGCCGTCAGCGCGCTGGCTGTTACTGGCCATTCCAGCACCAATTATTTATCGTGCCCCCTTATCCCCGAAGGGGAGAGGAGATTAGAACTAGAGGCGTCGGTTGAATAAATCATGTCCTTAAATTTAAGTTAACGCGGTGCTTGTTTTACGAAGCAATCGCTATCAGCCAGGATAAGTGGGTAGTGTATATTAACTAACGCAAGTTATCAAGTTTAAGACATAGATGACCACCGCAAGGCAACAACTCGCCTCTCTACCTAATAAACCCGGAGTTTACCTGTTCCGGGACGCCGCGGAAAGGATCCTTTATGTGGGTAAAGCCAAGTCCCTGCGCGCCCGCGTGAAGTCATATTTCAGAACCAAAGCCAACCTCAACCCGGCTAAACAACGGATGCTGCCGAAGATTGCCAGTCTGGACACCGTCATTACCGACACTGAAGAAGAGGCTACCCTCTTGGAGGCCAGCCTGGTCCGCCAGCACCAGCCGCCTTACAACGTAGTGCTGCGCGACGACAAGCATTTTCTGTTTATCAAAGTTACCACTGGCGAGGCTCGCCCGCGTGTCTTCCCCGTGCGCCGGCGTCAAAACGACGGCGCCAGGTACTTCGGCCCTTATTCTTCCGCCCGGTCCGTCCGCGCTACCCTGCGCCTGTTGCGCCGCCTTTTTCCCTGCCGGGGAGAAAAGGAAACACCGCGGGAGAGGGTGCTTCCCCACCCGCTTTTTACAAATCAGCCGACCATCGGCAGCGAGAACGACATGTATGAGCAAAACGTGCGCAGCGTCATACGCTTCCTGTCAGGAGACCGCACGGAAGTGATCCATCAACTAAGAACCGGCATGAAAGAAGCGGCGCGAAGCAGGCAGTTTGAACGCGCGGCTGTCTTTCGCGACCAGCTGGCAGCCATGGAGCATCTGGATCATTCCCGGAAAGTTTACCTGCCCCGGCGCGAGTCTTTTGACGTTATCAGCCTGGCCAGCCGCCACACGCAAACAGCCGCTAATGTTTTCTCCATCCGACAAGGGCGGCTGCTGGGGAAAAACACCTTTCTGCTCCGACATCCCTCGGCCGCAGAGCCGACCGATATCCTGCGCCAATTCCTGGCCCAGTATTACCAAGCTGCCCAAGAACGCCCTCCGAAAATATTGGCCCCTGTTTCCGTGCCGGACAAAGCTCTTCCCGTCGTCGTCCCCCAGAGAGGAGCAAAAAGGCAGCTGATAAAAATGGGAGAAGCCAGTGCCCGGCAATTACTGGCCCAGCAGGCCACCGAGCGTGCCAGTGACGCCGGTATCAGGGCCGCCCTTAAGGAATTAGCTGCCACCTTATTCTTGCCCACCGGCCGCGCGGGCGGCCCGGCGCTGCCGCGAATTGAGGCCTATGATATCTCTAACCTCCAGGGGCGTTTCACCGTCGGCGCCATGGCCGTTTTCACTAACGGCCGGCCGGATAAATCCCAATACCGTCGGTTTCAACTGCGCCATGCCGGCCTGTCTGCGTGCCACGCACAGGCAGGCCTGTCTGCGTGCGACCATCTGCCCGCGCGCGGAGCGCAGGCGGGCGCACAGGCAGACGGCAGGCAGGATGACTGCGCTATGCTGGAACAGGTTCTAGAGCGCAGATTCTCCGGCCGACACCGCGACTGGCGCCGCCCCAATTTGATATTAATTGACGGCGGCCAAGGACAGCTATCCGCGGCGCGAAAAGCCCTGCGCCGCTTTCAGCTGAACATACCCCTGGCGGCCGTCGCCAAACGGGAAGAAGAAATTTTTCTGCCCAGCCGG
>CAZLVG010000027.1:0-12054 GCA_964562905.1 uncultured Candidatus Saccharibacteria bacterium | reverse complement strand
GGACCCCGCGCGCCGCGCCACCCGTTTATTTAAAGAGTGGCATGGCATAATGTGAGATCTATAAGAATATTCGGTTAGAGACGCGTGGCTGAAACAGCCCGGCTTTCGCAGTTAGTGATAAAGCTAACGATAAAAATAATATGGTAAAAATAAAGAGCTTTTTTACTCCCATATTACGTAATATGGGAGTATCTTATGAGCCTCAAATATTTGGAGCATGTTAAAAATTGTTGTGAAATAATTGAATGGCAAAGCAAATTGTAATGCCAGACAAATTACAAACCCTCCCTATTAACGTTATACGGGCGTGATCATCTCTAAAAAAGAAAACAGGAGCAGGAAAACCCCGCAAGTTGTCAAAGAAAGCAACAATGAAGTATACTTTAACTTAATTAAAATGTCAAGTAATATTAATTATTTATGCACTCGCACAACAGTTTGGCCCCCGCCCTGTCACCAGAGCGGGGCGAGAATGCCGGCCGGCCGAAGTTTTGCCTTGCCGGACAGGCAGGCTTGGCCAAAGCCGGCTTTAGCGGCCGTAGCCTTGCCCGCCGGACAGACAGGCTTGGCTTAAGAAGGCTAAAGCGCACAGGATTGTCCGGCCGTGGCCGCTTTCAGGACAATTACCATGAACGGATACTTAAATTACTTAAGGAATAAAGCCACCCCCTCCGGCTCCCCCTCGCGAAGGGGGAGAGACGCCGTCTTTGTGCTACTGCTTGCCGCTACCGTGGTAATTGTTTTTTATCCCGTTTGGCTGGGAAAGTTTTACGCCGTGGGCGACATGAGAGACGTTTTTATTCCGCTGGAATCTTTCTTTCACCAGGAAATCGTCAAGTTACGTCTTCCGGCCTGGAATCCCGACATAGCCTGGGGGTACCCCGTTATCGCTTCCGCTCAAATAGGCTTTTTTTACCCGCCCTCTTTGGTGTTAAGGCTGCTGCCGCTCCCGCTGTACCTGCCGGCTTTGCTCGTGGGCCATTTCCTGGCGCTGGCTGCGGGCATGTTCCTGTTACTGCGTGTCTTAAGAACCAGCGCGCCGGCCGCCTTTCTGGGCGGCGTCAGCCTGGCGCTGGGCAGTTTCATGGTACAACATCTGGCGCATCTGAATATCGTTATGTCAGCGGCGTGGCTGCCGTGGCAGCTCGCGGCAGTTCACCGGGCGGCTTCACGGGAGCGGGTAAGCGGCCGCCAGACGGCCATCCTGGCACTGGCCTTCGGTTTGCCGTTTCTGGCCGGACAGATGCAAATACCTTTATTAATGGCGGCCGTCTCATCCGTTTACTTTATCTATTTACGAGGCCGCCGGGCGATACCGCGAAGCGCCGGCGTATTGCTGGCGGTCGCTGTAGTGGCTCTGGGTATAGCCGCCGTCCAGTTAGCCCCCACCCTGGAGCTAGCCACCCAATCATCGCGCGGCCCGGCCGGTGAATTCAACCTTGAGCAAGCTAACCAGCACAGCTTTCCCGTCTATCATTTGCCGACGCTTCTCTTCCCCCGTTTTTTCGGCCATGACGACACCTACTGGGGTAAACGCCTGCAGATAGAATACGGAATATTCATTGGCACCATACCTCTCATGTTAGCGTTATGGTACGCGGCGGAGACCACAAAAAATAGGCTCAAGAAAATGTACGCGAGCCCGCGCCAGCCGCAAAAACGCGCGCCGCCGGCAGCTCCGCCGGGCGGCGGAGCTGCGAAGCAATCCCGACGCGAGCGCGCGGAATCATCTGGATACCGGCGCTTTCAGACCGCCAAAAAACAACATTCGTTCTGGCTCTGGCTGCTTATAGTCTCATTTCTATTGTCGTTGGGAGGGTTGTCCCCCTTCCGGCTGCTCGACCTGGAGCCATCCCTGTGGTATTTCTCCGCGCCGGCCCGCTGGCTTCTGTTCACTGTTTTTTCCCTCTCGCTGCTGGCGGCTTTCGGATTTGACAGGCTGCGCACAAAATCCTTTGCCTTCCGCCGCTTTGCCGCGGCGGTGGCCGTTGTTGTTATACCCGGCGTTCTTATACTCAACATATTACTTTTTACCGGCGACAGTGGTCAGCTGTCCTCCCTGGCCCCGCGGATAACCTGGCTCCAGCGCGGCCGCGGCCCCACTTACTACACAGAAAAGATAGACCAGATACTGACCAGCGCCCGCGCCGGCAGCGCCAGCCTGACCGCGCGGGCCACCGCCCTCCCGGTTATATTGCTGGGCGCTTTACCTTTTATTGCCGGGCGCCGGCGCGGCCGGCACGTGCTGCTGGCTGCCGCGGCGCTGGAGCTGGCTTTAATCGCCGGCAGTACTTATCCCGCCCAACCATGGTCAAAAATATTGCGGCCGCCCGAAACTCTAGCCTCCTTGCCGGTTGATGTAAAAGCGGGCGCTGCCAGGCTGTTATCCCTGGGACCGGTTGGCGATACGGGGCTTTACCTTACCAATCCTGCCAGCCGGCCGGGACCGTCCGAACGCGAGCGGATTAACAAGCTATTGCTGCCGCTAAGGCATGCTATGTTCTCCGTGCCCGGCGTGCGGTGGCCCGCCTCCCTGCCCCTGGCCGGACACAGCACCGTATTGGATAAAATACGATCAGAGGGAGAGCTTACTAACAGAAAGCTGGCCGAACAGTTAAACATAGGGGCGGCTTTACTGCCGCACGAAGATACGGGAACCGAAATGGTGATACTTGACGCCGCCCCGCGCGCGTCAATTTCGGGTGCGGGCGGCGCGCGATACAGCCAGCGCGACCCGTCACAGTTGACTGTAAGTGTCGCTGCCGAGACTGACACCGCGCTAATTGTACGTGATGCCTTCTACCCCGGCTGGAAAGCCTACCTTGACGGCCGGCCGGTTCCCGTAAAAAAAGTTGTCCCCTTTTTCCGCCGCGTTGATATCCCGGCCGGCCACCATACCATAACCATGAAATACGTCCCGGTCTATTTATACGCCGGGCTGGCGGTTTCGGCGCTGACCATTGTCTTGTGCGGCTTTGTCATCTATAAAAAGGACGTATGAAACTCTTACTGTCAGTCCCGTCAGGTTTTCACGCGCGCGAGCTGCTGACACCTCTAAAGCGTCTCTTGGAGAGCGACGCGGACATCGCCTCGGTGCATTGCCTGACTCCCGCTGCTCCGTTCAGCAAGCAGCTTTTTCCGGAGTACGGCGGTAAATTTGTCTTTCATAAAAGCCCGGCTGGCGGTGTCGAGCGCCGGGAGCTGATGAAAAAAGTCGGGCCGGACGTGGTCATCACCAACACCGCCGGCTTGGACTCGGCAGACGTGCCGATACTTAGAGCCGCCCGCCAGTTGTCGTTGCCAACCGTTACTTTTATAGCCAGCTGGGACAACGTCTGGAAGATGGAGCGCCTGAAAAATGAAAGCCGTCCGCAGGTGCTGGCGGACTATCTGCTGGTGTGGAACCAAATGATGCGGGATCACCTTTTGCGTGTTTTTCCCGAGCTGAACCAGGAACGGATTTCAGTGGCGGGAGCTCCCCGCTTTGACTATTTCACTCATGAAGACAGCATACCCAGCCGACGCGACCTCCTGGGTTATCTAAACCTGCCGAACGACGGCAGTAAGCTGCTGCACTTCGCCACCACGGAGTTATACCCCATGGAATACGTCGTAAGGGACATCTTTTCTGCCGCGCAAAAAGGGCGGATAAAGCACAAGCTGTCTCTGTACGCTTCCGTGCATCCCGGAGGCGACATAAAAAAACACCGCCCCTACGCGGACAAGTACGGGGTCACGGTTCGCTACGCCTTCGGGCGGCTTAAGAGCTCTCCCCACCCCGATTTCCATTACCATCCGTCGGAAAAGGATATTTACCTGCTGGTGGCGTTATTTAAGCACAGCGACCTGCTGATTAATCACTCCAGCACCGTGGCTATTGAGTCATTTTTCGGCCATACGCCGGTAATAAATGTTAAATACGGCCGTCCTTTTGACTGGTGGCGCTGGTACCGCTCCATGGTTTACCGAGACTTCAAAGAACACTACCGTGATATAATTTCCGGCGGAGCGACAAAAATCGTCCGCCATCCCCGCCAGCTGATCGCAGCCATCAATGACTACCTGGACAGTCCCAGCCGCGACAGCCAGGCCAGGCAGAAAACACTGCGGCGTCTGGTCACCACCACTGACGGCAGCGCGGGGCAGAAGGTGCTTAAGTGCATAAAAACCGCCGCGGGCCCGCACCGGCTATGAACTTTTATGTCATAAATTCAACAGGCCAGCAAAATACTGTCAGCCTGTTCAAGCGAGCCTGCCGGCGGCGGAACATCCGCCTTCACCTCATCCGGCCGGAAACCTTTGACTTTACCGACCCCGGCGCGGGGCCGGCCGACGGAGATTCCTTATACCGAATAACTAACTCGCGCCATAACACCGCGGCCAGCGTCATTGAAAAATTCTTGCTGCGGCCCCAGGTAGCTACTTTTTACCATTCCTACCAGCGCGCGCTGACCCGCGGCCAAGAATCATCCCTGCTTCACCTTAAAACTAGCTTGCCCTTGCCCGAGACCATTCCGGCTATAACCACGAACCGCCACACGCTAAAAAAATACGTGGATCGCGTAGGAGGTTTTCCTCTAATCATCAAAGTAGCCGGCGGCAGCCACGGCAAAGGAGTGATCAAGATAGATTCTCTGTCCTCTCTGTACTCTGTGGTGGACTTCCTTCACGACAAAAAGCGCCGGCTATCCATGAGACGGTTTATTGACGTCACTTCTTCAGCCCGGCTGATTGTGATAGGCGATAAAGCAGTTGCCAGCATTGAATATACCGCCCCGGCAGGCGACTTCCGCTCTAACGCTACCTTACGCCCGTCAGTCCGTCCCCGCCAATACTCCGCCGCTATTAACAGCTTAGCCGTGCAAGCGGTGCGTACCACGGGCGTTGACTTCGGCGGCGTGGATATCTTAATTGACCGCGCGGGGCGGCCCTACATTACGGAAGTAAATTTCCCTTGCAATTTTACCAGAGCGCAAACGGCCACCGGGGTTGACATTGCCGACCTGATGCTTAACTATCTGCAAAACAAAGCCGCCAGTTTAAGTCCACCGTCCTCTGCCTATGTCAATTAACCCAGCCAAGCGGCTGCGGGCCGCTAACATCGCCGCCGCGGCAAGACTGGCGGCAAAAATTAAGCGGCCGCCACTCTGCCCATAATTTTTGTTTTATGCTCAAGCGCGGCGTCATAACATTCGTCTTTGACGACGGTTACGAGAAGGTGTTCCGCAACGCCTTGCCCCTGCTGAACAAGTACGGACTCAAAGGCGTGTTCGCGGTACCGCTGGACACGCCGCATCTTGCCAAGAACTTGCGGCAAAGACAGTTAAGACCATGGCCAAAGTGGCTGCCGCTGCGCGAGCAAGGCCATGAAATAGCTTCCCACTGCGTAACCCATCCTAATCTGACAACGGTCAGCGAGCAGCAGCTGCGCCAAGAACTCAAAAAGCCTGCCTCGTTGCTTAAGGCCGCGACTATAGTATATCCCGGCGGGGCGTTTGATAACCGAGTGGTTAAGGCAGCCCGACAGTACTATCGCGCGGGACGGACAGTTGTCAGGGGATACGAAGCCGCGCCACCCCGAGATCCTATGCGCCTGAAAGTGATGGCTAACTATTCACGCCGCAACTTCTCTGTGCTAAAAGCCAACGCGCGCGCCGTCAGGGCCTGCCTGACCAACTCCTGGGTTATAGAAACTTATCACATGATAGACGAGGACGACCGGCAGATGGTCCACGCCGTCAAGACAGAAGACTTCGCCCGTCATCTTAAGTTTGTCAGCAAGCTGCCGGTGGCAGTAAAAACGATATCCCAAATAGTATGCCGCTCTCCGCAGTCATAATAACCAGCAATGAGAAGAACAATATCGAGCGATGCCTGCAAAGCGCTGCCTGGGCGGATGAGCGAATAGTGGTTGACGCCCACAGCACCGACGGCACCCCCGCCACGGCTGAAGCTCTGGGGGCGCGCGTCTTTTCGAGGTCTTGGCCAGGATACGGCGCTCAGAAAAATTTCGGGCTGCGACAAGCGCGCGGCCCCTGGGTCCTTTTTATAGACGCCGATGAGGAAATAACGCCGGAACTGCGCCGGGAAATAATAGAGGCATTGCGGCAGCCAGCGGTAGATTTTTACTGGTTGAAGATAATAACCATATTTCTCGGCCGTCCGCTGCGTCATTTGTACGGACACAACCTGCGGCTGTTCAGAAAGAACTCCGGCCGCTGGACCAACGCCAAAGTTCACGAACAGGTGACCGACAGCCGCGGGCGCACCGTAGAACTGAAAAGCCGCGATTCAGTTGTCATGTCCAGCCACTTACTTCACCATTCCCACCGAACTGTTTCATCTTATCTGCAAAAAATGCACCACTACACCTCCCTAGACGCCCAGCAGATGTACAGGACCGGACGCCACCGCTCCGGCCGTCCGGTAGGGCCCTCCTTCGCTCTTCCCTGGCGTCTGTCCCTAAGGCAATTCATCAAGCTGTATTTTTACCGGCGCGGGTTCCTGGACGCGGGGGCCGGCCTGATTTGGTGCGTGCTGTCGGCTTATTACGAGTGGGAGATGTCAGTCAAATATCTCCGCCTGCGCGCCCGGAGCCGCCCCGGCATCAACGTATGCGCATAGTTCACGCCTGCTTAAGGTACCCTCCGGCAACGGGCGGAGTTGAAACATACGCTGAACAGCTGGTGCGGCGAACCAGGAGCATCGCCGCCGGCCGCGACGTCAGGGTACTCACCAGCAAGCTGCGCACTCACCATCCGGCCCAGGAATTGAACCCCGCGCTATTAGTGGACGATCCGATGTATGTGCAGCGCCTGCACCACTGCCAGATTCCCCGACTGGCCTATCCCCGACTTCAAGCCATAAATTACTATCTGGCACATCACCGTCCGCAAATCCTGCATGGACACGGTTTTTGGTACCACCCGGCCGACAGCGCCGCCCGTTTTGCTGTTCGGCACCACCTGCCGTTTATTTTTCACCCCTATTACTACGAAAATGAAGTGCGCCAAAAGCCGATATGGCAGTTGTACAAGCGCACTATAGGCCGCCGGACGTTCGCGGCCGCGGCCGCAGTGGTTGTCATTTCCCCCTACGAGAAATCTCTAATTCAAAAAGCCGGTTATCCCGTCCGAAGGTTTGAGCTAATCCCTCCGGGAGTTGACCCGGCCGAGTTTGTTGTCAGGCAGCCAAACCCGTTTTTAGCCAGGAACATCAAGGGGAAAATACTGCTTTCGGTAGGGCGAGTGGCCAGCGGCAAAGGATTAAGCGAGGTAGTGTCAGCCCTGCCAAGGCTGGTCAGCGACTTTCCGGACCTGCGGTACGCCGTGGCCGGAGAGGACTTCGGCGCCGCCGCTAGCCTATCCGAGCAGGCCCGCAAACTGGGCCTTAAAGGGCGCCTGCACCTTTTAGGCAGGGTAAGCCGCCAGGAGTTAGTCGCCGCCTTCCAGCACGCCGACGTGTTAGTGCACCCTTCCCACTACGAGGCGTTCGGCATAGTCATGGCTGAAAGCCTGGCGGCGGGTACCCCGGTAGTAGCCCGCCGCCGGGCTGCCATTCCTTTTATTGTTCCTCATCAGGAAGCAGGCCTTTTGTTTGATAATCACCAAGAAATGACCCGGCATCTCAAACAACTGTTAGGCGATGCCAGCCGGCGGAAAAAACTAGCCGGGCAAGGGCGCCAGCACGTACGGAAAAACTTTACTTGGGACAAATCAATTAAAAAACTGGTCAGCCTTTACGGGGAGTTCGCTTTAATCTCCGCCAAATAATAAAGGTTGGCCAGAGCGCCTGCGCGTCCTGCGAAGCAGGATGCTTGCCTGGCTAAAAAAGAACTTTTTACTTGCTGGCGGCCAGCTCATCGAGAGGCACGATACCCGCCAAGCAGTCAAACACCGTGTCCATGGGCTGATCATAGTAGTGCAAGTGCACCCTTCCAACTGCCATCGGAGACCTGCGCAGGTCATCGCTTATGTGGTGCCAGTCCCTTTTCCCTACCAGCACTACCAACGCTGCCAAGGGCCGCACACGCGCCAAGATGGAAATCTGCTGCTTGGCCTGGCCGCATTCACTGGGGTTCACGTCGTCAAACAACACCGCGTCGGCATCGCCAAGCTGCCCGCGCGCGACCTCCTTATTAGGAATAAGAAGGCCGTCAGTGGTAATGGCTACTGTCCGGCACCCACGATCAACCAACTCATCATTGAAATACTGTATCGCCGCTGAGTTCCCCGTGTTAGACACGATCACCACCTTCCTACCGCTACCTCTTTCTCTGTCAGTGGCCATGGCCTCCTCCTCCCTGTCTAGAGCAGTTTTTTTAAGTCCTTTAAAAAATTGACAAGAGAACTCCTTTGTTACAAGGTGTAGCATGTGAGTGAAAAAGTGTCAACACGCAGAAGACCCGCCATGAGAGGATGCCCAACTAGCACGGGTCATAAGACCTCAAAGGTTCTGTTCCTGTCGCTGTCCGGCATAGGTAATTTTCTTATGCAGTCCCCCACCTGGCAGGCGGTTAAAAAAGCCCGCCCTGACTGGAAGATAACGTTATGGGTAGCTCCGCGCGGCACGGCAGAGCTGGCCCAGGCCGATCCGTCGGTGGATAGCGTGCTGTTAGCGCCGCCGCAAAACAGTCCCGGCGGTCATTTGAAGACGGTAAGAGAGTTGCGCCGGCGGAATTTTGGTATCGGCGTCGTGCTGTCCCCCGGCCAGCTACTTAAAAGCGCCGCTTACCTCCGCCTCGCCGGCATACCCCAGCGGGTAGGGCATAAATATCCCTTCTTCAACAACCCGCGCAACAGCCTGTTCTTGACCAAGAGCACCAAGGAGGATAAATCTCTGCACGACATAGAGCAGAATTTGCGCCTGTTACCGCTGTTGGACATCTGCCATAGACCGCGGGGTGACACCGGGTATCAGATAAACTACTTGCCACCGCCCGCCTTAGATCACGCCGCAGCAAAAAACAAAAAGTGGGCCGGTTTTCACCCCGGCTCGGCTCCCCATTTCCTCTGGAAGCGCTGGCCGCTGGAAAATTTCGCCGCCGTAGGCCGCGAGCTGATCGCGCGCGGGTATCATATTCTTATATTCGGCGGATCTGAAGAAAATAATTTAAAAGAAGAGTTGCGGCAAAAGTTGGGCGCGGAGAGCACCACTGTCGCTGCCGGCCTTTTACAGGCGGCTGGCTTGATGAGAAAGTGCCGCTTTGTATTATCAAACGATTCCGGCCTTATGCATCTGGCCGCGGCCAGCGGCACGACCGTTTTTGGTGTGTTTGGACCCACCGACGAGGCGCGTACCGGGCCGCGCGGGCCAAAAACGCATGTCATCCGCGCCCCGGGCACCAAGCCGGTTTATCATATAAACAACAGACATAATCTAGGCGTTAGTCCCCACCCGTCCATAGCCGCGGTGGGCGTCAGCCAAGTTGTTGATAAAATTGCTCGTGCCGGGCCGCTATAACACCCGCGTTTAAATTACGCGCCGCCCACCCCTGGGCCGCTTTTTGCATTGTGTGCCGCGGCAAATCGGGCATAGTCAGCGCCTCTGTCAATTTATCTTCCAGGTCATTGTGGTCGCCAGTTTTAAACAGCAAGCCTGACTTTTCATGCTCAATAATCTCGGCCGGCCCGCCGGTATCCGCCGCCACTACCACTTTACCCCTGGCCATGGCTTCAGCCGCCGTGCGGCCAAACGGCTCCGTCCATAGGTGGGGCGATGCCACAATCTGCGCCCGATCGTAAGCCGGTCTCATCCTGTTCCACTGCCTTGGCGACCTGAATTCGGTACGGTACTGTAATCCGTTGCGCTCCATCATTGTCTCATAATCCTTCCTTTGTTCCCCCTCTCCTATGATGCTCAAATGAGCGGAAGGCACATATTTAGAAACTGCCTGCCATGCCGCCAGCAACAGACCGACACCCTTGTACATCTCCACCCTGCCTACGTAAAGCACTTCACCCGTGGTGCCTTCCCGTATCGGTTCCCTTAAATAATCGTCGGCGACCGGGTTGTAGATAACGGTGTGGCGGAGGCCGGACAAATTTTGCTGCTCTAAAACTTCACGACGTTGTGCCCGTGAAATATAAATATGAGCCGGTATTTTTCTGAACGCCCGCCGGCGGTAGCCCACGTTGAACTTATACTGCCATATTCTGGCCAGGCGGCGTGCTCCGCGCACTTCTCTGACCCGGTGAGATCGCAGCACATCTCTCCAGCTGCAAGTGCATCGGCTACCGTCGTATAAAATATTATTGGTAGTGCCGCAAATCTGCGCGTAGTCGCGTACCGTCACTACCGTATTCTTAAAACCCAGTTCAGACAGGACCAAGGCGCTTTTGTAATCGTGGGCGTGAATAATGTCAAACCTACCCGGGGAGCCTATTTCTGTAGCTAATACCTCGGCCATCCGCCGGCTGTGAGCTTTTTCCAGCAGCGGTTTGGCTGCCAACGGCGCGGCTAACCTGACGACCGGCACGCCGTCCGTTTCAGTTGCGACTCTACGGCTCGCGCCGGCCTCGCCTTTACTTATACCGGTGATAACGGAAACATCGTGCCCGCGGACCCTGAGAGCTTTAGCTGTCAAGTGAGCCGATATCTCAGCCCCGCCCTTGGTCACGGGCGGATATAAGGAGGAGACAAACAGGATTTTCATACCAGCTGATCGTAAATCTTCCTGATTGCCACCGCCGCTTTATCCCACGAGAACAGCCTGGCCCTTTGCCACCCTCCCGCCCGCAGCTTCTGCGCCAACCTCTCATCCTTCAGTACCATGAGCAAATCCCTCGCTAACCCCTCAATATCGTCCGGATCGCGGACCAGGGCGGCCTGACCGGTAACTTCCGGCAACGAGGCGGCATGGGAACATACCACCGGCAGACCAGCGGCGAATGCCTGCAGTGGCGGCAAACCAAAGCCTTCGTGCCGGGAAGGATACACCAATACTCTAGCCAGATTGTAAAGCTCGTTAAGGCGCTGCATCGAAACACTGCCTACAAACCTCACCGAGTCGCGCAAGCCAAGCCTGTCTATCTCCCTTAACAGCCGTTCTCTTCCCGCCGGCAGCCCGGGCAGACCGACTTTCACGAACACCAGTCCGGCCCATCGCTGCCTTGCCCGGGCGAAAGCGCGCACGGCCCCTATCACGTTTTTACGGGGATGGTCCGAACCTACGTACAAAACTACTTTATGGTTGGCTTCTATTCCTAATTCATGCCTAAGCGTTAGCCCGGCCAAGGACTGCTCAAAACCGTCAAGCTGGTGGAACTGGGGCCCTACGCCGTTAGGGACGATTTTAATGCTGCCAGCGGGCAAATTAAAATAGGACCTGATCCTGCCGGCGGTATACTTTGAAACAGCTACCACTACGTCGGCTTTTTTCACCCCACGGTATAAACAGCGACTGATCAAGCGCGCTCCCTTAGACTGTGGCTCTTCCAGCTCAATCAAGTCATGCACGGTCACCACCGTCGGCATCTTACTTCCAGCCAGCCAGCTTAGCGTCTGATTGGTTAGGTGCACCAGATCATACTCGCCTGGCCTAATTTCCTTTTTAATGACTCGGCCCAGCCGCAGCCAACCGGCCGTTTTAGACCCCAGCCAACCGGGCCATTGGTTAAGTTTAACCAAAACTACGCCGTCTTTGGCGGCGGTTAAGCTTCTCCCGTCCAGATGAAATTCATGCAGCCGCACCGCCGGCATGGCCCTAAGCCGGCGAGCTACCTCCGCAGCGCGGTGCCCTACTCCCGATTTGGGCGGCGAGTTAGTGATATAAGCTACCTTCATGACACAGTAAAATTAACAGCTTCCGCCGGTAAATTACCAGCCCGCCTCTCTCCAACATCTCTTCCAAACACCGCCTATCAAACACCTATTAAACACTGGGGGTTTAACACCCGTAGACCGTTTCGAAATTACCTTTTTGATTGTGAGAACGCAAAATTTTGGCCTCTCGCGGAGAAAAGTCTAATTTCAAAATGGCCTGCCGGTGTCAAACGCCGGGAGACCATCTCGAAACTCATGACAAGGTGTTTTTGTGTAGTTTTCTTAAGGTAG
>CAZLVG010000026.1:0-12538 GCA_964562905.1 uncultured Candidatus Saccharibacteria bacterium | reverse complement strand
ACCGTTACTGAAACACCCGATGTTAAACACCGGGAGTTGAAATGACGGTGTTTGCGCGTCCGCCTTCCAGAGTAAGGGGATAATTAAGGAAGCTTTTTACTGATTACTGATTACCAGTTACCAGTTACCAGTTACTAGTTACTAGTTACTAGTTACCAGTTACTAGTTACCAGTTACTGATTACGAATGAATTACGAATTACGAGTTACGGATTACGAGTTACCAATTCCGGCTGCTGCTTATACCATTCCTGGCTCTGCTCGTAGGCGTAAGCGGCGCTGAACAAAATCTCTTCCTTGAAAGGAGATGCCGTTAGCTGCAGCCCAACAGGTAATTTTAGCTGCCGCCGCTCGCCGCCGGCGCGGGGCGAAGCAGCCTTTGTTTTGAGAAAGCCGCAAGGCAAAGTAATAGCGGGCAGGCCGGCCACGTTTTGGGGAGCCGTCAGTAAATCGGACATGTACATGGCCAGAGGGTCCCCGACCTTGGCGCCAATAGCGAAGGCGGCTTCCGGTGTCGTCGGCCCCGCGATTATGTCCACCGACCTGAACGCTTCGTCGAACTCGCGCCGGATAAGCGTGCGCAGCCGGCTGGCCTGCTGGTACCAGGCGCGGCTGTAGCCGGCGGAAAGGGCGTAAGTGCCCATAAGAATGGTGCGCTTCACTTCCGGGCCGAAATTCCGCCCGCGCGCTTCCAGGTAACGTTCAATCAGACCGCGCGATTCAACGTTCGCCAGCGGCCCGTAACGCAACCCGTCATAACGGGCCAGATTGGCGGAAGCTTCAGACTTGGCTATTAAAAAATAAGTTGGTATGACTACGTCTGTTAATGGCAGGGATATCTCTTTAATCCGCGCGCCCAGTTTTTTGAGCTGCCGCACCGCGGCCATAACCGTATCTCCTACTTCTTGGTCCACTCCGTCGGCAAAGTATTCCCGGGGTACCCCTACCCGTGCTCCCTTTACGCCTTGCCCGCAGGCGGCGGCATATTCAGGAACCGGGCGGGGATCCGTGGTGGCGTCGTAAGGATCAACTCCGGCCAGCACTTCCAGCCATGAAGCCGCGTCTTTAACGGTGCGGGTAATAGGCCCTACCTGGTCCAGACTGCTCCCGTAAGCTATGACACCAAAACGGCTCACGCGGCCGTAAGTAGGCTTGACTCCCACCACCCCGCAAAAACTGGCTGGCTGTCGTATGGAGCCGCCGGTGTCCGTCCCCAGAGCGGCCGGCACTAGCCCGGCGGCCACGGCGGCGGCCGAGCCGCCGCTGCTGCCGCCGGCCACGCGCGACAGGTCCCAAGGGTTGCGGACAGGACCGAAAGCTGAATATTCCGTGCTGGAGCCCATGGCAAATTCGTCCAGATTAGTTTTTCCCACCACAATGGCGCCCGCCCCCTTGGCCCGGCTAATAACAGTAGCCTCATAAGGCGCGCGAAACTTTTCCAGTATCCGAGACGCGGCCGTAGTGCGTCCTTCTAACGTGCAGATATTGTCCTTTACCGCCAGCGGCAGCCCGGCCAGAGATCCTTCCTTGTTGCCGCGGCGTTCCGCCGCGACAGCCTCCTTAGACAACACCTCCAAAAAAGCGTTCAGCCGCGGCTGGTATCTCTCAATCTTCCGCAGGGTACTTTTAATGTCCAGTGTCGGCTTCATTGCCAAATACCGCGTGCACTTTTATGTATCCTTCCCGGTTGTCGGGAGCCGCTTTGACAAGATCGTCACTGCCGGCCAGGCGCTCCTTCGCGGCCTGGTCCTGCCGAGTGACGTTAGTAAGACCCGTAGCGTTGTCGTAGGTAGGAACGTTTTTGGTGCTAACCTTCTGGATGGAAGAAAAATTATTCAGCGCCTTTTCTAAATCCTTAACAGTCTCGGCCAGCTCCCCGCCGCTTAAGCCAATGCGGCCTAACTCCGCCATCCGCCGGGCTATATCCTTATTGATAACGGTCATGACTCCTTAAGCATCTTTTTAAATTGGGCCGGTGTCAATACGGTCACGCCTAATTCCCGGGCCTTTTTCTCTTTGCTGCCAGCTTTCTCCCCCGCCACCACGTAGTCAACTTTTTCGCCGACGGCGGTGGCCGTTTTGCCCCCCAGGGTCTGCACCCGCTGCTTGGCCTCTTCCCGCGTCATCTCGGGCATGGATCCCGTGAATACAAAAGTGCGGCCGCTTAAAGAGCCGGCGGACGCGGCCTTTTTTACTTTAATCCCTGCTCGCCTGTATTTTTCAATAAGCTTCCTCGTTGGCTGGCTGTGTAGGAAGTCGGTAATGCCCCGCGCCACTTTTTCCCCTATGCCGTCTATAGACTGCAGGTCTTCCCGGGTCGCCTTAAGCGTGCTGTCCAGTGTCTTGAATTCCCTGACCATGTCTTGCGCCGTAACTACCCCTACGTGGGGGATGCCTAGAGCCGTCAAAAAGCGGGCCAGAGAGATCTCCTTGTTAGCCCGGATTTCCTTGATCAGCTTACTGGCCGACTTCTCGGCGAATCTCTCCAGTGGTTTTAAGTCGCCCTCCTTTAAATTCCACAGGTCAGGAGCGTCTTTAATTAAACCTTCCTGCAACAGCTGTTCCACTATCTTGTCGCCCAGCCCGTCCAGATCAAAACCGCCCCGCCCCACGGCATGAATGATGCGCTCGCGCTGGCGCGGAAAACACTGCCTGTTGGTACAGCGTACCGCCACCCCGCCTTTATCCCGCCGCACGGGCGAGCCACACACCGGACATTTACGAGGCAGGGAAAAAGGCCGACTGCGCGACGGCCGCAGCGCGGGCAGCACTTTCACTACTTCCGGAATAATATCCCCCGCCTTGCGCACGATAACGGTATCACCTTTCCTGACATCCTTGCGCCTAATCTCGTCGGCGTTATGCAGCGTGGCCCGCGAGACAGTAGTGCCGGCCACGGTTACCGGCTTAAGAAGAGCCACCGGCGTCAAGGTTCCCGTGCGTCCAACCTGTACGGAGATTTTCTCCACCACGGTGGTCGCCTCCTCGGCGGCAAACTTAAAGGCTGTAGAGCCGCGGGGGGCCTTGCCTACTATCCCCAAGCGCCGCGCCGTCTCTAGCCGGTTTATCTTAACCACCGCTCCGTCCACCAGAAACGGCCGCTTCTTTCTTATCTCTCCTTCTTTGGCTAGATATTCAGCCGCCTCATCGACACTGGACAGTAGACAGCCGTCCGGAGGAACAGGAAAGCCCAGCTCCCGCAGCTTTTCATATTCTTGTCTTCTGGTCTTAAGCGAAATACCATCCGTTATCTCCCAGGCAAAGAAGCGGAGCGGGCGCGAGGCGGCCACTTGGGGGTCCAGCTGGCGGATGGAGCCGGCGGCGACATTACGGGGATTAGCAAAGGGAGGCTCCTGTTTGCGTTGGCGGTCGGCGTTCATCTTCTGAAAATCATTTTTCAAGATGTAAACCTCGCCGCGCACCTCCACGCGGCCGGATACCTTACGCCGCAGCTTGAGCGGCACGGCTTCTATGGTGCGGATATTGTGCGTTACGTCCTCCCCTACCCGGCCGTCGCCGCGCGTTACCGCGCGGCGCAGCCGCCCGTCTTCGTATATTAAAGACACCGCCACGCCGTCAATTTTCGGCTCCACGAAATAATCAAAGTCTTCCCGCACTACTTTCCGGTTGCGCTCTTCCCACTCCTGCAACTCTTCGCGCGTAAAGGCGTCCTGCAGCGAAAGCATGGGCGCGGCGTGGCGCACTTGCTTAAATTCCGGCAGCGGCTCGCCGCCCACGCGCTGGGTGGGAGAATCGGGCGTTATCAGATCTGGAAATCGCGCTTCCAGCTCGGCCAGTTCTCTTTTTAAGCTGTCCAAAGCCGCGTCGGAAATCTCCTGCCTGTCCTTGACATGGTACAGATACCTATGGTGATTTATCTCCTGCCGCAGCTTTTTCACACGGGAACGGGCCTGTGTTTTGTTCACTTTGCTCATAAATTAAGCATAACGCATTGGGCAATATTTGACATTTGACTACGCCGGCTGCCGGATAACCATTGATTATTAACCTGTGACGACCGGCTCTTCAACCGATGATCAAAGCGAGAATGGCGCGAGGAAGTTCCGGAGCCAGAACAAATAATATGGCCGCGCCAGCCAGGAAGGGACCAAAGGGTATGGCCGTTTTCATGGTCGCTTTTTTTATCGCCAAAAGAAAAAGCGCCGTCAGGCCGCCGCCGATAAACGCCAGCCAAAGCAGGACCAGGGTGTGGCCGGGCCCAAAAAGAGCTCCCAGCGGCAGCATCAGCTTAACGTCCCCCAGGCCCAGGCCGCGGCCGCGGGTGAGCAGCCACAGGAGAGCCAAAGCGCCAGCGCCTGAAGCCGCGCCCAGGAGAACGTGAAGCAGGACTGTCCGTAACTCGTAATTCGTAATTCGTAATTCGTAATTCGTAAACAGAAGTAACGCGACGACGGAGGCCAAAGCAACAACAAATACGTCAGGGAGAACAAGAGCGCGCAGGTCTATGACGAACAGGACAACTAACAGCGCTATTATGGTAAGCCGCAGCGTGGCGCCGGCCAGCGCGGCCGGGCCGGCGGGCGCGGGCGTGAACAAAACAAGGGCTGCTATCCCCATCATCAATTCCACCAGCGGATACTGCGGGGAAAGATGCCGGCCGCAGCCGCGGCAGCGTCCGCGCTGGAAAACAAAAGACAGGAGGGGAATAAGTTCGTACCAGTTTAAAGCTTTATGGCAATGCGGGCAGCGCGAGCGGCCATTTATAACCCCCCCTTGCCCCCCCTTGTCAGGGGGGATTACTTTCTCCCGCGTTCCCTTGTCAGGGGGGGAGATTGCTTTTGCCCGCGTGAATTTATTGCGAAATATGACAACATTTAAAAAACTGCCGAATGACGCGCCGGCAACAAATACTATGAGCGCTAAGGGCATACCAGGGGCGCGGTGTCCGGACAGGCGCTGTCCGCGATAGTAAATTCGGCGCTGGCGTCGGCGCAGTAATAGCGGCCCGGGCTGCTCTTAAGGGGAGCGCTGACGCAGTACCTACCCGTCTCGCTGTCGCGCAGCGCGATGTCGGACTCGGCTATCCCCACCTCGCCCAGGTCGTCTTTTAAAGTGTCAAGGCTGCCCTGAATATCGGGATGATCGGTCCAGTTCAGAAAACTGCCGGTGCGGGTGCTGTACACTATTTCCGCCAGCCAGCGCAGCTGGCGCACGTCGTTGCGTACGCGCACGTCGTCGGACTTTTTCCTGGCCTGCCCAACTACCACCAGCACCAGCGCCGACAAAATGCCGATGATGGCTATAACTATCAACAATTCAATAACCGTAAAACCTTTCCCGGGATTTTTTCCAGTCTCTCTCACAATTACGTCCGGCATAGATGTATACTAGCATGTTTTATCACCGCTTCTTAAATCGTCGGTCCATACAAAATTCCCGCCCATACGGGCGGGAATTGTACGGCATCCGCGCTAAGGACTTTACGGGCAAGCTGTGACGGTATCACCGCAAGTAGCGGTGGTGGCCTCTTTAGTCACGCCAGTGCTGTCAACGCATACATAATTAGTATTCAACAGTTTAGCGCTGACACAGAAAGCTGAAGAGCTTGAATTACTCTGAAAGTCATGGGCGCTGTTAGCCGCCGCAATATCCGCTTTAAGCGTTATTACTGACGCGGCCGTGGTTGCGTCGCCACACTCTGCCGCGGTCGGATCAGTCGCCTCAAAACAGTCGTCAACACCAATGGTACCGTCATCATAACTGGACCCGGCGGAATCATAAATAATCTCCGCCAACGTGCGCAACTGCCCGATATCCGCTTTAATACGCGCGTCATTGGCCTTGTCGCGGGCGTTGCCCAGCGCGACCAGGACCAAAGCGGCGAGGATACCAATGATAGCGATTACTACCAGGAGCTCGATGAGGGTAAAACCTTTATTTTTGTTCATACAATCCTCACCTCCTCCCGCAATTTGACAATAATATTTATCCACATACGACTTAATCTTATAATACCACAGTTAGGAGTAAATATAACCAGCGGGCAAGCCAGCGTAAGCTCCTTCCGCGGCCGCAACCGCCGTGCCGTCAAGTCCAGCCGCTCGCCCCTACGCCTGCGGGCCGGCGACGGCCAGATAAGGGCGGGCTTCTTGGGCTTCCACCAGCCCGGCGCTGATCAACGATTGCACGCTGGCTTCCATGGTTTGCATGCCCACCTCCGAACCCGTCTGAATCATGCCCAGAATCTGGTGGATGTTGTCTTCCCGGATGGTAGTGCGTATGGCCGGAGTGGCTATCATGAGTTCCACCGCCGGTACGCGCCCCTTACTCTTACTCGGCAGCAAACGTTGGGAGATCACGCCCGACAGCGAAGCGGCCAGCTGGGAGCGGATCTGGGACTGCTGTCCGACCGGGAAAGAATCAATTATGCGTTCCACGGTCTGGGCCGCGTCATTAGTGTGCAAGGTGGAAAATACCAAATGGCCGGTTTCAGATAAAGTCATGGCGGCCCGCATGGACTCCGGCCCGCGCAGCTCGCCGATTAGAATCACGTTAGGGTCCTGGCGCAAAGTGGACTTAATGGCTTCCAAAAAAGACAGGGCGTCGCGCCCGATTTCCCGCTGGTCAATAATGGACTTGTCATCCTGAAAACGATATTCAATCGGATCTTCAATGGTAATGATATGTTCCCGACGATACTTGTTAATGTGGTTAATCAGCGCGGCCAGCGTGGTTGACTTGCCATGGCCGGCTGGTCCCGCGGCCAGCACGAACCCCTGCTTCAGCTCAGCAAACTGCAGTAGGCTGGAAGGCAGGCCAAGCTCCTCTATCGTGCGCACCTCGCTGGGAACCAAGCGCAGGGCGGCGGACAAGCCGCCGGCGCGGTAGAAGACATTGACCCTAAAGCGCGTACCGTCAGACAGAGCGTAGGAAAAATCAACCTGATATTTCTCGGCCAGCAGCCGCCGCGACCGCTCGGAAACGCCGAGCAGGCTTTTGGTCATCTCCTGCACTTCCACTTCCGTAAGCGCCTGCTGGCCCACGGGGGTCAGCTTGCCGTCAATGCGAAAAAAAGGCGGCCGCTCGGGGGAGACGTGCACGTCCGAAGCTCCCGCTTCCTTGGCTTCCCGCAACAGGTCATCCACCCGGCGGCGCAGCGCGGCTTTCTTCATTGAGATTGAGCGTTGTTTCTGTTTTTCAAAACCCGCTTGATCTTATCCACCACCTCCGTCGGCGTGTAATGCGCCTTGATAATGTAATCATCCGCCCCCAGCTTGACGCCACGCTCCACGTCAGGCTTCTGCCCCAAATTGGTTAGCAGGATAACGGGCAGTCCTTTAGTGCGCTCCTGCCCGCGCAGATCTTCCAGTATCTCAAACCCGTCGCGCTGGGGCAGCACTATATCCAGCAGCACCAGGTCGGGTAAAGGATCGCGCTTGAGGCGCTCGCTGGCCGTCCCGCCGTCCTCAATAACTTCCACCTGGTAACCCAGATTGGCCAGCTTCGTTTTATACATGGCGGAGATGAAGGTATCATCCTCCACCAGCAGCACGGAAACGCGACGGTTTTCTTCAGTCATGTGCCTGTGTATATACATTACATACTAACATAATTTGTCAGGAAAGGGCACTAATAACATCGCGGTAATCAACCAGCCCCGTCAGCGCTTTTATTAAGCCGTCCTGGCGCAAAGACAGATACCCGCCGCGGCGGATAATCTTTTCCAGGCGCTCTTTGTCCTCGCGGGCAGTTATGGCAGCGCGCAATTCCCGGAAGAGAGGCACTACTTCAAAAAGCCCCATATAACTGTCGGTTCTTCCCTCGCGGCAGTCAGGGCATCCTTCGCTGGTAAATAAAGAAATTCTCTTTCCCAGACCGTACTCATCGCGTACTTCCCCAGGTATCCCGCGCAGGCCAGCCTGTATCTCCGATCTTAGCTCTCGAGGAACGGGAGAAGGACGCCGGCAGGACTGGCACAATTTGGGCACCAGGCGCTGCGCTATAATCAAGCGAAGACGCGACGCCAAAAGAGCGGGATTAAGATCCAGTCCGGCTAGATAACTAAACACGGACGCGGCGTCAGCCGCTTCCACGGCCGAGAGGATTAAACACCCAGCGGCAGCTTTGACAGCCGCCAGCGAGGTGTCCCTCTCCGCCAGCTCGTCTATCATAACCACATCCGCATCCTGCCGCAGGACACCCTGCAGGGCTACGCCCCCCGTCAGCCCCTGCGCCGGCCGCAGCTGTGTCTGGTTGACGCCGGCCATTTCATATTCCACGCGAGATTCCAAAGTAGCGATATTCTTATCAGGTCGGTTCAGAGCGAACAGCAAAGCAAACAAAGTGGTTGACTTGCCGGAACCGGGCGGGCCGGACACCATTATTAAACCGTCGCGTGCCGCCAAGACTTTATTGAGAAGCTGGACCTGAAAGCCACCCCATCCCAGCTCCTTGAAGGAAGGCGCCGGTCTGGCCGTGTCAATCAGCCGCAGCGCCGCCCGCTCGCCGAAGACGGTAGGCATAAAAGAACAGTGTACGCTGTACGACTGTTCCTCCACCGGTAGCACGAACCGGCCCTGTTGCGGCAGGTCGTGACCGCTGACACGCACGTTAGCCAACACTTTCAAGCGGTCAATAACGGCCGGCAGCAAGTTAAGCGGCAACAGCAAAGTGGTGGAAAGATGATGGTCAATACGGTAACGCACGCGGAATTGCCGGCCGTAAGGCTCAACATGAATGTCCGACGCCCCGCCCTCAATGGCCATCCTCATTATTACGGCCACTACCTTGTCCACGGGCGCTTTAGCCAAGGCGCGGCGCAGCTTCTCCTTGTCCTGGGGAGCGCTTTCCGCGCGACGCACTTCGCGCCCAAACTCGCGCAGGGCCTGTCTTAAGTCATCACGCGGGGAAGTTTTTAACGACTCTTCAACTTTCTCCGCGGAAGCGCAGTAAATCTCGGGAGTAAGCGAACGCTTTTCCGCGATAAAGCGCACGGCCTCCAGGGCCTGCTGGTCTTCAGGATGAGCCATGGCCACCCGCAGCTTGCCGTCTTCCTGTCCAAAGGCGACGAACTGGTAAGCAATAGCCGCTCGTCTTGATATGTCGCTCATGGCCCTGGCGTCAACGCCTGTTTTTTCCAAGTCCGCGTACGGCACGTCCAGATACCTGGCTTTCAACCGCGCCAGTTGCTCGGGGAATATCAGCTGCTCTGCACGCACGACCTCTTCCACTGTTTCTTTGCGCTCGTCGGCCAGCCGGCGGACGCGCTCCAACTGGTCTTTTTCCAACAGGCCGGATTGAAGCAAAAGCTCCTCAAAAGTTCGTTGCCGGGGGGACATACAAGCTGAAGGGTAGTGAAGGATATTAACGTTATTAACTATACTACAAAGCGGGCAATTTTCTTTTAGCCAGCCCCACCGCCACGGCCAGCATGGGCCCCAGTTCCGCCAGCGCGTTTTCCAGCCCGGCCCGATGGGAAAGAGACTGCCACGGATTTATAACAGACAGCGGACTGGCCAAAACTTCACTTAGCTGTTCCCGTGGGCGCGCCGGCCCGGCCCCGCCGCCCAGCAGCACCATCCTGCTTATACCGGTACCGCCAGCGTTATCACGGCCGAACCGCTGTATTTCCTGCCACCAGGAAGGAAAATAGCGGTGGTAATCCTCCGACAGGCGGCGCGCGCCCGCGTCTATCTTGCGCGACCTCAAAGGAAAACCGTCTTGGGCCAGGTGCAAAGTCGTTTCTGATCCCCCTATGTTACAAAAAAGAACGCTGCCTTGGTCCGTAAAATCATGCGCCCTGATGACAGAAAATATCTCCGCTTCCAGGCCGGCCAGTTTTAAGTTGAGCCGCCTGGCCAGGTCGCGGTACCCTTCAGCGGCCGTGCTGGAAACGGCGGTTAGATAAACGCCGCCCGGCTGCTTTTGCCACTTAAGCTCAACTTCCCGCAAAGGAACCGGCACCACCTCACGAGCCTGAAAGGCAACAGCGGCTTTGAGCTCATCTTCCGGCAAGTCCGGGAGCGCCAGCCGCGCGCCGAACACGGCGCCGTTAGGCAAAGACATGACCACCGCGTCGGAAGAAGTCTGCGCTTTCTCCATCATCCTGGTTATAACATCAGCCAGCTCATGTTCCGGCGACAAGCTGGCGTAGGCATAAGTTGACAGTTCCTGGCGGCGGCCGCGGTCAATAATCTCAACCAGCTTGATGTTCTGCGTGCCGATATCCAGACCTAAATAAGCCTTGGGGGGACCTTGTAATGCCATCAATTTAGACAGGTAACTCCTTTACCCTTACTACTAACCTGAAAGTATACGGCAAGCGGGCGCGGTACCGCCGCGCCAGCTGCCAGGCTCTTAAGAGCTAACTGAAGCCCGCGGCCAAGTGGACCTGCCGGGCTTACTTCCGCGAGGCTGGCCAAGATAAGCCAGCTGCCGCCGCTGGCGTTAAGTACTTTCATGTAGGTGAAGAGTTGCTTAGAGCTTTTCTTGTGTTATTTATCTTAACAGTGTACCATAACGGTTGTCATGAGCATTGCTTTAGTGATAATCATCGCGCTTGTTGTTGGCATCGGCGGCTACGTAATGCTGGCCTACAATTCCCTGGTGCGCCAGCGCAACCAGGTCCGGGAAGCGTGGAGTGATATTGACGTACAATTAAAGCGTCGCTACAACCTTATTCCCAACCTGATAGAAACAGTCAAAGGCTACGCCTCGCACGAGCGGCAGGCTTTTGAGTCGGTAACACAAGCACGCGCCGAGGCGCTTGGCGCGCAAACGCCCGCTGACAAGGCACAGGCTGAAAACGCTCTTACCTCCACCTTGAAAAGCCTGTTCGCGGTGGCTGAAGCCTACCCAGACCTGAAAGCCAACGCTAACTTTCTGGAGCTGCAGCGAGAACTGGCCGACACAGAAAATAAAATTCAGGCCGCGCGCCGTTTTTACAATTCCACGGTCAGGGACTACAACACGGACGTCCAGTCGATGCCCAAGAACATAATCGCCGCGCTGTTTTCATTCAAGGCGGAGGAATTTTTCGAGCTGGAAGACGAAGCGGCCCGCAGCGTGCCCCGCGTTGATTTTAGCAACTCGTAATCCGTAACTCGTAAAAAGCTTCCTTAATTCCTTGCTCTGGAAGGCGGGCGCGCAAACACCGTCATTTCAACTCCCGGTGTTAAACACCCGGAGTTTACGTATACGTAAAACTCACTCGTCATTGCGAGTCCTGGGAAGGGCGAAGTAATCTCTGGCGGGAGCGCGTAGAGCGACGGGATGGCTTTTCCCGCCCTCTAAGCATTATTGCAAATTATAAACGAATTACGAGTTACGAGTTATCAGTTTAACCACAAGAGGCGGCACGCTGGCACAGTTTGATAGCTGTCTTGATTTGAGAAGCGCGTACCCGCCGTCTTGCGTTTTTCCTCAAATTACTGATTACTAATTACTGATCACCCGTTACTCTATACCATAAACAAATGCCCAACCTATACCGGCAAATTGAAGCCAACAAACGCCGCTCTCTTATCCTCATACTGGCGGTGTTAGCCCTGGTAATCAGCGCGGTAGCCTTGTACTCCTACTACGTCAGAGGTGATTTTATCCTGCCGATCATCGCCGCCGTGATCGCCGTGCCTTCTTCCTTAATCGGCTACTACTCCGGCGATAAGATCGCGCTAGCCGCCAACAGGGCTAAGGAGCTGCCCCAGAGCCGGGCGCCAGAACTGCACCACATAATAGAGAACTTAGCCATCACGGCCGGGATTCCCAAGCCCAAAGTTTACTACCTTGACTCCCCCGCCCTGAACGCTTTCGCCACGGGCAGGGATCCAGATCACGCCTCCCTCGCCGTAACCAGCGGACTGACGGAGCGGCTGGACCGCTCGGAACTGGAAGGGGTCATTGCCCACGAGCTGGGACACGTAAAAAACTACGACATCCGCTTTGCCACGCTGGTAGCCATCTTTGTGGGCTTTATGGTTATTCTCTCCGACCTGTTCTTGCGCTCGCTTTTCTGGGGCGGCGGCCTGCGTTCCCGCGACAACCGCCACGGCGGCCAGCTAGGCGCTATCCTGGCCGTAGTGGGCCTTGTCCTTCTCATCGTCTCGCCTCTAGTGGCCAAACTGATCCAGCTGGCTATCTCGCGCCAGCGGGAATATCTGGCCGACTCCTCCGGCGCGCTCTTAACGCGCTACCCGGAAGGGCTGGCCAGTGCCCTGGAGAAAATATCGCAGTCCCCTCCCCTGGCCACGGCCGGCCGCGCCACGGCGCACTTGTATATTGCCAATCCTTTCAAGAAAGGAAGCTTTTCCCGCCTGTTTGCCACCCACCCGCCCATAGAAGAGCGTGTCCGGCGGCTCAGGCAACTGTAACTGCAGTGGTTTGATCTTAAACCGCGGCCCCGCTATCCCGATAACTAAATATAACAAACAACCAAGCGAACACCCTGGCAACTAGGGCAGACTCTAGCCCTAGAAAGACCGCCTAACGACGCTGGTGAAAAGTTTAAAGCAGTTGAAGTTTCTTTAACTCGGCTTTCGCAGTTGAGCTCACGCAACAGCTTAACCAGATAAATTACCTTA
>CAZLVG010000025.1:0-12898 GCA_964562905.1 uncultured Candidatus Saccharibacteria bacterium | reverse complement strand
TTTAAGGTAATTTATCTGGTTAAGCTGTTGCGTGAGCTCAACTGCGAAAGCCGAGACAGTAGTACCAGCCACGGCTGATCTCTGTCGCCGTCCCGCGGGTCCTGCGTATAGCGGCGCGGCTGCCACGCGGCTTTACGCCGCCGCGGCCCCGCGCCCCCGCCCCCTTCGCCCGGCCTTGGCACCGCCCAGGCGGTGCCAAGGCTTTAAGGGGACGCCGCGCGCCAGCGCGCGGCGGGAGATCCTGCCGGCCCGCGCCAATAAGCGGCTAGCGGGCCGGTAAGAGATTAGGCGTGGTTGGCAGAGGCGCGAATTTTTCTGATTTGTGCGTTATCCTGTTATATATGGCGGGATTGGCCCACATACTCAAGAGACCAGCGGTACTGGCTTTTCTGACAGCCGTACTGGCTTTGGCGGTGCGCTTGCCGGGGCTGGGGGACTTTATGACTGTGGACGAAGCGAAGTGGATGGTGCGCAGCGGTCAGTTTTATCACAAATTATTTCTTCAAGGGGATCCTTCGGGTACGTTTATTACCACTCATCCGGGCGCGTCTGTTATGTGGCTGGCGGGAGCCGGCATTGTCTGGCAGGAAAGCCGTCTTGGATTTGACATTGACACATCCAACTTAAAGCATTTCAGGCTGGCCGCGGCATTGCCAGTCGCCGCGGCCAGTGCTTTGTTGATAGGCTTAAACGTTGGACTGCTGGCACGTTTGCTGGACTGGCGGGCAGCCGGCCTGGCCGGTGTCGTACTGGCTACAGATCCCTATCTGACGGGCATGAGCCAGATCGTCCACCCTGACGCATTGCTGGCGCTGTTCATGACGGGCAGCTTTCTGGCCTTTATTGTTTATTGGCAGGAGGTACGCCGCCGCTGGCTGATGCTGACAGGCGTGCTGGCCGGTTTGGCCGCGGCGACTAAACTTTTGCCTTCCCTGTGGCTCCTTGCCGTTTTTGCTATCATGGTCGCTGCTTCATTGTGGCTGCGCCGGTCGTGGGGCGTACAATCCTATGAAAAGTTGCGCTTTCGGGATGTGTTATTTGCGGCAGCGATAGCTGTAGCCGTGCTGGCATTGGCGTGGCCGGCTCTTATGACCAGAAGCGATCTGCAAACGGGCGCCGTGATAGACACGGCCCGTAATATCATGAGCCAGGAGCACGTGGCGCCGGAAGTTTCTAAAGAGCCGATACGGCCGGCCAGTTTTTATCTGCGGACAGTAGCGGGACGCGGCACTCCTTTTACCTTGATATTAAGCGCTGGCATGTTAGTAGCCGCCGTGCGCTCCTGGAGGAGGAACCGGGAGATGCCGCTGGTGATGTGGTTTTTTATCTACGCGGCCGGTTATCTGGTTCTAATTACTCTGGCAGCTAAAAAAGCCGATCGTTACGCTCTGCCGGCACTGGTTATGTTACCTTTAATGGCCGGATGGGGCCTAGGAGTGGCGATGACGGTCATGCAAAGGCGCGGCGGCCTGGCAGCGCAAGTCGTGGCGGGCGAAAGAGATCTGTGGACAAAGATGGCCGCGGTCTGGGGCAGGAAGCCACGGCTGGCCGTTATTACCGCAGCGATAATTCTACTTCTTTTGGCACAGGTACTGTTATGGTCGCCTTATGCTATCGCGTACAGCAACCCGTCTTTGCCCGGCATACGTCCGGCTAGCCAGCAAGGCTGGGGAGAGGGGCTTGATGCCGCCGCCAGGCTGCTTAACACGCACCCGGTCGGAGAAGAGTTGTATATCGCCTCATGGTATCCGTCTGTGACTGGAACATACTTCAAAGGCAAAACCATGAGTTTAAGTTCCCGGAATGACAAACGGGTGGCTTACGTACTGACGTATCGGAATATGGCCGGCCGGGCCCAGGACGATGTGGCCAGCAATGTTCTTGACGAATGGCGAGAGAGCCGCCCCGTTTACACCGTGGCTATTGGCGGGCGGCCCTACGTTAATATTTATGCATTGACCAGACTCCATTATTTTCCCCGGCACGCGGGCGAGCTGACCGGTGGCATAGAGGTGGGACAGGTAATACCTGTCGCTCGTGATAACTGGTCGGCTTTGGATGTAGGCTTGGCTACTTTCAGTGGTCGTTCCAACACTGGAGACGTGGTGCTGCACGTGAGGGAAGATGTGAACGCGCGGGAAGATTTGCGAACGGTGGCCGTTAACGCCAGTGAGATTAAGGACAGTGACTGGCACCGGTTTGAGTTTGAACCGATAAAAAATTCTTCGAGCCGAACGTATTACGTGTCTTTAACCAGTCCGCAATCCGTAGAAGGTGACGCGGTGACGGTAAAATTAACCGACTACGATTTATTGCCGGGAGAGATGGTTTTGCGGCGCCGGCCTCTCAAGGCGGGAGAAAAAAACAGCGACTTCCTTCGTAGCGGGGACCTAGCCTATCGGCTACCATAAAGACAGCTATGAGGCGTCGACTGGCTGTAATAATACTGGGGCTTTTTGCCTGGACCGTCGCGGTACTGGCCCATGATGATTTTGGCGATGACGATCATTATTACGACATGGAAGAGGCGGAACGGCAGTATGTTATCAGCCAGCCGCGGGTGGCGACTCTGGCTCCGACTCCTCCTTCTCCCGCTCCTTCTCCTGAAACACAACCCGCGCCGCTGCCTGCCGGCGTGGAGGAGCTGCCCTTTGAGTTGCTGGGCAGTGATGTTGACAGGGACAGAGACGGGCTAAGCGATTTAGACGAGGCGAGACTGGCTACGGACCCGGCCGATCCCGATACCGACGGAGACGGTTTTATTGACGGTCTGGAGGTGGTGCGCGGCTACAACCCGCTGGCAGCCTCGCCGGGAGATCGGGTGGAATATTCCGGTGTCAATACCGCCGATACCAGCACGCGCTACCGCGTAATTAATGTGCGGTTGGAGCAAAAGGAAGGAGGGCAAGAGAGACTGGTTGTAACGGGCACAGCCCCGGCATACTCGCTGGTTACTTTACTGGTTTACTCAAAGCAGCCCGAGGCGTGGGTGGCGCGGGCCGACGCCAGCGGGCGCTTTTTGTACAACTCGGAAGATACTCTGGAAAACGGCGATCATACTGTTTACGCGGCCGCCACCGCGGCTGGAGGTGAAGTGTTAACAGCCGGCAGGCCGGTCAAATTCAAACGCACGGCCAGCGAGGTGCGGATATTGCGCTCTTCGCCCCGGGCGCGAGTATCTCCTTCGCCCGCGGCGCAGGCCGCGCGGGCCGACTTGGGCGGTCTGATAACTGTTGGCATCGCCGTGGCAGTAGTAATTTTGGTCTCGGCGGCAGCCGGCGCCGGCTATGTCTGGTGGCGGCGCCTGGGACAAAAGGGATCTTTAACTGGAAAATCTGCTGCCCGTGAGCCGGTAAAGCGGTCTTCCCGCGCGGCATCTTTCGGCGCTGGGACGAGGAGGCCTGAAGCCGACAAGCCCGCTCCTTTTTCCGCGCCTGTGCCGGAAGCGGGTAGAGAGGAGGCCGCCAGTAAAGAATATACAGATGAGAAGGAGCTTGGACGTTCAGAGAAAAAGTCTTAAGTGTTCTGCTTTGACGGCTTAAGCCGGCTGACTTACGGTTAGTTGCGTATATAAACTATGTGCGGGATAGCCGGCGTGTGGCATACGGATAGAGATAAACACGTGGACAGAACGGCGCTGCGGCGCATGTCGTCAGTCTTGCGCCACCGGGGGCCGGATGATGATGGTTTATTTACTGGAGGCAGCATTGGTCTGGCTCATCAGCGGCTATCTATAATAGATCTGTCATCGGCCGGCCGGCAGCCCATGAGCACGCCGGACGGTTGGTACACGCTGGTTTATAACGGGGAAATCTACAATTACCAGCAGCTGTCGGAAAGATATTGCCGCGACATTAACTTGCGGTCATCGTCGGATACCGAAGTGCTGCTGCAGGTACTGGCCAAAAAAGGCGCAGCGGCCTTGAGTGAACTGCGCGGCATGTTCGCGTTGGCGCTTTGGGACGCGCGCGGAAAGCGCTTGCTGTTGGCCACCGGACCGTTCGGAAAAAAGCCGTTGTACTACCGGTGGCAGAACGGAACCTTTCTTTTTGCTTCCGAGGTTAAGGCGCTGCTGGAATATCCCGGCGTTGAAGCGAAACTGGACAGGGAGGCCGTGGCTAAATATTTTCTGTACGAGTACGTGCCCGCGCCCGCTACGGGGTATAAAGATATAAAACGGCTGCCGATGGGCAGCCTGGCGGAGATTACAACTTCCGGCTGCAACGTCAGACAGTGGTGGCAACCCAGCTTTACCCCTAAAGACTCATGTCAGAGCGAGCGCCAGGCACTTTCGTCCTTTGATGAAAAAATGGGCGCGGCCGTAAGACGCCGAATGGTGGCTGACGTGCCGGTGGGCGTGTTGCTTAGCGGCGGCATTGACTCCACGGCTATTGCCTGGTATATGCGCCGGCAGCAGCCGAGGGAACTGCACTCCTTTTCCGTATCTTTCAGGGAAAAGGAATTTAATGAAGGCGGCTTCGCCCGGCGGGCGGCGGAGGCCGTCGGCACCAGGCACCACGGCTTGCGCTTTGACATGGACCAATTTCATAAGTCACTGGACAAGATTGCTTCACTGATGGACGTGCCTTTCGGCGACGCTTCTCTGCTGCCGACCTATGCGGTAAGCCAGCTGGCCAGACGGCAGGTGAAGGTCGTGCTGGACGGCGACGGCGGCGACGAACTGCTGGGAGGCTACGGCACCTTTCAGGCGGCTAGGGCCGCGCGCTTTATTCCCGGTCTCCCCCGCGGCTTCTGGCGAGCCGCTTACAAAGCGGCGTGGCGGCTGCCCACCAACTACGGCTATTTTTCTTTTGATTTTAAACTCAAGTCGTTTCTGAAAGGTCTAGGCTACGGACTGCCCTACAGAAACCAGATATGGCTGGGATCTTTCTCCGATGTGGAGTTAAGGGATCTTCTTACGGATGACTGGCGGCAGGAACTGAATGGCTTATTCGTGGATATAGACCGGCTGGCGGCCCGAAATTCCCGGCTGAACACCACGGACGCGGTGTCGCAACTTACCTTGCTTCATTATTTGCATAACGATATTGTGGTGAAACTTGACCGGGCTACCATGTTTACTGGCTTAGAAGCGCGAACGCCGTTTCTGGACGTGGACCTGGCTGAATTTGTTATGCGGCTGCCGGAGAAATTCAAGCGGAATAAATACTTGCTGAAAAAAGTCATGCGCGGACGTATACCTGACAGCATCATAGATAGGGGCAAGCGAGGCTTCGCCCTGCCGCTGGGTTACTGGCTGAAGGGGCCGCTGCACGAATGGGCCAGAGAACTACTTAATGAACAAAAATTACGCTCGGACGGCGTTTTGCGTCCGGCCGCGGTCAGCAGGCTGCTGCAGGAGCACCGCGGCGGCCGGGCCGATCACCGCAAGAAACTGTGGACTTTATTGGCCTGGCAGATGTGGCACGACCGGTGGATTCACAATTATTGATTTTATGATTTTTAATTTTTAAATAAATCCTAATTCTTAAAATTTTTAAACCTCTTCCAAAACTTACGCCGCAATTGCCTGGCCGCCCTTTCACAGCGGACAGTTTAAAAGTTAGGTCATTTAGTTGAGTTTTAGAGAAACTAATAGGAATTTATTGAAATTGACTATTTTGATGGGCAAGATATGTTTCCAAATTTCAATGAGTTCTGATAAGTTTCCACCAACCTTAACAAGTTTCAGTTGTTGATTTTATATATCCAAACATAATCAATGTTATTTAAAGTGATTATTTTTTCTGGTGTTTTGTCAGAAAAATTATTTAATATATCAGTGTGCCACGCGTCGGGACCTCTTTGCAGCAGGGAGCGGTACAAGATGACATAGTCGGCGTTGCCAGCCTCGTAATGGTTTAAAGGTGTGGTGTTGCCGCGGAATTTGTAAGCGAATTCAGCGGGATAGATGGAGGCGGCGGTCAGTTTTTCCGCGTTTGTTTTGCTGTTCAAGTAGCGCGCCGCCAGATCCAGGCCTTCTCCCCATCCCAGGCGGCGATTGCCGTAAAACGGCTTGGTGAGAGGATTAACATAGGCCAAAGTGTGCGGGTGCAGGCGGATGATGTCGGCCGCCTGCCACAGTAGGCCGATAATCAGTAGCGCGTAGCCGGTAACCAGTAATAGGCGGCGGGTTTTAAATTGGTTGAGTAGGTGGAAGAAAGTTAAGGCTACCAGCGCGTCCAGGAACAGGAATGCGGGCAGGAGATAGCGATCTCCCTTCTTGGCGGCCAGAGTCATTTGTACGGTGAATAAAATAATAAATAAAACAAAGGCAGACACTTGAAGAGTGGCACCGCCGCCGGTTTTTTTTCGCCGCGCGTGCCGAGACGGGAGGAAATACCACAGGGTCGCCGGCAGCAGGATAATTAAGGCCGTCATATGCAAGGGGGTGGAAAAGAACAGCAATGTATAAATGTAATAAAGGTACCCCGAAGGGGATCCGTGCGTCGCTCTGGCGGTTTCCGAAGGAAAGAAATCCTGCAGCAGGCGGAATATGCCGGGTAAGTCAAATATCAGCGGGGGTAAGACCAAAATGGCCGTCAAGACAAACACGCCGAGCCATAAAAGAGACAGTCTGATAAAGCTTGCCGGCGAGGTTTTTTGCCGGATTGCCCGCCAGCCTGTAAACAACAACGCAAAAGGGATAATAATTACCCCCGTCAGTTTAGACAGAACCGCTAGCGCTCCCGCCGCGGCGGAAAAAGAAAGATACCTTAAGGCGTTTGTTTTTTGCCACAAAAGCAGACAGCCGCAGGAGAGCAGCAGCCAAAACGCCAGCAGGGAGTCCATGGCGTATACGCGGGTGTGGGCGACAAGAAAAGGGTTAAAAGCCAGCAGCAGAGTTAGCAGTACGGCCGGCCTGCCGCCCCAGAGCCGGTAGAAAATGTAGCCGATCAGGCCAATCGGCACGGCCTGTCCCAGCACCAGCGGCAGTTTTTGCGCGGCCAGCGAAGAGGAGCCCGCGGCTAGCGCGCCCAGCCACTGCGTGGTTATTCCCGGGTGGGCTTGCTGCATAAGCTCTCCCCAGCGTCCGAGAGCCAAATTTTTGGTAAAACCCTGCGTATTAGCAATCCATATTTTCTCGTCGGCGGTCATGAAGGCATCCAGGTCAAAGACGCGTGGCGCCAGCACGGCCACTGCCAGCAGTGCTATAACCAAAGGGGTGTAGTTCATATGTAACAGGTTATAATAAACCCATGAGTTTGTGGTATAAGGCGGCGGTGATTACTTTGTTTATGCTATTTTTGACAGCGAACGCGGCTTATTTGCACCGGGTGCCGGGACTTATGGGCGATGAGGCGTCGGAAGGGGAAAATGTACACCTCTTGTCGCGGGCGCGGCAGCCCGTGGTCAGGGGAGAGCGCTCGTATATAGGTCCTTTGGTGGATTACCTGCGGGTACCTTTTATTAAATTTTTGGGATATACCGCCTTAGCGGTGCGTTTGCCAATGCTATTTTTCTCGCTGGTCTCCTTTACTCTAGCCGTAGTTGTTTTCCGCCGTCTTTGGGGAGACTATACAGGGCTGGCAGCGGCGGCGGCCATGCTATTTTCGCCGGTATATCTTCTTTACCAGCGCTTGGGCTGGGCCATTACGTTATCCGCCTTTTTTACCCTTTTGACGCTGTATTTTCTAACGCTTCCCAAAGAGTCAAGATTTAAAAAGCACGGTCCCCTTCTGGCCGGCATAGCCGCCGGTTTGGGCGCGCATAATCATATTCTGTTTCTTCCCGTGCTGGCCGGTATAACGGGCGGTTGGCTTATAGCTATGCTGGGCCAAGGGCATTTCAGGCGGATAGCAGGCTACTGGCCGGCTGTTATCGGGTTTTTTGCCGCGTTCGGCACACAGCTTGCTGTGATGGCGGGGGATAGAGCCGAATTCAGTGATGCCGCAGGCTCCACCAGCCTTTTTGGGGACAAAGTGAGCGATTTTCCTTCGCTTATGCCAATGATCTTGTCGGGGTCGTCGTACATCGCGCGTTATACGGGGGATGAGCTGACACCACCGCTCTATATGTGGATAACATGGATATTGATCGCGCTGGCGCTTTCCGCGCTGATTTTTTCCAGGCGGCGGCGCGTTGGTTGGGCGTGGGCCGCTGCTTTGGCGGTTATGACCGCCGCGGTTTTATACATAATAGTTCAGTTCAGTTTGAGGTATTTTGTGGTGCCGGTACTGGGGATGTGGGCGCTGGCAGGCGCGGGCCTGGGTACAATAATTGTTCGTTTAAGCAAGGGCAGACGGCAGCATCTGCTGGCTGTTTCTGTTATCATTCTTGCCGTGGGTCTTACCGCCTGGACTGCCGGGCAGGCGCTGATACCATACCTTAAAACGGGCGGCAGTACGGGTGAATTTTCTCTCGGCAACCGTAATGACAGCGCGGCGGCTCTCGCAGATACCGGATCTCTGTTGCGGTGTATTGAGAGTGCCGGACCGGTCTATTCAAAGAATGTACACATTCAAAACCGTCTCCGTTTTTGGAGTTTGAATGAGAAATATAACGTGGAAGTTGTGGCGGCCAATGAGTCCAAAAAGCGGGTGCGTTGGGTGGTTTATTATCGTATAGAGGGTAAGAAATACGGCGACGGGCAATTTGAAAAGTGTCCGCAGTTGAAACATTGGCGGGTGGTGGCCAGAGATAAGGGTTAGCGTATATCTTTATGCGGACAGGTAATTTTTTGGGTAAAAAAGACAAATTGTCTCTTAGCGGACGGCGGCTTTTTATATTCCTTTTCGTCTTGCACTTGATAGCCGGCGCGGCCTACCTGCACAGAGTCCCCGGCCTGTTCGGTGACGAGGCTTCAGAGGGATATAATGTTTACGAGCTTTGGCAGTCGGACACAATAGTTGTGCGAGGGGAGCGTTCGTACATAGGCCCGCTGGTTGATTACGCGCGGCTTCCTTTTGTTATGGCGTGGGGTTATTCAGCTCTGTCCTTGCGTTTGTTGATGCTGTTGATTTCAGCGGCGACTTTTGTCTTGGCCGCAGCGGTGTTCAAGCGCCTTTTTGGCGACAAGGATTACTTGTGGGTACTGGCGCTTATGTTCTTTTCTCCTGCGTACTTGCTGTACCAGCGGCTGGGCTGGACCATTACGTTGTTCCCGTTTTTTGCCTTTCTGCTGCTTTTTTTCCTGACCGATAAGCGGCTTAAGATCTCCCACCGTTCGGCGTTAGCGGGATTGGCGGCGGGCCTGGGATTGCACAATTACCTGGCCTGGCTGCCCACGCTGGCGGCCGTTATGGCGCCGTGGCTGCTGGCTTTTATATTCGCGCCTGCAGAAAAGCGTATCCCGCCGCTTGCACGGCTTGAAAAGCGCCTGCGCGCCCTGGCCCGATACTGGTTGTTTTTGCTTGGATTTTGGGCGGGGTTTGGCACACAGTTTGCCGTTATGCAACTGCGACAGGCGGATCAGGGAGACCCGGCGCGGGTAATAGCGCAATTTCCCGAGCGCTTGGCCGCCTTACCCCGGGTATTACCGCTGGTGCTTTCCGGTTCGTCGTATATGGCCCGTTACACGGGGCGGGAGATGTCCGAAGCTGTAATAGGCATGATTATATCGGTGCTGGTATTTCTAGTAGTTACGGCTTTCCTGTCCAGCAAGCATCGCGAAATGTCGCTGTTGTGGCTGACGGGCCTGGCAGTACAGCTGCTTGCATTGACGTTCATTATTGACCGATTTACTTTGCGTTACTTCGTGGTTTTTGTGCTGGGATTCTGGGTCCTGGCCGGAGTGGGGCTGGCTGTATTGGCCGGACGCTTGCGCAGCGGCTCTGTAGCGGCGGCGGTACTGTTGGCGGCGTGGACCGCGTACAGTGTGTTGCTGCCCTATCTTTCTTCAGGCGGCAGCACAGAACGTTTTTCGTTAGGAAATCGGACGGATACCGCGGCTGATTTTGTTGATATCCGCCCGCTGGTATCCTGCGCGGAAGACAGTGGTCCTGTGTGGTCGGCTAATCCGCACATTTACAACCGGCTGCTTTATTTAAGCCGGGGTAATAAGAAAATAGAAGTGCCGGCCAGTAAATATGAAGCGCATTGGCTGGTTCAGTACCGGCAAGGCGGCGATCCTCCCGGAGCTGTATGCCAGGGCCTGCGCCACTTTAAACTGCTTAAGAGGAAATAATTGTTATTCCCGAAAGAATTACGTAATTAATTACTAAGTTTAACTAAAAACCGGATACTTAGCCTATTGTCGCCGTTTTATCTCTGCTCCGGCGGGCAGTTGTTATCCCTGCTACGGCCAAGGTCAGCACTGTCAGCAATAGGCCGGGGATAAAGCCGGGCGCGTGGTATCGGAAGGTGAGCAGGTAAGTGCCTGGAGTGAGACGTACGCCTACGCGGCCGGAGATGTCGCGGGCCGGCTGGGTGCGCGCCTGTCCTTTTATAGCCGGTGTTGTAGTCACCTGCCAACCCTTGGCGTAGTTGGTATTGACGATAACGTCAGCGGGCTGGTGTATTTCGGCCCGCAGCTTAATTTCATTCGGCGACCAGTCCTTTAAAATTGCCTGCCCTCCGCCGGGGCCGGAGACCGTAACTGCCCCGGAGTCTTTTTCTTGATCTTCTGCCGCGACGACGCTGATAGGAGGACTTAGGGGCGTACAGTAATTCAAAGTTCCATAGCCTGCCCTGGCGGCCAGGTAAGAGCGAGTGTAATCAACGCCGTCTATTCTTTTTTGGTAAGTATTGGTGGTATATGTTATCGGCTGCGGGGCGGGAAGGACTTTTACGTCTTCGGTCGGCACCTTAAACGCCTGGCTGGAGAGGGGGTAGGACAGCGACATAAGATCAATCGCTGTCAGCCCGACGAGTGTAACGGCCAGTGTGCCGGGGATGGCGCTACGTATCAAGTAAGAAGTATTAACAGGACGAGCTTTTCCCCGCCGCCGGGCGGTTATGAAATCCAGACCAAACCCGGCCAGGAGAGAAACAGGAATTACGGCAAACAGAACGAAACGGGAAATAGACGAACGGGGCAGGAACGGCAGCAGGTCAAAAGCCGGCTTTAATACGGGGCCGGCAGAAGATAGCAGTACGGCTGAAACAGTGCTGATAGCTAAAGCGCGCGCCAGGCGTGATTGCCGGACGCGGGTAAGCCCCAGCAGCGCGAGCGCTATTACCAGCGGCCCCACGTAAGCTCCGTATTCATGCCAGCCGGTTCCCTGGCCGGGCAGCACCTCGGCGCCGTGCAGGTGGCGGCCCAGGAATATTTCGTGCAGGTACGGCAGAGTAGCGGCCGAGGAGGCGTAAGCCTGGTCCTGGAACTGGGACAGCCAGAACAGCACGGGCACCAGTTTTATCGCCGCCAGTCCCAGGGCCCATAAGCCGGCTTTGAAGGTTACCGCCATTGCCTGCCGGGGCCGGCTTGCCAGAAGCGGCAGAACCGTGAAAGCCATGGCCGTGTACATCAGCAAGTAGATTCCGCCTTGGAAGAAAGTGAGGGCTAAAAATATGCCGCACAACAGCGCCCAGCGGTTGGCTTTTTTTAGTTGAGTCGTTAGCCGCTTGAAACCCCTGGCTGTCCAAGCACTAATTGCCGGCAGTCTCCAAGGCACAAACTTCAAATTCCGGACGGCTGGGCGTAGAATTTGTGTTTTGGAATTTGCGCTTTGTTTGTTATTTGTGTTTTTGAATTTGACTCTTTGCTGCCGGTAAGCGGCCAGCCAGGCCCAAAAAATCCATGGGATCCACATAGCAGAAAATATGTTGGGATGACCCTCTACTATCTCCAGCAGGTTGACGGAGCTGAAAGAAACAGCCAGCGCCGCCAGCAGACCGGCTAAGGGAGAGAGGCCGATTCGTTTGCTTAAAGCCAGCATACCTAAGCCGCCCACGGCTGTGGCAAAAAATATGCTAAGACGCAGCCCTATAGGGATTCCGAAGATAACTTCCAATAAAAAGGTAAAGGTAAACAACCGAAATTCAGGATCGGCCAAGCCGGCGGTACCGCCGCAAATATATGGATTCCAAAAAGGGAAAACGCCGTGATCCAGTAAAATGGTTCTTACGTCGTGATGTACTGAAAAGTAAAAGTCCCAGTCATTTATGCCTAAAAGTTGCCGGTCGTTCCAGAAGCCGCCCAAGGCCAGAGGCACGGCGGCTGTGAGCAGGGCGCCGGCGGCCAACCAGCGCTGGCGCGCGAGCCGGGCGGGAATCAGGTAGACGATCAGCGCGCCTAAGAGCACGAAAAGTCCGCTGCCGGCGCCTTGCTTTACCGCCAAAGGAGTAGGAGAAGGCTGAATGGCGGTAAGACTCAAGTCCAGATTGTTTTGAGGCTGTCCGCCCAGGCGCAGTTGTCCGTAGGGGTAAACATTTTCCGTCAGGGCGTACAGCTTAAGCGGTGGGTCGCTGTTCAGCCGCATGCGCAGGCGCAAATCTTGTGGCGTGTCCACCTCCTGCCACTTGAGAGGCAAAGTCAGTTTTAACTTTCCCGCGCGGTAGGAAGGGCGGACAGTAGAGCTTGAAGCCAACACGCGGCCGGAAGAGCCAGTAATTTGAGCCGTGACTTTGCGCCCGTCCAGACGTTCATCGGTGGAGTACACGGACACAGCCGAGATATGGTGCGGTGTGGGGCGGAATGTCTGACTGACAGTTTGACCAGGATTCAAGGTGATAATCTCTGCCGGAGCTCCCTGCAGCCCGACAACATCCTCTTCTTGCCTGCCTAGCGGATAGGCGCTGACGGCGTACCAGATAAACCAGGCGGCGGTCAGGACCACCAGGGTGACGATAGCTTTCTGTCGCGGCATATGGTTATTAATTATCATATACTACGCTCATAATCCGTAACTGGTAACCGCTCGATAACGAGCGGCATGGCGAGGAGCTTTAAAACATCGTATCAAACACCGGGAGTTAAACACCGGGAGTTAAACACCGGGAGTTGAAATGACGGTGT
>CAZLVG010000024.1:0-14250 GCA_964562905.1 uncultured Candidatus Saccharibacteria bacterium | reverse complement strand
GTATGTAGTATTTGTTCATTCTTTCAGTGTAGCAGGAGATGTGTAGATAGTAATGGTCAGGGGGGGGAAGAACAGCGACTTCCTCAACCTGTGAGTAGTTACCCTGAGCGTTGCTCAACCGGCAACAGGCGCGAGCGCAATATGAAGTTACACGTCGTAAAAGTCGCGCGGCTTGCGGCGAGCCAGCAGATGTCTATTTCTAATAAATGAAACAATGGACGCCGCACCTTCGTGTCTGCTTTACGAGGTATGGATCAGCGCAGCCTCTAGGGGAATTGAACCCCTGTTTTCAGGATGAGAACCTGATGTCCTGGTCCACTAGACGAAGAGGCCGTACAGTATTTCTTAACTGTTTTTTAAGTTGTTGTCTACCGTCGCCTGTTTTGAGATACATCTCTCTAGCGAGTGAGTCAGCCTTGCCAACATAAGCTTCATAATAAACCAGGGCTGGTTGATTTAACTTCATTGATATGGTGTTCCCTAATCCTCCGTTTTAGATCACTACTGCGTCCAATATAAATTCTCCCGTCTTTTAATAATAATGCATACACGTAATACATATGTGAATTATAGTGGGAATCGCCCGCTAATACAGCGGGCCCGAAATTCTCCGGGCAGGCGCCCGCCGGACTGGCGGGCGAACCCCTGTTTTCAGGATGATACCAACCGCATCTATTTACATCCACGGTGTCATGCCGGACTTGATCCGGCATCCAGCGAAATTAGCCTGGATTCCCGCTTTTGCGGGAATGACGCGGAATTAATCAGGTGTGGCTGGTATGAGAACCTGATGTCCTGGTCCACTAGACGAACGGGCCATATTAAGCGTAAAGAGTAAAGAGAGAAGCGTAAAAAACAACTATTTTCTAAGGTGTTTTACTGCCTCTTCCATACGCAAACCGCGAGAGCCTTTGACCAGGACCAAGTCGTCTTGCCGCACAAAGTCAGCTACCCATCCGGCCGCCTCAAGAGAGTCGTTAAAGTGATGAACGTCAAGGCGGCGACCGCTGTTTTCCGCCTCCTTCAAAGCCGCGGCGCCGGCGACGCGCATATTATCCCCTACTGCCAGTAAAACATCGGCCGTGCGGGCTGCCCTCCGGCCAATCTCCTCGTGCAGGGCCTGCGACTGCGCACCAAGGTTTAACACGCCTCCCAGAACGGCCAGCCGGCGGCGGGCGGACAGCTCGCGCAAAGTGTTAAGCGCTTCCAAAGTATCTTCCGCCGTAGCGTCAAATGATCCGTCCAATATTTGCGACCTCGTAAGGCCATCCAATAGCCGCAGACATCCCTGCGGCGGCCGAAGTCGGGACAGGTGCCGCAGCGCCGCTTTGATATCAGCCTCCAACGCGGACGCCACGGCCAGCGCGACCAGCACGCATGAAAGCTGGCCGCGATCTACTATGTAAGGCAGGTGCAGCTCGTGCGGCACGCCCCGCACTTTCACTTCGCAGGCGAAGCCGTTTCCATTCACGCGGTGGGCGCGCTGCAAGCGCACGTCAGCGCTAACCACCTGGGCAAAGAAAATTGAGTTAGCCTTGGTCCGCTGGGCCATGGATTTTACCAGATAATCATCGGCGTTTAGCACGGCGTGTCCTTTTTGAGGCAAGTTTACAACTGCCGACATCATCTCGTGCGCCGCCATTTCCTTGTCCCCGAAGAGGTTAAGGTGCGCCGAGTGCACGTTGGTCACCGCGACAACCCGAAAACTAAACTGGCTGGCCAGCAAGTCAATATCCCCGGGCCGTGTCGCACCCAGCTCCAGCACGATAATACGCGGCTCCTCCTGGGTAAACTCCTTAAGACGGCTGTCCACCAGCAGCCGCAAGCAGCGGAACAAGGTAAGCCTCCGCGCACCAACGTCTTTAGCTTCCGACGGAGGCGAAACTCCGCACCGAAGGCCCGACGACGAGCATTCATCCCTGCATTGAAGCGCAGGGTCTTCTGGTGCCGGGGTAAGCCGCGCCTCGTCCTTTTCCTCTATTTCCCGCGGGATCGGTAGCCCCAAAATAGCCAAAGCGGCGGCGGCGGGCGTGCGGCAACTGCCGGCCGATACCCGCACGGGGTGATTTTCCCGCAAGGCCAGTTTAACGGCCCGCGCGGTTATAGCCGCACCGCTGCTGCCCGTTACCCCAATAAGCAGCGGGCGATAACGCCGCAGGTAGGCACGGACGCGCGCGCGGATAATGGAGCGGCAGATTTTTAACATGACTTTAAGTATAGAGGTAACATTATGAAATGCCACTACACTTGTGGCGGGTCCCGCCGCGCCCCCGCGCCCTCATCCCCTTGGCCAAGACTTTAAGGGGACGCGGCGCGGCCGGCGTATGGCCTGCCGGCCGCGGCCTTCGGCTAAGGCCTAACCCCCGCCCCGCGCCGCCCGTTTATTTGAAGGGCGGCATGGCGTAATGCGATATCTATATATACTACGCGCCGGGATTTCCGTGCTGTTCCGGCGGCAGAAAAGTAGGCTTGGGCTGCTGCGGGTTGTAGTCAGGCGGTATTTGATAATAGCTTATGATCTTCTCAACCACGTTCCTAAACATGGGAGCCGCCGTTCCTGAAGCAAGGGAGAGACCGGCCGGGTCGTCCAGTTTAATCAGAATAGCAAAGCGGGGGTTGGACACAGGGCCGTAGCCGACAAAAGAAATAATCTTCCGGTCTGGATCGTATTTTCCTCTCTCATCCGGCACCTGGGCCGTACCGGTCTTGCCGGCCAGGTAATAGCCGGGAACGCGAGCCAGCGCGCCCACTCCGTTTTCAATGACACTGACCATCATGGCGCTGAGCTGCTCAGCCGTCTTAGAGCTGACCACTCGCCTAACGGCAGCGGAGGACTTGCTCTGAACTCCCCCGTCAGGGGAACGGATCTCGTCCACTATACGGGGTTGATGTAGCACGCCCCCATTAGCCAGGGAGTTGATGGCGTTAAGGACTTGAAGAGGAGTTAGCGCTATGCCCTGTCCGAAAGCAACGGTAGCGATAGTGGTGATGTCCCAGTCGTCCGGTTCGGGCAGCGAGCTGTTAGTTTCTCCCTCCAGCTCTATACCCGTCTTTTCTCCGAGGCCGAAACGTCGCAGGTAGTCATACATGACTTCCGATCCCAATTGCCGGGCGACCCACACCATGCCGACATTATTGGATTTCTCCAGGACTTGGGTCATGGTCTGCAGGCCGTGATGCTTGCCGTCGTAGGTGTCTATGGTATATTCCGCCACTTTAACTGGCCCCGAGTCAACAAAGGTAGTATCCGGCCGCACGGTACCTTCGTCTATGGCGGCAGCCATAATCAAGGGCTTTAGAATGGAACCCGGTTCAAATATCTCTGAAACAGCCGGGTTTAACTGCACGCGGGCGTCGTTAATGGCGTAATAATAATTGGGATCATAAGTAGGGTAGGTGGCCATGCCCAGCACGGCCCCGGTCCGCGGCGCCATGACGATAATACTGCCGCGCTTGGCCTCGTAACGCTCCACCCCCCGAGCCAGCTCGTCTTCAATGATTGACTGTATAACGCGGTCAACAGTAAGAACGATGTCGGAACCGTCTTGGGCCGGCTGCAACTCTCTATCACCTACGTCAATAAAACCTCCGCTGCTGTCCTGTTCTGCGCTAAAAAAACCAAGGTGTCCGACTAACTGCTCCTGAAAATAACCTTCCACCCCGTAGCGGCCGGTTCGGCGGTCTTCTTCCCAGCCAACATAGCCCAGCACGTGAGCGGCCAGGCTTTTTTCCGGATAAGTGCGCCGTACCTGCTCCTGCACCACGATGCCCGGCAGCTTTTTCTCTTCCAGAAAGTTTCTTAGTTCCTCGTCCAGTGTTTCATAAAAACGCAGCAGCGGCTCATAAGGGTCGCTTTTCTTGTTAAACTTGTTATATAACTTCTCTTTGACCGCTGCCAGGCTTGTTTTCTCCTCCCCGCCTTGATTCTCTCCATCCTGTTCTTCTTCACCAGCTTCTTCTTCTGTGTTTTTTTCTTCGTCTTCTCCGGCTTCTTTGCCGTCTTTGACTTCTTTTCTCTGTCCGGTGCGGTCTAGTATTTCCCGCGCGCGGTCACTTTGTCTTTCACGGTAAGCCAGCAAGGCTGGCGCCAGCCGCTCCGCCGTCTCCATCGGCTTTTTAATATCCCTCGGTACGGCATAAGCAATAAACGATTTGCTGTTAACGGCTACGGGGAAAAGTTCCGCGCTGCCGTGTTCTTTGAGATAAACAGTGCCTCGGTGCGGCGCCAGCTCCGAAGCCCGCTGGCGCTGGCTGTCAGCCACCTTCTCAAAATAACCGGCCTTCACTGTTTGCAGATGGGCCAGGCGGGCCGACAAGACGCCAAACAGAGCGAAGGTGCCGATAGTCAGTAGCCAGACACGCTGCTGCGAATTAAGCATTTTAACGAGCGAGAGTAACTGCTCCCTTGGGAGGCGCACTCATGTAAGCAAATTGGTCAGCGGTGGTAAGGTTAAGTTTTTTAGCTTCTTCTTCAATGGTCTGAATGGAGCGCAGCCGGGCGCCTTCCAGTTCAAGTTCACGCTGGCGCTCGCGCAGTTCCCTAAGCCTGCCCTCCAGTTCATTAATATCAGTCCCTTGGGCGGCCGTACTCTGCACCTGCCCCAGGTAGAAAAAGGCTAAAGCAGCTAGAGAGGTTATGGCAATTAAACCCAGCGACAGGGCCGTCGCGGCTGCGCTTATACTCCCCCTTTGCCGGTAACGAGAGCAACGTTCTCGCCGCCGGAAACCTGCGGCTTGCCGGCGCTCGGCGACGTACGGAAAGCCGCGGCCAGCGTAGTCTTTCCGTACAGCGCTTTTTTTGAAACGGCCGTACGAGCCGGCCCAGGTATGTTTTCTCGCCCTCGCACGGCGTGTCTGCGCGTGGTAGGGAACGACGTTTTGGGTGATTGTTGGTGTCATGTATATTTACTGTTTATCTGTTTTATTTATTTTTCTTTGATTTTTCTTTCCGGCGGACCCCAGGAGCCCGCGCCTTAGGTGTATTTTAAGGAGAGGTTTTATCCGGGCCGGGTGTCTTCTTGAGAGCAGCCCGCAGTTTAGCCGAACGCGCCCGAGGATTACCGGCTATTTCCTCCCCAGAAGCACGCCCGGGCTTCGGGGTCATGACTTCCAGTCTCCTCTCCCCGCGCATGAAATGCTTGACCACGCGATCCTCCAGACTGTGAAAGCTGATGACGGCTAGCACGCCCCGCGGCTTGAGTAGGCTGGCCGCCTGCGGCAAAGCCGCCGTCAAAGCCTCCAACTCCCTGTTCACAGCCAGGCGCAAAGCCTGGAAAGTGCGGGTAGCGGGATGAATTCTCCCCCGTTCATAGTTGCTTGGGACAGCCATGGCAATCAGTGAAGCCAGGCCAGCGGCAGTATGGGGAAAGGGAGAAGCGGATTTAATAGACCGCGCTATCCGGCCGGCAAAACGTTCCTGTCCGTAGGAGCGAATAACCTCGGCCAGCTGCTCCTTCCTTAAACCCATTATCAGCTCAACCACGTTCGGGCAGTGCCCCAGGCGGCTGGTCAAATCATTCACAGGCTTAATACTGGACGCCGGCAGATCGCGCTGCTCGCCGTAGCGCATGTCAAGCGGGCCTTTCTCCTGAAAAGAAAATCCTCGCCGCGCGTCCGACAGCTGATGGCTGCCCACGCCAAGATCAAATATAATATGAGAGAACTTTGGAGGCAGAATCCCTCCCCCCGTTAATGAATCCTGCAAGTTGGCAAAATTGGCGTTAACATATGTGACTCCGTCCGTGAACCGTTTGAGGTTTTCGCGCGCCCGTTTTATCGCCAAAGGGTCCGCGTCCAGCCCCACGACTTTAGTTCCGGTAGCAGCCGATAAATACGCGGCCGCGTGGCCTCCCGTGCCCAAAGTGGCGTCGAGGAGCGTGTCGTTTTGCTTCGGTTGGAAAAGATCTAAAACTTCTTCCACTAAGACGGGTGTATGAATCATACGCCGAGCTCGGCCAGGCTTTCGGCAATAGCGTCGCTTTCCTCCTCGGTACGCCGGCGGTACGATTGCCAGGCGTCCTCATTCCATACTTCCAGACGGTTGTACAAACCTGCCACGGTTACGTGCTTTTTAAGATTGGCGTAAGCGCGCAGGTATTCAGGCAGAATTATTCGTCCCTGGCTGTCGGCTCTGGCGTCCCAGGCGCCGGCCAGCATGAGCCGCGCAAAGGCACGGCTTTTTTTCTGCGTCACGGGCAGAGCGGCCAGCTTTTGGGCTATCCCCTCCCACTCCGCCGCCGGATATATCCATAAGCAACGGTCCAAGCCGCGGGTAACCACGACGCCTTTGGCCAGCTGCCGGCGATATTTGGCCGGAATGCTTAACCTGCCTTTGCTGTCTATGGAATGCGAATGCTCGCCTAAAAACATAATTAGCCGGTAATTAAATTGAAAAGGAGCTTAATTAAAGGATTATTTATTACTTCGCGGTTTAAAAAAGCGGGTAAACCCCTATATTTCGCATTTTACACAGGGACTCCCCACTTTTCCCCACATTTATCCACGTATGTACACAATACTACTCTTATCTCCACGGCGCAACAGAAAAACCTGTTGATTTATCCACAGCAGTGTATTGTTTATTTTTTAGCACTAAATTCGCGGCCGCGCCTTCGGCGAGGTTTTCTCATTTCAGCGGAAAAACAAAAAGTCCGGTTGGAATGCGCGCGTTCCGCTTGGGCTAAAAACAGTCATTTGTTCCCGTTACGCCTGTTCCGGGAAAAAGGCCGCGGCTAGGCATATAACTACGCCAACATGACTGTTAGGCAAGATAAGACCGGGGACCGCAAGCACAACCAGGACGACCGCGGCCATTAACAGGGGCAAAAGCGAGAAGCGCTAAGCGAGAAGCCCTAATTTCAATCAGTTTTATTCCGTCGTGTAAGCGGGACATATTCATCAGTTTTCATTGTCCGACGTAACCAACTCCGCGTGAACTAAAAGTCTCTTGAAATCAGTCCAAAGCGGCCAACACGTTATTAGGGTTACGGTGGAGCGGTCGTTTTTCGGAAGTTTGTCCACCTCGTTCGGCCAGACCACTTCTCTCTTGTAAACGCGATAAGTGTATTGCCGCCCGTCCTTATCCACGGTGAACTCGTCCCCTATCTCAAGCCGCCCCAGTTTCGCGAAAGCAAACCGGTACCGACCGAAGGATTTAAAGCCGGTGCTGTGCGCGGTTACCACCACATTGCCGGGCTGGCCAAAAGCAGTGCCCAGCGGCAGGACCACGGCGCCTTTCTTCATGTGTTCCTGCAAAACGGACTCCTTAAGCGTGTCGCTGTACACCAGCGGCAGCGGCTCTTCCAGAAGGTCCATATTTAAGAAAGATGATAAATCCGCCGCCGGCTCCGGCGAAACGGACGGAGATGCCGCGGGCGCGAGCGGAGCTGACACAGGAACAGGCGGGCCCAGAACCAACGACGTCAGGTAAGAGACGGCCGCGATAACCGCAAACAGGCCGCTTAAGGCGCTCATGTTTCGGCTTCAGAAGTGCCGAGAATAAGGCGTACGGCCAAAAAGAGTCCGGCTCCCAAGCTGTTCATCAAAAGATCTAAGGAAGTATCCAACCGCGGTCCCACCAGCTTGCTGTTAAACAAAGAATCAAACATAAGTTCCACCAGCTCGTTAGCCACGCCCAAAGTGGAAGTGACAGAAAAAACGATCAGTGCCGTGTAGTAGGTATGGCGCCGCCACACCCGTTGAGGCAAATATTTCAGGAAAAACACCCACACAATAAAAGTGATCAGGATAAAACTGGCCAGGTGTTCAGCGCGGTTCAGCAGCGGCAGGCGCTCCTGACCGGCCAGCAGAAGTGAAACCAGGTTAAGGCAGTAAACGGCAAACAACAGTGGCCAGGCAAAAGTAAGGTCTATCCCTCTTTTCAGGAAACTGTCATACAGTCTTTCCGCCGTAAAATAAATAAAGAGTAAATATATTATCCAGACAAGATGAATATTGGAATAGGGAAAGCGGGGCGATTGCAAGGTGTACAAAGCAAAGACAAATAAACCGGCAAACGCCAAGCGCGACACGAACACAATAATAGGTGTACCTTGTCTGGTATAGATTTGCCCTGGATCGCGCATAGTATAATAATAGTTACCTTAAGACACTCAAAAAACAACCGCCCTTCTATATCAAACTACTTTTAATACCGAATTTGCCGGCTTTGCCGGCAAATTGAGGTCGCCTTGTGGGATAGGAGAGTGAGCGAAGCGAACGATGAGGGAAGGGACACATCCCTTCCCTCATATAAGTGGGCACAGAAGGATTCGAACCTTCGGCTTCTACGATGTGAACGTAGCGCTCTGCCGCTGAGCTATGTGCCCTGGTTGTTGCTCGCCAATGCTTCCGGCTGCGACTGCCTGTCTAAGTTGTTGACAATAACATAATACGGCGCGGAAAAAATCTGTCGCAAGAATAAATCATTAAAATTATGCCGATAGCGGTATTCGTTTTCAGTTATGGGCGTGTAAGTAATTTCACTCCCTATATGGTCCTCAATACGCTTGGCAAAGCTCTCCAGCCGAGCCTCTTCAATACGCCCAACCAGAAGCAAGTCGGTGGGAGAGTCTTTGGCGCTGGTAAAAATGCCGGAGGCAGCGGCAAAGCGCACATCACCCAGCTGATTAATGTTTTTAAACAGGCTGTCCTCCAGGCGCGGTCCTGATTTTTTCATGATTGACGCCAGTTCAGACAGGAGAACAAAATTTTGGTTCAACACATAGTAGCGCCGGCGCCGTTGGTGGTAGGATCTTAACATGCCAATTTTTCTTAATATGTCAAGTTCGCGCCGTACGGCGTTTAATCTCTCTCCTATGGACCTGGATATTTCTCTGACGTAGTAGGGACGGACAGTGTTAGTAGTAAACAGGGAAATAATCTTGACACGAGTCCGCGAGCCAAAAATTTTCTCTAAAGGAAAAAGTTTGTTGTTCATTGGCTTTTCCGATGTGATCTAAAGTGTACTCATAACCACTGCTAAAATGCAATAATTTTTTATATACTATCTAGCATATGAGAATCAATGTAGACGAACTGGTATTTTTTGACAATCCGCGGGTGGCGGGCGACACGTTTATTTTTGAGCCAGCCGGCGGCGAAAAATCCTTGGGGATGCTGCTGGCAGCCGCCGAAACTGAAGATAGAGAGGGCGCGGGCAGAGAATTAATTGAAACAATTATAGGCGCTATCCAGCGTGAGTACTACCGGGACCCCCGCCGGGGCGTGCTGGCCAGTTTTGAGTCCGCCCTGCACCAGGCTAACCTGGTGCTGCATGAGGTAGTGGAGCAGGGTTCGCGGGAATGGATGGGGTCGTTGCACGTCTCGCTGGGAGTCATATCAAACCGGACCCTGCATGTCAGTTCAGGGGGGAACGGCCGTATTCTCTTGGTGCGCCAGCGGCGCGTCGTTTCCCTGACCGACAACTTATCCCACTCCCCCATCACTAATCCGCTGCGGACTTTTTCACAGGTAGCCAGCGGTACAGTCAGTGAAAAAGATGTCTTGTATTTCGGCACCTCCCAGGCGGAGCAGGTCTTCCGCCGGGAAGACTTGGCCAGTTTCGCTATTAATAATTCCGCAGCTGGTATCAGTCTGCGCCTCCGCCAACTGTACGAAGACCAAGGCAAGCGCCTGCCACTGGCTATACTGGTAGTAGCTCTGGCCTCGGACGAAGTGGCGGCGCTCGCGCAAGAAACTGACGTGCCGTACACCCGCCGACAACGGGAACCGGTGATTGCTTCAGCCCATCTGAGACCCAAGAAACCTCTGGAAATTAATCATTCGCTGCTCAAGCGCCTAGCCTGGCTGACAGTCCGGGTTATCGCCTACACGGGCCGCGCGATCAGGAGTTATTGGTGGCCGCTTGTGGTGCGCGGGTCGCAACAGAGCGGCAGAGCGTTATATAAAGCGTCACGCTCTGCCGGCCACAATATGAGGTCTTTAACCAGCAATGGACTGCTGGGCACGCAAAGACTTCCAACGGAAATGTCCTCAAAGGCGATACGGTACTGGTCCCGCCGCCTGTGGACAGGAACGCGGCGGGCAGTTTCCGGGCTGCCCACTAGCAGCAAAGTGTTCGCGGTACTGGCTATCATGCTGGCCGCGGCGCTGGTAGTAAGCCTGGTGATGATGCAAAAGAAGCGAGCCAGCGATTTTCAAGTTCAGCAAGCCAGCGAACTACTGCACGAAGCCAGAACTAAAAAAGAGGCAGCCGCCACTGCTCTCATATATGACAACCGCGAACAGGCGCGCAACTTGCTGTCCGACGCCGAACGGCTGGCGGAGAAATTGAAAAATACGGCTCTCTACCAAGAGCAGACAAATACTTTAGTACGGGAAATTATGTCAGTTCAGGATAGGTTGGATAAAGTAACACGCGTGCGGAGCGAGGATAGTCAACTAGTGGGTAACTTCGCTTCAGTCATGACGAACACCGCTCCCTCCCAGCTGCTCTGGCTACAGGGCAGCCTATATTCCTATGACCACACCAATAATACCATAGCTAAGATGACCACTGATGGCGCCGTGGAGGTGGTAAACCAGACCACGCAGGGAATAGGTTTTTTCACCACGGCGACGGCACACCAGGCCGACAAGTCTCTGGTGCTGGCGACTGACAGCCCGGGCATAGCTCTGTTTGACACTAAAGCCGGAGTTCTGCAAAGCCAGGAAATAAGCCTGCCGTCGAATGATCCCGAGATACAATCACTGGCGACCTACGGCAACCGCATATACCTTTACGATAAATCGGCCAGTAATATCTACGGCTACAGCAAAACGCTGCGCGGGTACAGCGGCGGCAACGCCTGGATAACTAACAAGGAGTTCCCGAGGAATAATATCACGGACATTGGAGTGGACGGCTACATATACACGCTGCACCAAGACGGCACCATCAGCAAGCTACTTAAAGGAACTCCCGTTGACTTTCAGCTAGGCCGGGTGCAGCCGGCCATTTCCGGATCGGCAAAGCTTATCATAGACGAAAATCTACGCCACCTGTACGTTTTTGACCCGCCCAACAAACGCGTAATAATATTCGACACGGTGGGAAACCTTAACCGGCAGATATATTTGGGAGACAGCAGCCGCGCCCAGAGTGTTGCCGTTAGTGCGGACGAAACCAAGTTGTATATCCTAGACAGCACCGAGGTGTTCGAAATTTCCCTCCTGCAACAGCAGGAGGAGAAGGAGGAATAAAATAAAGAGAAGAATATTCAGGTGCCCCTCAGCGTGGCGGGAAGCAGCACAATACTCTGGCCGGGCTGCGCCTCGCCTTTGATGATTTTTTGCGCCACCGCGTATTCAACGTAATCCTGAATAGTCCGGTTCATGGGGCGAGCTCCGAACTGTGGATCATATCCCTTCTCCACCAGAAAATCGACTAGAGCGTCCGTGATCTTCAAGACCACGCCATGCTCTTCGTCCAGGCGCCGGTTCAGCTGGCGCAGCATCATCACGGCAATACGGCGAATGTGTTCCCGGGACAGCACCGCGTACGTTATCACTCCGTCAAAACGATTAAGCAGCTCCGGGCGCAGTATGTTCCGGGACAAAATGTGCTCTTTTAACTTTTGGTCAAAGCCATCGGGGACGCGCCCGCCTTTGGCTTCCCTGCGGATAAGTTCAGCGCCGGCGTTGCTGGTGGCAATAATAATAGCGTGCCGGAAAGAATAGGCGCGGCCGCGGGCGTCGGACAGCCGCCCCTCATCCAGGACTTGCAGGAATAACTGGTGCGCGGCCCTGTCGGCCTTCTCAAACTCATCCAGCAGCAAAACGGTAAAAGGATGATCGGCAATAAGGGAGGTCAATCGTCCGGCGGGCTGTTCGGCGCTTCCTATCAGGCGGGACACCGCGTCTTCCCCCTGAAACTCCGACATATCCAGGCGGGTCATGTGCTCCTCGGAACCAAAATACACTTCAGCCAACGTTTTAGCCGTTTCCGTTTTGCCCACCCCGGTAGGCCCCAGAAACAGAAAGGCCCCGATAGGTCTTTCTTGGCTTCTGACTTCAGCTCTGGCGCGCACCATGGCGCGCGCTACCGCCTTGACGGCGGCCTCTTGGTCAACCAAACGCCGGTGCATTAGCTCCTCCAGTTTCAACAGGCGTGTTTTTTCCTTGGACTTTAAGCGGCCCAAGCTCAAGCCGATTTTGCGGGAGATTATATTTTCAATGTGCTCGACAGTTAATACCCGGCTGCCTTTAACCTGAGCGGCTACTATGGCCTCTTCCAAAAAATCAAAAGCGCGTTCAGGAAAAGGTATGTGGGGCATGATGGATGAAGTTTCTTCCACCAACGTGCGTATGGTCCTATACGGTATGTAAAGACCGGCCCGCCGTTCAATGACCGGCACTGACAGCGCCAGTCTTTTGAGTGTGTTCCGCTCTGTCAGCGACGGCACTACGACTACCTCAAAATACTGGGTTAACTTCTGGTTTGATTTCAAGCGCAGGTAGTAATCATCCGAAGAAACCATGACCAGAACACGAACATTAGCTGAAGCCAAAAAAGGCAGCAACACGTCCGTCAGATTAATGCGTTGTTCGCCGTACTCCCCCAGAACACTGCTTAAACCGTCAATGACGGCGATGATATTCCCGGCGCGTTCCATTTCTCTTAACGCTCTCGACACCACGGCAGCTTGAGCTGCGGCGGTCCCCCCTTGAGCCATCAATTCCCCTATGTTTATGTACAGCAGACGCTGTCCCATAAGTTCGGGATGGGCGGTGCCGCCGCGAATCCGCTTGGCTACCCAGCGGACTATTCCCAAACGGCCCACTCCCGGATTCCCAACCAGTAACACGTTAGACTGGCGCTGTCTGGCCAGCGTGTTAATAAGTTCCTCTACTTTGTCTTCATGCCCGTAAATAATGTTATCCCAAAGGCCGCCAGGCGGCAGGCGGGCAAACCGGTCCACGAAAGGAGTATAACCGGACGCCCAGGAAAGGCCGACACCGGTAAAGGCCAGCAGGCGCTCCTCGTCCCACCAGCGGCGCCGCTGAAGCCGGGTATATCTGCGCTCGGCTCCCCACCACAGCGTAAAAAGCACGTCGTCCCTGGTCAGTCCTGACGCTCGGAGCTGCCTTTCAAGACGGGGGTGAAGCAGCAGACAGCCTAAGGCGTGCTCGGGCGAGATCTCCGGTTGTTCCAGCGTGCCGGCCAACTCCAGCGAGCGGCGGGAAAAATCGGACCAGGTCAGCTCCGGCAGAACGGATTTCTCCACGATTTTAATAACTTTGGACCGGCTTATCTCCAGCCGGCGCAGCAAGAAATCGCAGACGGGCGACTCCGCCAGCCGTCTTGTGGCCCGACGCAGATTTTTCTTATTTTGCTTCAGTCCATAGCGGCTTAATAAAAGCAACAGGGAGAAAGAGGCAGCTTGGGCCGCGTTAATCCCGCCGGCGGTCGGTCGGTCCGACTTTAACGCCTGGACAGTCTTCGGTGACGGCAGGTAAGGGTAATAGGTGGAAGCGAACAGCAGAGCGAGCAAAGCCGCGGCTGCCAAGCTGGCCGCAATAAAAGCTAGTCCTAGAAGCGCGGCGCTGACAGCGACAAACACAAGCAGCAGCCAAGCGACGACAGATACTAAGCAAGCGACCGCCATCATGGCCACTACCACGGGGGAAGTTAAAGCCCGATAACTGCGAATGGTATGGCGGCGGCTTCTGGTGTCAAAAGAATACTTCATGTAACGTGCGATCAGTTAATCCGTTCACGCCGCCAGCAGAAAACCAATACCAACCGCCAAGCTGGCCAGGACCAGCAGCGGCCAGGCCAGGAACATCAGGTACACCGCGGCCGCCGCGGGCAGAAAGACGGCTTCCGCCGCCAGCCACAAAACAAGTATAAGAGTACGGACCAAAAAGCCTATGCCGCGGGAAATCAGATTCCACGTAAAGGCCAAGCCCAGCTTTGACAAGGTGCCGCCAGTGTAGGCGGCGATATCCTTGTGCCAGTGGGCCAACAGCGTGCGCAGCATGAATTCAACGGAAAACAACCGCCACAGCGCCCGCTGCAAATTCCAGATAATGTGTCCCAGCGCCGCGGGAGCCCGCACGTACTGCCAATAAAAATAATCCGTTAACATACTATTACTATATCACGAGGTTGGCAGCTCGTAACTCGTAATCAGTAACTGGTAACTAGTAACTGGTAACTAGTAACTGGTAACTGGTAATTCGTAAAAGACTGCCTTAATTCCTTACCTTGCTCTGGAAAGCGGGCGCGCAAACACCGTCATTTCAACT
>CAZLVG010000023.1:11728-15517 GCA_964562905.1 uncultured Candidatus Saccharibacteria bacterium | reverse complement strand
CGCGCCGCGCCACCCGTTTATTTAAAGAGTGGCATGGCATAATGTGATATCTATAAAAACCTGGATACTTAAGCGCCGACTGGTTACGGCGAGTCGGTATCCGAGGTGTAGTAGGCAAATTGCTGTAGTTGTCAACCCTGTGCACCTTAATCGTTCGCGAACGACAGGGTCAACCTTGATTTGCTATTCCTCCCCTCTGCGTCTCGCTTCCTTCTGCTCCCGCATCTTCCGGCGGATGAAGGTGGGCACGTCCAAATCCTCTTCTTCCCGGGCAGGCTCCGGCGAGGGCCTGGAGGAGCCGCCGGATGGCTGGTTTTGCTCCCCGTGGTCAGGCTGACCAACCGGGCGCACAGGCGAAGGTGACCCGGAAACCGGCTCGGAACGGGAAGGCTCGCTTGCCCAAGAAGGGCCGGTCAGCGGCGACCTGAACTGTACCTTTCCGCCGTACTGCTGCTGGCCGTGGTGGGCAGGCGCCGGGGGCTTTTCAAACCCCGTGGCTATAACCGTAACCTTCAACTCTCCCTCGTTAACCTGTTCCGGATCGATCACGGTTCCGAAGATAACTTTAGCGTTCGGATCAACGTTCTCCGTGATAACGCGCGCCACCTCTTCCACCTCATACATGCGCAGATCGTGTCCGGCAGTAATGTTGAAGATAACCCCCTTGGCACCGTCTATGGTTACGTCCAGCATCGGACTTTCTATGGCCGCCCGCGCTGCCTCCACTGACCGATTCTCACCCTGCGCCCGGCCAATGCCCATCAGCGCCGACCCAGCGCTTTCCACTATAGCTCTTATGTCGGCGAAGTCCACGTTAACCATGCCATGCTGGGTGATCAGATCGGAAATGCCCTGCACGCCCTGTCGCAGTACGTCATCCACCACTTTAAAAGCGTCCAGCAAGCTGGTTTTTTTATCAATAATCTGCAGCAGTCGGTCATTAGGAATAACCACGGCAGCGTCAACGCGGTCCGTCAGCTCAGACAAGCCTTCCTCGGCGATGGTCATGCGCTGCTGCCCCTCAAAAGCAAACGGCTTGGTCACCACAGCTACCGTCAGCGCCCCGGTTTCCTTGGCGATCTCGCATAAAACACCACCGGCTCCGGTACCCGTCCCGCCGCCGAAACCGCAGGTAACAAAAACCATATCCGACCCTTTAATAAGGTCATGTATCTCTTCGCGGCTTTCTTCCGCTGCCTGTTGGCCGATAGAAGGATTCATGCCCGCCCCCAGACCTCTGGTCAGGTTCTGCCCGATGTGTAATTTTGTCTGGGCTCCGGAGTAATGCAGTGCTTGCGCGTCCGTATTTACGGCTACAAATTCAACCCCCTTTATTTTTGCTTCCACCATCCGGTTCAAGGCCGCGTTACCTGAACCGCCCACACCAATAACTTTGATGTTAGCCACGTTTTCAATGGTTGGTTTCTTTAGAGGCATCTATAAACCCAAGCTTAAACCACCCGTTTTTTCTGTCAAGCACAAATGGTGTCCGCTGTGAACACACTTAGTGTGCAGTACGAAACTTGTCTTCTTCTTAATTTAAGGAAGAAAAGCCTTAAACCACCTTTTTATTCTGGTTGCGGTCCCCCTGATATCCGGCAGCAGCGAGGACACTCTTCCTGTTTCCGCTACTTCCTGCTCAATAGCCCACAGTATCAATCCCAAAACCACCGCGTAGGACGGATTAGTTGTTTGCTCGGTCGTCCCCTCTAAAGCCCGCAAAGACCCAATGCGGGCGGGAAGACGCAGCCTCTTCTTGGCCAATTCAATTACCCCGGGCAGGTAAGCCCCTCCACCCGTAAACACCACGCCGGCTGGCAACAGTCCGGAGCGGTCTATTTGTTTCAACTCACGATCAACAAAAGAAAATATTTCATCCAGACGAGCACTTATTATGTTCGCAACTTCCTTGCGTGACACAGATTCTTGCTCATCTTCTCCCTCCACAGTTATGGTTTCCGAATTTTTAACCTTGTCTACCAAGGCTGTGCCGTACTGCCGCTTTATCTCTTCCGCCACCTCAATGGATGTCCTAAGTCCGATGGCTATGTCATTGGTAATGTGTGCAAAACCAAGCGGTAGTACGGCTGTATGCAACAGGGTGCCCTCTTCATAAACAACCAAGCTGCTGGTCCCGGCTCCCAGGTCAACCAACACCACTCCCAATTCCTTCTGCCTTTTATCCAGCACGGCTGCCGCCGCTGCCAGAGGGGAAAAAACAAAATCTTCAACGTGCACGCCGGCCTGGTTGACCACTTTAGTTATATTTTTTACAAACGGCGTGGAGCCTTCCACTATGTGCGTTTCCACCTCCAGCCGCACTCCGGTCATGCCCACCGGGTCATAAATGTGCTTGTGGCCGTCAACCACAAAGTTCTGCGGCAGCACGTGTAATATCTCACGGTTGTTGGGAAGCGACACAGCCTGAGCCGCGTTGATAACGCGCGATGCGTCCTCAGATGTTATCTCTCCATCTGCTCTACTCACAGCTATCACGCCACGGGAGTTCTGCGAAGAAATGTGAGAACCATTAATGCTGACATAACCCTTCTCCACCGGCACTCCGGCTACCCTTTCTGCCGTATCAAGGGCCTCGCTCAAGGACCTGATGGCGTCTTCCACGTCAGTCACCACCCCTTTCTGTATTCCCTGCGTGGAGGCAGAACCAACACCCAGGATAACGGGCAACGCGTCCGCACTCTCCAACTGCGCTACGGCTACTCTGACCGAAGACGAACCTAAATCAATACCGGTCACGTATGTCGGCTGCGCCATATGTCGTTATTATAATCTTAGGTGCGTAAAAACAAATCGACCGCGGCCGGCCCCAAAATCAGCATGCCCGCGACGGCTGCTAGTACGCTGGCCAGCAGCACAGCTCCAGCCGCTAAGTCCTTTACCGCGCGTACCCGGTCGTGGAAACGGCGCTGTACAATATTAGACAGCAGTTCAAAAGCCGTATTAATCATTTCCAGTGCCAGCACCAGCGACGCTACAGCCACAATCACCGCCAAAGCCAACGCCGAGAGCCGGAGGAACAAAGAGGCTGCCAAGACCACGACAAAAATGACAGCTTGCAGGCGAAGATTACGTTCAATTTTTAAACCGTAAACAATGCCCCTCCAGGCGTGTCCTAACGCCTCAAACACAGTGCTGCTTTTTCTCCAATTTTTCGGTACGGCTGTGTGGAGCATGTTGCCGTAATTCTAACATATTTTTATAAATTTCCAGCCGAAAAACCCGCTTCTTTCAATATATTACCTTCTTCCTCCCGGGACCTGGCCGCGTCCGCCTCTGACCGCTCATGGTCCAACCCCGCCACATGCAAAAAGGCGTGCGCTAACAGCAGCGCGGCATAATCACGCCACTGCATCCCGCGCGCTATTGCCTCTTCCCGCGCTATAGCCAGGCATAAAACGACATCATGGTCGCCGTCATAAGAAAAAGTCAGTACGTTTGTGGTCTTGTCTTCGTTTCTATACTGCTTGTTAAGCGCCCGCATCCTTGTTTTATCTACACAGGTTACCGCTACCTCTTCATCAGCATAACGCATATGGCGGCAAGTGATGTTCCAAAGACTGCTTACCTCCCGGCCCGACAAGGGAAAACCTCTACATGTAATCAAAATGGGCATGCGATAACCATAAAGTGCCTGGGCGCTATCACAAACAAGTGTTTTTAAGCCCCTCCCCCTCCCGAAATCACGAGTGGCAAGTTACGAATTACGGATTACGGATTACAACTCATCCCCCGGCGCGGGAACCAGCGGATTATGTCCATTTTCAATCT
>CAZLVG010000023.1:0-11628 GCA_964562905.1 uncultured Candidatus Saccharibacteria bacterium | reverse complement strand
CCTCCCCGTCCGTGTAACCATCGCCGTCCGTGTCAGGGTTGAAAGGATCAGTGCCAAACTCCCGCTCGTCCGGGTCGGGAAAACCATCACCGTCGGAATCCAGCTTGCCAGGACCCAGTGGGTCATATCCGGCGGCTACTTCCTCCCCGTCCGTGTAACCATCGCCGTCCGTGTCAGGGTTGAAAGGATCAGTGCCGTAAAAATCTTCTTCCGCTTGCGTTAAGCCGTCCCCATCCACATCCCGCAGCAGCTCCTCGCCACCCTCTTCTGCCGGCGCCGGCTCGGCAACAGTGGCTTGAGGAGGTTGGACGGCCCCGGCGTTCTGCTCCTCGGCGGGAGCCGCTTCTGGAGTCTCTTCATCTTCCCGAATCCACCCGGGGAGAGCAAGTCCTTCCGGTAAAAAGGAGCTTACCGCCGCCCACCCCAGCGCCGCCAGCAACAGCAATACCACCAGTCCGCCTACTGTAATCATAATCCTGCGCCGCAGCCGGTGGGGCTTTTCCTGTTCCCGAAAATTAGACGGGGCCAGCGGAAGCGGCTCCTCGACTTCATTAGGCACCGGGGGTGGTTGCTTATCTGTATCCTCACTGACGCCTGCTTCTTCCGGTTTTACAGGAGGTTGCTCCCCGCGCCGCTTTTCAAAAGACGGCGAAGTAATGGGAACCGTAAACGGATCCGGGGCATCAACACCGCCTCCTGGTGTCTTGGCTGCCGGGTCCACAGGCTTGCTCTTCTCTTGTTGCTTCTCCCCATTTCCTTCCCCGCTCCCTTCCTTAGAGAAAAGCGGCAAGTCAGGAGGAGGAGCTCCCTGGTTAGCCATACACAGCTGAGTATACAACAAGGCCCGCGACAAGAGAAATTCAGAGTTGGCATCATCTCCGTCCCCGCCCCGGCCCAGCCGGAGGTTGACCAGCGGCTTAACCATAGCGGAGAGCTGGCCCCTTGCTTTACGGCCACCAGCCCACAGGAGCGAGGTCAGAGCTGAACGGCGGCCGGCCAACACCGCCCGCCCCCTCGAGCCTATCCTCCCAGGCGCCCTGCCCGCCGCTTATCCGGTCACGAACGGCAACTCCGCTCTTGGCTCGAACGTACAGGTCATGCTTGCCATCCAGACTGCTATCACAACAATCTTGCCGTGATTCAATTAACGTCGCGAAGGACCTCGGCCAGGGAAGCGAAACTTATGCCGGGACCGCTCGGTGTACTCATCCAATTCTCCCAGCTTTATCAGGCGGTCGCGCTCTTCCGCGAAACGCGCCCGGCGCGCAGCTTCCTCCCGCAACTTTTTCTTGGCTTTTTTCCGTTCATAAAAGCGCACTTTCCGCGCTTGCAGCAAAACCCCACTTTGTTGTACCTTGCGGCTGAACCGACGCAAAAGACTGTCAGTGCTTTCATTGTCACGTTTTCTTACTTCCACCATATTTTTCTACCCAGCCCATCGTCAGGGCTAAAATCAACACCTCCCGTCTAAAGATTATAAGAATAAACCTAATATGAAACTTGCCACAGCGCCTATGGGCTGTCAACGATAAAAGGCTGCTCCCCTTCCTGCTGGGAACAAAAAACTCAAGCAAGCGGCTTAACCAGGCGACAAAACGGCGCTCTGATTTTCAGTAAGTTAATTTCACCGTGCAGACGTGCTATAGAGGCGATATTTGCCATGCCGCTACACTTGTGGCGGGTCCTTATCGCGGCCGGACCTCCACCCCGCGCCACCCGTTTATTTGCAAAGCGGCATGGCATAATGTGATATCTATATTTTGTGCCAGCGGCTTGTTGTCGGTCAGCTAGGAGATTTAGCGGCCTTATAAAACACCTGTCCTTGTCTCCACTTTCACGGTTAAAACAATAAAATCGCTCAATAAAGCTATTTCATATTTTTTAGCGTCGGCTTAACAGAGCCGTTAAGCTAGCAAACTGCGACAGTCGAGCCTACGAGCCGGACCGGCCCTAAACAGCATGTATCTCGCCCGTCGAGTGCGGCTACAACCCGAACTCCTGTAGCAGCTTGCCGACCTGCGAATCGTCGGACAGCCCAAGCAGTGTGTACAGTAAGAGATTAACCATCACGTAGGAAAAGGCTATTACCAGGAAGCCGAAAATGCCGCGCGTAAGAGTCATCTTGGCATTATTCAGCTCCGCCTCCGGCATCTCTGAAAAGTGGTACAGGATAAACCTCATGCCCGCCCACACTATCACGGCCAGCAACACTATACCGGCCATGCCCAAGAGGAAGTTAAATATGCGTACCGGCACGCTGAGCAGGTCTTCCAGGTCGCATGACAGTGGGCGATAAGCGCATTCAACAAACGGAACCTGCTGCCAGGCCGGTAGGGGCGCCAGCAAGCCAAGCAATACAGTAACTAGTAACCAGTAACTGGTAACTGGTAAACGATAGCTGTAGAGTCTGCTCATGGTTTTAAAAATTACTAGTTACTAGTTACCAGTTACCAATCCCTAACATCTCAACGGCCCCAGCGGCTCCCCTCCCAGTATATGAAAATGCAAGTGAGGCACTTCCTGTCCAGAATCCCGACCCACGTTGGTTGTCACCCTGTAACCACCTTCCGCTATTTGCACCTCGCGCGCCACCGACGGTATCTCGCTCAATAACCGGCCTACAACCGCCGCGTCACCAGGCTCTAATTCATTGAGAGACTTTAAGTGTTTCTTGGTGATGCCCACCACATGAACAGGCGCTTTAGGTGAAATATCCCGAAAGAACATTGAGTCTTCTCCCTCGTACACGACATCTGCCGGGGTAATGCCGGCCGCTATCTGACAAAATATGCAGTCGCCCATAGCACCACTGCCTTATCCCGGCACGTCTAATCTCTTGTGCAGTTCTTCGCACAGCTCCCCCTGGGCTACCACTTCCTGCATACCGCTGTCCATATTTCTTAGTATAACAGTCTTATCCAGAACTTCCTTCTGCCCTACTATTACTACCCACCTAACGCCGAGCCGCGAGGCTATCTTGAGCTGTGGCTGCATACCCTCCCTATCCACGCTCTCGGCGAAATGAATTCCGGCCTCCTGCAGCTCGTTCATAATACCCAACGCCGCCAGTTTGGCCATTTCTCCCAGTTGAGCCACGAATACGCGGGGTTGGTCCGTGACGGTCAGTTCCATCCCTTCTTCCTTTAGGGAGTCAATAGCCCTTTCAATCCCCAAAGAACCTCCCACGGCCGGGGTAGCCCTGCCTCCAAGCTCTTTGACTAGATTATCGTAGCGTCCTCCACCCGCCAGACTGGTAGAGGCGCTTTCGTCTCCATCAGGCAGGACTTCCCACACCACCCCCGTGTAATAATCAAGGCCGCGCGCTAATGACTGCTGCTTTCTATGCGGCACCTCTAGGGCCTCCAACATATCCAGCACTTTTTGATAATGTTTTTTTTCTTCCTCGGACATATAGTCAAACAGTTTAGGCGCCGTATTGGCTACCTGGCGGCATTTCTCCTCCTTGCAGTCCAGTATTCTCAAAGGATTGGAGGTTATGCGCTCCTTACACTGCCGGCATAGCTTATGGCGGCTGCGCCGGCAATATTCCTTAAGCGTCTTTACGTACTCTTGGCGGTCGTTGGGCGCGCCAAGGCTGTTGACGCAAAATGTGTATTCTTCCAGGCCCAACTGTCTTAAAATCACGTGCATTACATACATGATCATTACATCCGTTACATAAGCATCGGAGCCGAACACTTCCATGCCCAGCTGGTGAAACTGCCGCCAACGGCCGGCTTGCGGCCGATCGTACCTGAAAAGAGGCCCCACATAATAAAGTTTCACGGGTTTAGCCCAACTGCGCAGACCATTTTCTATGTAAGCGCGCACCATGGAAGCCGTAAGCTCCGGCCTTAAACTGTACCGGGCCCCACTGCCGCGCGTTTTAAGTTCAAACAACTCCTTTGACACTATATCAGTGTTTTCCCCCACCGCCCTGGTAAACAGGGGAGTTTCTTCAAAGATGGGAGTGTCCACCCGCTTAAAATTCCAGTTGCGCAATACCATCTTCCCAGTTTCCACCACATATTCCCAGTATTTCTGTTCCCCCGGCAGAATGTCCCTGGTGCCCCGCGGCGCCTGCAGGGGGAAGGGGTTTCCACCCTTGCCACCGCTATTCAAGCTTGCGTCAGTCATATGTCAAATACCCAAAAATCCAGGCCGTTCGGCAGGAACAACTCCCATCCGGTCAATGGGGAAGGCTCGTATCCACGCCCGGCCCACCATATAATCTTTATCAAGAGCGCCCCAGCTGCGCGAATCGGAGCTGGAGGTTCTGTTGTCCCCTAACACAAAATATTCATCCTTCTCCAGAGTAATGGACACCGTACCGCCCGTACGAACATTGCCAGGAAGGTAGGCCGACTCGTCCAGCAAAACTCCCTGCGGATGGGCGTCGCTCTTAATCAGCACTCTGCCGCTGTTTATTTCCACCGTTTCTCCGGGCAAACCTACCAGACGCTTGATAAAAAACTGGGTGGGATTATCCGGATAATGGAACACTACTACTTCTCCCCTTCTCGGCTCCCGCAGTTGATAGGACAGTTCGTCAATTATCAAATACTCACCACCCGTAAAATTAGGCTCCATGGAAGCCCCCCGCACAAAAAAAGGCTGTACCAGGAAATACCTGACGGGTACAATAATAGCCATGGCTAGCAAAAATACCTTAATAAGCTCCCAGAAAAACGAAGCTGCTCCCGTTAACCGTGTCATAATGACACCTATTGTAAGGCAATTTCCAGCTGTTGTATACTCCTACCAACATGAAAGGTAAATTAAACGGTGGCGCGGAGCGGCGGGACATTTTCGCTGCTAGACACCGTTACAGCGCGAGTGATCTGTCAGGCCGCCAGCGGTCCTTCAGCCGGCTGCGGCCCGAGAAGGAGGCAGTGAAGGGCCAGGTAATGGCAGCGGCGCCGGCACGCTCTCGCCGGCGTCCGTGGCTGCGCCGCGTGCTGCTGACACTGGTCTTAACGGCAACCATCACGGGCGGCGTCTTCGGGTACAAAGTAATTGCCGCCAGTAACAGCATCACCACGGCGGACCGGTCTATCCTGGGACAACTAAAGGATCTTTTGTTTTCTGGCAGCTCACTACTGGCCGGCGAGTCCCAGGACCGCATCAACGTCCTGCTCATGGCCATAGGCGGCGAAGGACATAAAGGGGAGGATTTGGCTGATACTATCATAATCGCCAGTTACCGTCCCAGCACTAACAAGGCTGCGCTTCTCTCCATTCCCCGCGACTTGTACGTACAAGTGCCTGGGCGGGAATACTACAGCAAAATCAACGCGGTTCATGCCTACGGGGAGTCACAGGAAAAAAATGAGGGTCCCGAACTTATGAAGGAGCTAGTGGAGGATATAACTTCCCTGCCTATCCATTATCACATACGTGTTGATTTTACCGCTTTTAAAAATATTATTGACGCCATAGGCGGCATTAACATAACCATTGACCAGTCTTTTTACGACTACTGGCACAAAATATCCTTTCCGGCCGGAACTGAAAAAATGAACGGGGAACGGGCTTTGGCTTACGTCAGAGCCAGATACATAGAGGGACCCCAAGGGGGCGACTTCAAGCGGGCCCAGCGGCAGCAACAGGTACTGCTAGCACTGCGGGATAAAGTGTTTTCAGTCCAGACAGCCCTTAATTTCGCCAAAGTCAACGCTATTCTTAATTCTCTGGCCGATAACATACGCACCGACATGGAGCTGTGGGAGATGAAGCGTTTTTACGAGATGGCCCGCCTGGTTGACCGCAGTCAAGTGCAGGCAGTGGTACTGTCTTCCGGCCCCAAGGGGGTGCTCACCGGGAGCACGGAAGTGCTGGGAGGAGAACCAACTTCCGTCCTACATCCCCGAACGGGAAATTACCACGAGGTGCGAGAGATCGCCCGGAACATTATTGACGCCGCCCCCGCTTCCCCCGCGCCCGCCGAACCTGCGGCCACGCCCGCTGTAACACCTAAGCCCAGCCCTACCCCCCAGCCGGTCAAGCAGCCTGCCGTAGAAGTTCTTAATGGTACTTCCATAACCGGCCTGGCCGGGCGCACCGCCGAGCGGTTGAAGGAGGAGGGCTACACTGTCACCACCGTGGGCAACGCGGCCATACGCGGCCGGACGGAAACGACTGTCTACGTGATAAAATCCGACTACTCCGAGGGGGCGTCTTTACTGGCTGACGCTTTGGAGGCCGAGTTGGCTGAAGGTCTGCCGGAAGGAGAAACCGGCACAAAAGCCGAAGCGGTTATAATTCTGGGAACGGACTCTGACAATACCAACTGACAACCAGACAGCGCGCTGGCTGCTCGTTGGACTGGGTAATCCTGGACAGCAAATGCAACACACGCGCCACAATCTCGGAATAAAACTCCTGCGTGACTGGGCCGGCGGAGCCTGGCGCCGGGAGCCAAAACTGGAAGCGGAGATGGCCGAAGTAACTGCCGATAACGTGAAGGTCGTCTGCCTGTTTCCCCTTACTTCCATAAACAGGTCAGGGGCTTCTGTGGCGCGCTTCAAGCACCCCCCGCGCCGCACCTTAATTATTCATGATGACTTTGAGTTGCCTTTAGGCAGCTTCAGGATAAAAACCGGCGGCAGCGCCCGCGGCCATAAGGGGGTACGCTCCATTCACGAGGCGCTGGGCACTAAGGAGATACCCAGGTTACTGCTGGGTACGGGCCCGCTTCACGGACTGGCCGAACAGTTTGTTTTAAGCGAATTCACACCCGCCGAATGGGAGAAAGTCAGCCCCATGATACCGAGAGTCAAGCAGGAACTTGACAGAATTATTAAACATAAAAGTCTCCTCCAGAACCCCACCGACGAGTGGCGTTAAAGAGCGTAGGAGGGGTTGCTCTTCTGACACCGCCTCGCCGCGCGGGGCTCTTGAGGAGAACCTTTAAAACTAGCGCGAGTGGCTACAAGATGTCAAATACGGTAATCCAGTGAGTAGGGGGAAGGTGGCGGCGAGTAAATTATCAATAGTCAATTGTCAAAGGTTAACTCATAGATATCACATTATGCCATGCCACTCTTTAAATAAACGGGTGGCGCGGCGCGCGGGGTCCCCGCGCCCCGGAGCCACTGTGGCGCGGGGTTGGGGGCGCATGGGCCGCGACAAAGACCCGTCACAAGGATAGTGGCATGGCATAATGTTACCTCTATATAAAAAAATGGCCCGCTGGCGTGCCGCTGGATGTCTTGACGTCAAAGCGCGACTTCCAAAAATTTGGAATCTCGTCGCTTTTACATTCAAAACTCCTGCGGCAGCCAGCGAGCTTGGTTGAGTCAGCCCCAGCCTTTGTACTTCCTAGGCTGGAATGCGGGGCTGACTCTTCACTAGGTTCGCTTATGAAAAGAACGATACCGGGACAACAGTATACAAAAAATCAAAAAATAAATAAAGCCCCCAGGCAATTGCGCAATTGGATGTACATACACAAAAATAAGTGCGGCGCAATGCCTGGGGGGAGGTCAAAGACCTGAAAACTTTCTGACTGTGAATGATTCACAGTCTTCCTTCTCCGTTCCGGCTCCGTACAACAATTCTTCCTACGCATTCCAGTAGCTCCTGCCTAGTGAAACCGAGGGGGGCATCCTTACAAACTTTAGTGCTCCTCCATCTCATAACCTCCTCCCAAAAGGGGAAAACAGTGAACAAAAAATCCTTTTTAAAGGTACCAGCTTCCGTTCAGTAGTGATTATAGAGGAAAAATATTAAATTTCAAGGGATTTTTATTCTGTATCAGCCCCCCGCCAGGCTAGTTCAAATAAACGCCGCATCATATCCGCTATATTAGGGCTTTCTATAATCACGCCGCCCACATTTCCGGTAAATGAGCCTAAAGCGATCCGGTCCCGAAAAATAGTCATGCCGCTGGCACTGGGAAAAATATCATAGGAAACAAAGCGTCTTTCTACTAATTTATCCGCCTGCCCTAACATCATTTTCCTCCTTGTCCTGGGTGACCTGGTAGTAAATATACTTTTACCTTTTATCCTTTTGGCAACTCGTTGCCTGTAATATTGATCTCTTTCATTGTTACCCACTAACGCCTCTAAGTGGTCAACGGGTGTGAAACTGTACCACGTATCACCCGGACGGCTGTACATGAGCATTTCTCTTCTTATAGCTCTTATCCCCTCGGAGCCTTCAAAATACCTCACTGTAGGCTGTCCCCCCGCCGCTTTCACAAGAACCTGCAATTCGGGCAAAAGGCGCTCCAGCTCGCGCTTCTTTTCTTCCACAGTTTCTTCTTGTTTTTCCAGTAGCCTCATAAGCAGCCGTGGTGGCTCCGCCGCGAACATAGTCTTTTTTCCTTCCTTGTATTTAGTCACTATGCCCAGCCTCATCAGGCCGTCCAAAACAACATAAGTCGTGGCCCGTACCATCTCGGACTTTTTAGCAATCTCTTGGGCCGGAGAGGGACCAAGTTGCAAACAGGTCAGGTACACCGCCGCCTCTTTGTCCTTCAGGCCTAACTTCTTGAGTTCTTTCTTGAAAATCATAAAATTTGACTGTCACGCAGTTTATATATCTAATAGCCCTAGTGTCAAGTATACCACCACTGCCGAAAACAGCTCGTGCAGGTTCAATGAGACCACTATTGGACCGTTTTTACGGCACGGCCGTACAAAAAATCACCGCCCGCAGCCAGCAACTGCCTTTGAAATTATCAACCAGCCAGACGGCTCTCTTGGCCGCTTACTGGCCCGTTGATACCAGAAAGATCGTCATCACCGACCTCTCGCCCAGACAATGCCGGAGACTACACCGGCTCATACTAGCCTGGAACAGACGTCTTGATATTAACCATCGGTGGCACCTGCTGTATGGCCCATTGACAGAACAAGAGCGAGAAGGTTGGGTGGTTACCGCCCTCAGCCGCGCCTACTACCGGCTCCTGGCCCACACGTCCGAAAGCAACCGCCACCATTTTGTGCTGCCGTCTTCGCTGCTTGACCAGCCCCTGCCAAATCCGGGGCAATTCCGTCAGCGGTATCTTACACTTAGCACTCATGAACGTTACTCGCTAAGCGGTGTAACCAGGGAACTGGCCGGCCGGGGATACCGCCGCCACAGGCACACCACGGAGCCGGGCGCGTTCGTAATTCAGGGCGAGCGCATCACCGTGAGCCATCCCTACCGACAGGTGCACTACACCATAACTTTTTATCATCACTACGTAGAACAAATTGTCGCCTGCGCCGCTCGGCCGCACGACAATTCGCCAAAACCCTACCAAACCGTCCAACAGCTCTCCCTGCCGCCTCTTGGCTTCCCCCGGCCCTCCAAGCGCTGGAAGAGCATCCTGGCCCCCAGCGTAGTTTTTCGCCCCAGCTACCTGCAGCGTCTGCCCGCCCGCCAGACCGTGGTCGGCGACGCTCTGCACCCGGCCGTCCGTTTTCCTGTCAGTGACACTGAAGCAGGCCTTTCCCTGTCAAGGGAAAAGCGACGGCCAGCCAGCCCTATCACTTACGAGCGCGGCCTGGAACTGGCCCGGGAGCTGCGAACGGGACGTCCGGCGGTGCACAGCGACCACGGCATAGGTATTTTTGAAGGGCTTAACTCCAGAGAAATAAACGGCCAGGAAAACGAATACATCATCCTGCGCTACGCGGACGGCGGAACTTTATCCGTGCCCGTAACCTACGCCCACAAGGTATCCGCTTACATAGGCGAAGGAAACCCGCCTCTTAACCGTCTTGGCGACGCCACTTGGACAAAAATCAAACGTAAAGCCAGGGCCAACGCGGCTCACCTGGCCCGGGAGCTGCTGGAAGTGGCCGGTCAAAGAGCTAACTTACGAAGAACCGGTTGTACGATTGATAATATAAGCACCATTGATAAGCATACCCCTTACAAGTTGACTTCGGGCCAGCGGCAAGCTTGGCGGGAAGTAGCCGACGACATGCGAGGCAGCCGGCCGATGGACCGGCTGATAGTGGGGGACGTAGGCTTCGGTAAGACGGAGATTGCCCTGCGCGCAGCCTGGTCGGCAGTAAAAAACGGCCGACAGGTGGCCGTGCTGGCGCCCACCACCCTGCTGGTCCAGCAACATTATGACCTGCTAAGATCACGCTTGCCCGGCATGACCGACAACATCGCTTTGTTGTCCCGCCTCTCTTCCCCCGCCCAGCAAAGGAAAATTCGCCGTCAGATAGCGAGCGGCGCGGTTAAGATCGCAGTAGGCACCCACGGCCTCCTGTCCCCCACTCTAAACTGGCATAACCTGGGCTTAGCCGTAATTGACGAGGAACATCGCTTCGGCGTCAAACAAAAAGAACATTTTAAAAAGATAAGAGCCCGCACAGATATCCTGTCCTTGTCAGCTACTCCTATACCGCGCACTTTGTCCCTGGCCTTGTCCAACCTTAAGGCACTGTCAGTTATTACCACCCCGCCGGCGGGACGACAGGATACGGACATCACCGTCAGCCGGGAGAACGACAGCATTTTAAAGCAAGCCATACAAAAAGAAATGGCCAGGGAAGGACAAACATACATCGTGGCACCCAGGATAAGAAACTTGGCTGCCTTACGGGAACGTGTAAAAAGTCTGGTGCCGTCGGCGCGAACGGCGCTGGTACACGGCCAAGTGCCGTCGCGCAAGCTGGCTGCTACTATCCGCGCATTTGACCGCGGCGAAGTGGACGTACTGATTAGTTCTTCCATCGTAGCCAGCGGACTGGACTTCCCCGGCGCCAACTGTATGATCGTTACCTCGGCCACCCACTTCGGCCTGGCTGATCTTTACCAACTGCGCGGTCGAATCGGACGCAGGAACCGCCAGGGCTGCGTTTACTATCTGTACAACTCGCAAAAACTGAACGGGCGGCAGCGCCGGCGCCTGGCCGCCTTGACGGAAGCTGCCCGCCTGGGATCGGGCTGGCAGCTGGCCCGGCGGGACCTGGAATTAAGAGGCGCCGGCAACCTGCTGGGAGCGGAGCAATCCGGTGCCGTGCAGTCGGTCGGCCTCTCCTTGTATCTGGACATGGTCCAAGAAGCCGCCCACAAAGAAAAAGGGAGGCCGTCTGGTTTAAGCAGGCAAGTAGCTATCCATTTGCCCGTGACGGGAAGAATTCCCATCCACTACCTGCCTTCTCTCAAGGAAAGGACGCGCTGGTACGGACGCCTTACGCGAGCTGCCACGGAACAGCAACTGGAAGACTGCCTAAAAGAGGTTGAACAGAATTATGGCCCTATCCCCCCCAGCCTGAACAATTTTATTTCCCTGTTAAAGTTGAAACTAGCCGCCTCGCAAGCGGGAATTACCAGCATAACCAGCACCGCCGTAAAACCGCCGGGTAAAAAGCCGTTTGACCGCCTGATGCTGAGCGGAAATAACCTGCCAAGCGTGCTGTCGTCTCTGTTAAGAAAAGGTCATTGGCGTATAAAGGGCAACTCGCTTACTCTGGACACCAAGGGCATAACCTTGCGCCTAATCAACCAACTGCTGCTACAATTAAGGGATGTCCCCACCTGTGCATGTGATCAAAATAAGCAGCTGTCATTACCCCTCTCTTCTGCGCGAAATATATGATCCGCCGGGCCAAATTTATGTGAAAGGCAACGCGGACGTGTTAAGACTGCCCAAGCTCCTGGTAGTAGTGGGGA
>CAZLVG010000022.1:0-15582 GCA_964562905.1 uncultured Candidatus Saccharibacteria bacterium | reverse complement strand
ATCACCGTGAGGTGGTGGTGCTATGTCTCAGTACTGGTCAACTGCGAAAGTCGAGAGGAATTAGGTTTGGTTGGTATGATTTAAATAAAATTAAGAGTTTAAGCCAAAAGGCATAGAGGGCGCCGGCTATGGCCGACACGGTGGCCGGCGCAGCGCCATGACAAGGGGATTGGGGAGCGCCTCGCCATGACAGTTTTTTAGACGGTCCTTAAAGACCTTTTGCTTTCTTTGGCGCCGGTACTCTATTATGGAGGTTACCTGTATGGTCAGACCTAAAACGCCCCGTTGCGTCAGATTTAACCCCCGCGTGTATTATTACAAACCACGAGGCGTTCCGCTGCGCCACCTGGAGGAAGTGGTACTGGAGGCGGATGAATTGGAGGCTTTAAAATTGCATGATGTTGACGGGTTGGACCAGGCGCGAGCGGCTGAAAAAATGAAAATCTCCCAGTCCACGTTTGGCAGAACTTTGAATAAGGCGTATGAAAAAATAGCTGAAGCGGTAGTGAAAGGCAAAGCAATCCGCATTGAGGCGCAGTAAAGAATTTGATGGCCGGTAATTATACCCTGCCCCTCCGCGCGGTAATAGACACAAACCTTATCATCGCGGCACGATGGAAAGAAAGGAGTAATTCGCGGGAGCTTTTGGAGGCGGTGCGGCAGGGACGGGCGGTGCTGCTATGGAGTGAAGATACGCAGGGAGAAGTCATGCGCATATTGAAAAAAGCAAGACCGCCAGCCGCGTTCAAGGAGCTGGTGGAGTCGGTATTTGTTCCGGAATATAAGGTGAAGAGCACGCCGGACATAAATCTTTCGGAAGATCCCGCCGATAACAAGTTTCTGGCGGCGGCTGTGGGCGGCGGGGCTGATGTTATTGTCAGTAACGACAAGCACCTGCTGGAACTAGAAGAGGTTAAAGGCATCCCTATCGTGCGGCCCGGCGAGGCTGTCCGGTGGATTGATAAAGCTGGACCAGCCTGGTAACCGCACCGGAGGGCTGCCGTTTATCACCTCGGCACGGAAGGGCCCGTGCTCTAGCGGGCGGGATGAATAGTTGCCGCTTAAGTCCTCGGCGCGGCCTGTCTGCCCCGCCCGCCGGCAAGAGGAAGCGGGGCAGAGGCTTAAACCTGAAACTGCGTGGCAACACGCAGCTCTAGGTGGCTGCCTCCGCTGGAGGCGGCGGGTTTCTAGGTCGCGGAGGCTCACCGGCCAGGGGCTAGGCTGTTTTCCGGTTGTTGGCGTGAAAGGCTGTAAGCGGTGCTGGCGGATGCTATATCCGTGGTACAATGGTTTTCATCTGTCATAGCCATAATGTATACAGAGCGCATTACTGTTGATCGCGTCAGGGTTCTGTTGGGGCCGGACGCGGCCAATGAATATGAGAAAGGGGGGATATTAAACCCCGCCGTGGCGGGAAACTATTTGCTTTACCGCGCCGTGGGCGACGGCAACTACTCGCGCATATTGGCGGCCAGGCTGCGCTCGAAAGTGCGGCGAGGGCGAACCTTCTTGTCTGCCGAGAAGATGAATAAGGTGGTACTGGAACCGGAGAAGGACTATGAAGTAATTGACAGCAGGCACGGCGGCGTGGAAGACCCCCGCGTAACGAGGTTTGAGGATCGTACTTTTATTATGCTTTACACCGGCTTCGGGCGTCCGAAGGGATTTTCTCGCCAGGTACCGGTCATCGCGGTGGCTACATCGCGCGACGGTCTGAACTGGGAGAAGCTCGGGCGGATAAAGTTTGAGCCGTTTGAACATCGGGGAGAAAGGCTTGATTTTAACGCTTGGCCCAATAAAGATGCGGTGCTTTTTTCGGAAAAAATAAACAGCCGTTACGTCATACTGCACCGCCCTATGTTTTCCCGGGAGGAAGCGCGCCGGCGCCGGCTGCCGTGGCGTGCTATCTGGTACGCGGAGGCCGATGAGGTAATCGGACCCTGGCGGAATAACAAGCTTTTGCTGGCGCCCTGTTACGCCTGGGAAAACGGCGGCGTGGGCGCCGGCGTGCCGCCTATTCACCTGGGAGACAGGTGGGTCCATATTTACCACGGGTTTACTCTTTCCACTGAAACGGACCCTCACCGCAAGTACAAAGCGGGGTTTTTTGTAACGCCTCATGACAAATTTGACCAGGTAATACTCCGCTCCCGGGAGGCGTTGTTTAAGCCAAACATACCGGAAGAGAAAATGGGGGTAGTGCCGCACGTTGTTTTTCCCACGGCGGTCTGGCAGCACAACTTGGATCCGCGCACGCTGGCGTTGTTTTGGGGCGCAGCCGATACCTGCATTGTGTGGGGCACGCTGCGCCTCCCCGGCGCGGTTCTAGGGACAGAATCGGGAGGAGGTGCCAGCGCTTAATGATGAGCAGCCGTCTTAAAGTGCTGTCCGTCAGCACCGTTTTGCCCCGGCCTTGCGGTATCGCCACGTTTAACCACGATGTCACTACTGCCTTGCACGGCTGGGGGGCGGACATTACCTACATAGCCTTAGACCAGCCTCGCAAGGGTTATGCTTATCCCACGGCTGTTTTGGCCACTGTCAGCGCGAGTGTAAAGTCAGATTACGCTGAAGCGGCTAAAATTATTAACGCCCGGCGGCCCGATGTCGTGCTGGTGCAACACGAGTTTGGTATTTACGGTGGCCGGCAAGGGGTGTATATTCTGGAATTACTGCGGCGCCTGTCGGTACCGGTGGTAACAGTGCTGCACAGGTATGAGTTTGTACTGGACACCTCCATCAGGCGGCGGCGCCTGGGGATAATCCGCGAAATTTCCAGACTGTCTAAAGCAGTGGTGGTTATAAGCCGGGAGACGCGGAGTAGATTAAGGCAGGACCTGAAAGCTGCCGGTATTAAAACGCCGGTGGCGTACATCCCTCACGGCGCTCCCGACATTAATGACTATTTACTGGCTAACCCTAAGCTGGAAGTTCTAGGAGAGGAAGATGTCTTGACTATAACTACCTTTGGTCTTATCAGCGAGCGCAAGGGCCTGCGTGAAGTGATAGAGGCAATGTCATACCTGGCGGGCTATTTCCCTAGTCTGAAGTATATGGCGCTGGGCCGCGCCCATCCGTCGGACCATAAATCGCAGCGATACTTATCTTTGGTCAAACGGAGAGCGGAACAGTTGGGCGTAAAAGATCGGGTTATATTCGTGTCCCGTTTTTTATCGGTACAGGAGATAATGCACAGACTGCAAGCAACAGATATTTATGTAACATATTACCGGGACATGGCCCAAGCCAGCAGCGGTACGCTGGCCTTTGCCATAGCGGCGGGTTGCTGTGTGGTTTCCACCCCTTTCGTTCATGCCAAAGAACTGCTGGCCGGAGGGCGGGGATTACTAGTGCCTTTCGGCGACAGAGAAAAATTAATATCCGTCTTGTCTCGCCTTCTGGGCGACCGGGATTTAAGAGAAAGTTACCGGCAAAGGACCTTAGATTACGGACGCCGGACGGCCTGGCCTTTAGTAGGGAAACACTATCTTAAAGTTCTGCGGGCCGCGGCGGCGGTTGGTAAATAGTTTTAAAATTCGGCAGCGTAAACTGTATACTCAAAAGACTAAGGCTCTTTTGGTTTTAAAACAGCAACTTTGTTTATTACCGGTCATGAAGAGGCGCTCCAGAGTGGCGGGGGTTAAGATTCATACCCACCTGATAGACAAGATAGCCATCTTAAACGGCTTTGTTTCGGGGCTGGCTCTGTTGCCGCAGCTGGTGTCGGCCATTATCATGGACGCCTACGCCGATTTGTCGGCCACTTCTTTTTCGTTGATATTCATTAACAGCGTGGTCTGGACGGCGTACTCGCTGCATCGAGGCCTGTTCTCACTGCTGATGGCTTCATTGCTGACCGGGATAGTTTCTTTACTGCTGGCTGTTTTAGCGCTTCTAAACTAGCAACTGGGCTGTTTCCGGGAAAAAATGGGCTGCGCCCTCCAAAACCCCGGCCGCATAGTTGCCGTTAAGGTTCAAAAAACCTCCGCGGGCCGTATACACTTTATCGGTGATGTTTTTCTGGCGAGCGATTTTATTGACTTCGTCTTGCACAGGCGGGCGGGTGTTTTTTACCATAACGGCCTTCAGCCCGCTGGTCAGCACCGGGATGTCGTTGCCGGAGTCGCCGCAGAATAATGTTCTGTCTTCCGCCTGCCGCAGCCGGCGCCGCAAAAACCGCAGAGCGTGCAGCTTAGTGGCTGATCGGGGCAGGATATCCAGCAAGCCCAAGTTTCTGGACTCGTCAATACTAAAAATAATAGACAGTTTAAGCTTATGGCTGGCTGCCCGTTCTTGCAGGCGGCTGACCAAATCACCCTTGTTTATATTAGGGTCGGTGTAGTAGCTGACTTTGAACTTGCTTTGAAAGGCAGGGTTGTCCTCTTGCAGGCGGACGCGGGGGAAGTCGGAAAATAATCGCTTGATATCGTTCCATTCAAAACCGCGCCAGTCTGGAGAAATGGTCCGCTCCCAGGCTGGCAGGCCGCGCCATAAACGACCGGGGCCTACTTGGTAGATAGTTGTTCCCACGTCGCCGACAGCGTAGTCGGGCAGCGGCAGGTCGTATTCTTCAATGGCTTGCTGCAACAGTGGTCTGCCGCGGCCTGACACATAGGCCAAAGTTACATCCGGGCTGGCCGCCAGTTTAGCGAACAAAGGACGGCTGGCAGGGGACTCCGGCTGCGCTCCGTTAGGTATGACGGTGCGGTCCAGGTCCGTGGCCAGGAGGAGGGGTTGCATAAGATATGTTAAGCTCCAAATTACAAATCACCAATAACAAAACCCGGTAGCAGGCCCGCCGTTGGCGGATCACTGTAAGGCAGGCAATTTGCCCCAGTACCAGAACGCCACGGGCGCAAGACCGCGGATGAACGGCGTTCGGTACGGGGTGTTCGCCCTTCAACCGTGAGTTCAGAGTCAAATGGTCCCAGCCAGCACCCCGCTCGGGAAGGAGCCGCTGGCGTTAGCCCGCGGGGCTTCACCAAGCACAAACTTTCAAACTCCAAACACGACCAACAACCGCGACGCCGCGTTTGTGTTTTAGCTTGCCTCGCGCCGGTGGGGTATTTTAGCGGCTGGGGCTTTGTTGGTTTCGCCGCGCGGGATCCCGCGCGGCGGGATAATTTGTGCATATTAAGGTTTCGGAATTTTAAAAGTTGGTCATCATGATTTGTAATAAAGGTGATTACACTCGCTGGGGCTGGCCAATTTCAGGCATACTATCATCAAAGGATATTATATATAGATATCACATTATGCCATGCCACTCTTTAAATAAACGGGTGGCGCGGCGCGCGGGGTCCCCGCGCCCGGAGCCACTGCTCCGCGGCGCGGGGGTGCATGGGCCGCGCCAGAGCCCGTCACAAGTATAGTGGCATGGCATAATGTCACCTCTATATATTACAAGAATGTCTTGCCTGCCAGTGCCAGGTGGCCCATCACGGCGGCGGAGGCGCTCCAGGTCTGGTGGCGGGTGCCGCCGGGCTGGAAAGTCTGGCCGTTGATAAATTCGTGGAAGCCCCACTCTCCGCCCTCGGCGTCCATCCGGTTGGCCTGGTGGAGCGCTTCCAAATACTGGCGGGCTTTTTGCTTTTGGCCTCGGCCGGCCAGGTCAGCCGCGTAGAAGCCGGTTATGAGCGGCCACAGTCCGCCGTTGTGGTATTCGTACGGCTTGTTTTTGAAGGTGTAGGAAAAGGTGGATTGCAGCTCTTCCCAGTCTTTGTCAATTTCTTCAATAACCGGGGAAAAGGCGGGCAGCAACTTCAACTGCCGCGGCACGATGTCGTCTTCTATATATTTATCTATTTTGTCCTGTTGTTTTTCATCGGCTACTTTCAGTAAGGAGCACAACACGTTGGCCATGGCGTCAAAGCGGTAACCGTAGCCCGTGGGGGAGAAGTAAGGCAGCCAGTACGTATCCCGTTCGGTGGCCGCGGCGCACCCCTTTTTATACATGTAGGGGTGGTAGGCGTCGGTCTGGTGGGAATCGCAGTGGTTGTTAAACCAGTAGTTGGTCCTGATCAGGTCCAGCAACCGCCCTGCCTTTTCGTAAAGATAGTTTTCACGGCTGCCGCTGTTGGCGTGCTGATACATCTCATTGAGTCCAACCAGCGCCCGCCAGTACAAAAGCTGATCGTACAACACGTAACCGTGCTGGAGATACTCGTCGGCCCAGTCGCCCGTCTCCGGTATGTACAGGAGCCCCTTAGTGTTGTATTCCCAGGCACCCAGCAGGAACTCGACTTTCTGTATAGCCGGCAGGAATTCTTCCAGAAAGCGGTCGTCGCCGGTGGTGCGCCAATACTGGTGGCAGCCGATAAGGAACCACAGGTTGGCGTCCACGCGGCCGGCGGTACTGCCGTAACTGACGTGCCCCTGAGCCACGTCCACGTTGCTGGGTATCTCTCCGTGCGGGCCCTGGTGGCGCATCAAGGTCCTTAAAGTAGACAGGACTGTTTTTTTAAAATCGCCGTCTTCAAGCTGCAGGGCAGCCAGTGATATTATGGTCCCGTCCCTGCCCCATATGCGCCGATAATTGTGGCGGGAAGTGGTGGAGGCGACGAAACCGTCGGCGGTGGCCGCGCGGCGCAGCTGGGTGACGGCCTGTTGGAAACCGGGGGAATCAGAATTTGGCATGGTGTAATGTTATCAATAATAAAAATTATGGCAAAAGACTGAAAGTTTTTGGCAGGGAGGGGTCAAGAACTCTTCCCCTCGTTCCTTCTTGAGCGGAGCGCTCTTCTCCACCCCTACCTTAATTACCATTTTTCCGCCAGGCTTGTGGAAAAAAAACTCTGACACCGCTGGCCAATTTGTTGTATCATGACCCCATGAAAGTTTTTGTAACGTACCGTATTCCCCCGTCGGGGATTGACAAACTAAAAGAAGCTGGTTATGAGGTGGACGTGCGCGAGGAAGAGAACTTGGTGTCGGAGGAGGAGCTGGCGGACGCCCTGCGAGAATACGACGCCGTGCTGCCGCTGCTGACGGACGAAATAGGGGCGGAGCAGTTGGAGCAAGCCGGCGATCGGCTGAAGGTAATAGCTAATTACGCCGTGGGATACGACAATATTGACGTTGAGGCGGCGGCGCGGAAAGGAATAGTAGTGACCAACACGCCCGGGGTGCTGACGGACGCGGTGGCGGATCATACTATTACGCTGATGACGTCACTGGCCAGACGGATAGTAGAAGCGGACCAATTTGTGCGCGACGGCAAGTTTGAAGGCTGGCGCCCCATGCTGCTTTTAGGCACGCAATTGCGCGATAAGAAGTTGGGAGTAGTTGGCTTAGGGCGCATCGGCAGCGAAGTGAGCCGCCGGGCTAAGGCTGGTTTGGGAATGGAAGTAGTTTACACCGACTTGCGGCGGGACGAGGAGTTTGAACGGTCCGTCGGCGCCAGCTATTACAAAGAGTTAGACAGCCTGTTGCTAAAGGCTGACGTAGTGTCTTTGCATGTACCGCTGTTGGACGCCACTCATCATCTTATCAACAAAGAGCGGCTGGACCTTATGAAAGAAAACAGTTTGCTTATTAATACTTCCCGGGGCGCCGTTATCGATGAGGCCGCCTTGGTGGAAACGCTTAAGGAGCGAAGGATCAGGGGGGCGGCTCTGGATGTATTTGAAAACGAGCCGGAGTTGGCGCCGGGCCTTAAAGAGCTGCCGAACGTGGTGCTGACGCCTCACACGGCTTCCGGCACGGAAGAGGTGCGCTCTAAGATGTCGGAGCTGGCGGCCGATAACATTATCGCGGTGCTGGAGGGGAGAGAGCCGGTGACGCCGGTAAAAGCATGAACGAACGGAAGAAGCTGCGGGTAGGCTGGTTTACCTTTACTTGTTGCGAGGATTCCACGGTGGTGTTTACGGAGGTTCTTAACGATCACTGGCAGCAGTGGCGTAAGCTGATTGACTTCCGGCACGCGCGGGTTTTGCAAGCAAAGAACGTATTAGACGAACTGGACGTGGCTTTCATTGAGGGGGCCATATCATCAGCAGGACAAAAACAAAGGGTAGAAGAGATCAGGAGTAAGTCGGCTATGGTAGTGGCCGTGGGAGCCTGTGCCGTGGCCGGCATGCCGTCGGCCCAGCGGAATAATTTTGACGAAAAAACGAGAGAAGAAATAGGCTTTATTCTGGAACGTTTTCATCATCTGGACAAGGTCCAGTCGGTAAAAGAGACAGTGGAGGTGGACGCGGAACTGCCGGGCTGTCCCATGAATCCGGATCAGTTCGTGGAGCTGGTTAACGCGGCACTGAAAAAATTCGGCGTGATTGAAGAAGGAGAGAAAGAAACATGACTTATGCACAACATTGACCTTTCGCTGGACGAGGTAACCAAGGTGGAAGGCGCGGCGGCGCTGACGGTTAAAGTGCGCCAAGGGCGGGTGGAGAAGGTCCACTTTTCCATCAGGGAATACAAACGTTTTTACACCCAAGCCATGCGCGGCAAGCCTTATGCCAGCCTACCGCAGCTGCTGGCGCGCATATGCGGGACCTGTTCCAATGCCCACCTGCTGTGCTCCATTGAATCATGCGAGAAAGCGCTGGGGATGAAACCCTCGGAGCAGGCTATGATCATGAAGCGTTTGACCATGGCGGCGCTGATGATCCGCGATCACGCCCTGCACCTGTACCTCTTTGCCTTGCCGGACATGTACGGCCGGGATAACTTTCTGGAGTTTGACGAGAACGACGAGGAGCAGCACCAGCTGCTGCACGACGCTTTCGCCATCAAGGCAGCGGGTAATTACCTGGCGGAGATAATTGCCGGGCGCAGCGTGCACGGCGTTAACCCTGTTATCGGCGGCTTTGCCAAAGTGCCCGACCGGGAGCAGGTCGACCGGGCGCGTCGGAAAATCAAGGAGGTGCGGCCGGCGGTGCTGCGGCTAATTGACGTGCTGCAAAAGCGAGGCTTCTACTTTGACCGCCATACTCATTACATGGCTCTGGTCGGCGACCCTTTCACCTTCTTGGAAGGGAAGATAAAAAACGACGCGGGGCAGGTTATTGAGGAGGCGGATTTCAGGGACCACCTGGAACGGGTGGTAATTCCTTACTCCCAGGCTTCCGGCTATAAATACCGCGGCGAATCGTACATGGTCGGCTCGCTGGCGCGGCTTAACCTGTCCCAAGACACGCTGCACCAGGCTACCAGGCGCGACGCCAAGAAAGCTCTGGGCTTGTTCCCTTCCACTAATGTTTTCCATAACAACCTGGCCCAGGCCGTGGAGATCCTGCATTCCCTGGACAGCGTGGCGGAGATGCTGGAGAACACCAAATTTGAGCGGGAAGAGCCGGCTAAACCAACCAGGGAATACGGCGTGGGAGTGGGAGTAGTGGAAGCGCCTCGCGGCACTTTGTATCACCGTATTCAGGTGGGAGAGGACGGCCGGGTGGTAAAGGGAGCTATTGTGGTGCCGACGGGACAGAACCAGACGAACATTGAACAGGATGTGGGACAGCGCCTCCAACAGTTGCTGGAGCAGAGCCTTGATCGGCAGCAGATAAGGTTGGAAATGGAAAAACTGATCCGAGCTTACGATCCCTGCATGAGCTGCGCCTCCCACTTTTTGAAAATGAAGTGGGAGTGATACCAACCGCATCTATTTACATCCACGGTGTCATGCCGGACTTGATCCGGCATCCAGCGAAATTAGCCTGGATGCCCGCTTTTGCGGGAATGACGCGGAATTAATCAGGTGTGGCTGGTATGAGCGTCGAAAAATATTTTCACTTGGATTGTCCTGGCCGTTGTGGTAAAATTTAATCCATGAATGACATTGAGAAGTTAGCCCAGGCAACCAAGAACGGTTTTGATCATCTAGACAAAAGAGTAGGGACGCTGGAAAAGGACGTCAAAGGCCTGAAGGCTGACGTTAAAGGCCTGGAGAGCACCATGAATGAGAAGTTTGAGGAAGTCATAAGGCACTTTGACGTAGTGGCTGAAAATATCCACCAGGATGTGGCCGGAGCCAACCGGGATGAGATATCCCTGATGAAAGATAAACATGACGAGCTGGAAAAAAGAGTAGCGGTGGTGGAGCACAAGGTTGGATAAGATGGCGTAGGAGCGGGTAACACCTACGAGGTGTACACCTACGAGGTGTACACCTACGAGGTGTGGGAGGCATTAATCAATCCGGCGCAGCAGTCCGGTTATTTCCGCGGCTGCCTTATCCGCGGGAATATCGGGGGGTAGGCCGATAATGAGGAAGGGGGGAAGCTTGTTTAGTTTGGCTAGCCATTTGAGGTTAGTCAGCAGGTCAAAATCATGGACGGTAAGGCGGGGCGTCTTCTTAAACTGGTCCAGGGAAGTGAAAGTTGTTACGGCGTCAATTCCCCGCACGGTGTCAATTATGACCAGCTTCCGCGGGAGGTTCCACTCTTCATGGGGATCCTTTACTATAAACTCCCGTTCGGGCAGCCGCCGCTTAAGCGCGGGCAGAATTTTTAAGGGCAGTGCGTCAGGCGCGAAATCGGGATTGCCGAACACCCAGACCGGTTTTTGTTGTTTAGTTTTGCCGGTCATATAAAATAATTATTGTTTGAATAATCCTCCATATAATACCAACCGCATCTATTTACATCCACGGTGTCATGCCGGACTTGATCCGGCATCCAGCGAAATTAGCCTGGATTCCCGCTTTTGCGGGGATGACGCGGAATTAATCAGGTGTGGCTGGTATAACATTATATGGAGGGCAGTTTAATTTTGCTATGAGGCGCGTTATTTTCCCGGAGACTGCCGAATGTACGCGGAGCCGGTAATTGATTAGCCAATCGCAGAGACAGCCTGGTGTATTCGCGGAGATTAGCGGCCTGGGCGGCAGTTATTATCTCACAAGGCGTATCCCAATGGATGGAGATGAAGTCGCTTTTTTTTACGTTATCAAGGAGGGAGCCGTGCTCCAGGTGGCGGATAATTTTCTGTGTTTTTGCCGGACCGAAGCACAGCCGGCCGCCGTTTTCCGTTAAGGGGTTCCGGCGTACAGTAATAATGGGACCTGACACTTTAAGGACCCTGCCGCACGTAACGCAGCACTTATCCAGTGTCCGCGCGGATTGTTCTTCCCGCTGGCCCCTCATGCTCCAGATGTTCAACACGTGGAAAGAGTGATGCGCGGGCGCCCCTTCGCGCAGCTTTTGCTTAAGCCCGTCTGCCGCGCGGAAAGTAAGCCTTTTCATAATGTTTGTATTATCATTCAGGTGCCGAAAGTAGGTTTTGGCGGAAACGGCGTCCAGCAGCTCGTTGCCCAGCCAGTAGGCTTCCACCACTCTGTCGTCAAACGGGTCTTTAATGTTGTTAGCCGCGGCTATCTGCCGCAGGTAAGGGTATAAGGTGCGGAACTTTCTTAAGATTCCGGCCAGTCCTTCATCGGACGCGTTTTCGTTAATATATTCCAGGACATCACGGTTCACGTCAGGCCCGCATAAATGCAGCCGGTTAGGACCGAAAGAATAACGGGAACACCGGGCAACACCGTCCATGGTAAAAATTATTTTTATCCTTCTTCGGGCAAAAGAGAAGTTAGCTTGAACTCGGGGTCGGCTAATTTTTCCCTATAGCTGGAAACATCAACATTTTTTTCTATCAGCCGCGTAAGCGGCCTTAAGGGGCGTGTCTGATTGATCAGAACGGCTCCCACCAGCTCGCCGTTCATAACGGCCAGCCGCGCGTAAACATCTTCACCTGGCCCTTTGCGTATCACCGTTTCAAATTCGTTCTTAGGACGCACATTCCCCACAAAGGTGACCGAGATATCAAAGCCGTGGGTGGTGTAATAGGACACGAAATTAAACGGCTGCTTTTGACCGGCCATGTTAAGTCCGGCTACGCGGCCCTGCTCCTGGGCGTTAACCCAGTTGCCCAGGTGGACCACTTCTTCCAGTATCGGATCGTCGCAGGCGGTGGCGTCACCGGCCGACCACACGTCGGGCAGGTTCGTTTCCATATATTTATTGGCGGACACAGCCCGGTCCGTATCCAGTCCGGAGCTTTCCAGCCAGTCCAGCTCGCAGACCGCGCCGATGCCGCACATAACCATGTCACACGGTATCTCCCGTCCGCTCTTAAGCGTGACGCCGGACAGGTGTTCATTTCCGTTTACCGTTTCAATTTCATCCTCCCGGATTAGCTCCACGCCGGCTTTTTTTATAGCCTTTTCCACTATGCCGCTGGCTGTTTTGTCCATAACATGTTCCCAGAAGCGCGCTTCCCTTATTACCGTAAATACTTCCGCGCCGGACAGTTGCAGCAGATTAGCCATCTCAAAACTGATAAAACCTCCGCCCACGGTGACGGCCCGCTTAACGGAAGACACCGCCTCTATAATAGACTTGCCCTGGTCCAGAGTGCGCAGGTAATAAATTCCTTTCTTGTCGGCGCCGGACACGGGAAGCCGGCGGGGGTTCAGTCCGGTGGCCAGCAGCAGCTTTTCATATGACAGTCGCGTGCCGTCGTCCAGCGTGACGGTTTTACTGTCCGGATCCAGTCCTACCGCCTTTTTGCCCCCAATGAATTGGATGTCATTTTCCTCGTACCATTTTTCGTCCTTGAGCCAGATTTGTTCAAAAGGGATTTTGCCCAGAAAGAAATTGGGCTTGGACAGCATGATGCGCGAGTACAGGTAATGCGGCTCATCGCTTACTATGGCCACTGAACCCTCCTTGTCATTTTGCCTGATGGCGCTGGCGGCGGTCGTGCCGGCCACCCCGCCGCCGATAATCAGGTATTTATAACTGTCCGGCATGGTCAGTTGAGCTGATTGCCTTCCCCGTCAAACAGCAGGATGGCTCGGGTGGGGCAGGCCTGGGCGGCGGCCATCAGGGCGTCGTCGTCCACAAGGTTGGGATCAACCACCACCGCCTTGTTTTCATCGTCAATTTCAAAGACGCCCCCGCCCGGCGCCAGGCATGATTGAGCGCCTATGCACAGGTCGCGGTCAACCACTATTTTAGCGATGTTAGATCCCTCCTTATTCCGCTGGTATTCTTTTTGATTAGGCATATTGTTTGGTGAGAATTTAAGAATTTAAATTGATATAATTAGCTGTGTATAATATGTTAGTTTAACATACGATCAGGGCTGTTATGAATATATATATGGACCACGCGGCCACCACCCCCTGCGACGGCGGGGTGCTGCGGGCTATGCTGCCGTACTTGCGGGACAGCTGCGGCAACGCTTCTTCCCAGCACGGTCTGGGGCAGGAGGCGCGGGCGGCGGTGGAAGAAGCCCGCCGCCAGACGGCCGAGCTGATCGGAGCCGGCAGCGGGGAGATAGTGTTCACCAGCGGCGGGACGGAGGCTAACAACCTGGCCGTCAAGGGCGCGGCGCGGGCGCTGAAAGCAAAAGGAAATCATATTATTATTTCATCGGTTGAGCATCACTCCGTGCTGGAGGCGGCGCGGCAGCTGGAAAAGGAAGGGTTTGAAGTAACGTGTCTGCCGGTGGATCAATACGGGAGAGTAGATCCCGAAGATGTATCCGCGGCCGTGACGGATAAAACCGTTCTGGTTTCCGTAATGCGGGCTAATAACGAGGTGGGGACGCTGCAGCCCGTAGAGGAAATAGGGAAAATTCTGGAAGGACGCCAGGCATATTTTCATGTTGACGCCGTGCAGGCGGCGGGCAGCGTGCCGGTGGACGTAAATGAGCTGGGAGCCGACCTGTTGAGCGTGTCGGCCCATAAGTTTTACGGCCCCAAGGGGGCGGGGGCGCTGTACGTGCGCCCCGGGGCGTATATTGAGCCGCTGCTGCGCGGAGGAGACCAGGAAGGACGGCGGCGGGCCGGCACGGAAAACGTGCCGGGGATCGCGGGCTTGGGAGAGGCGGCCCGGATGGCCAAAGCCAATTTAAAGAAAGCCGCCCGTCTGGCCGCGCTGCGGGACAGGCTGGCTGACGGGATTGCGGGCAGGGTAAAGGGCGTGCGGCTGAACGGTCATCCCACACAAAGACTGCCGGGCATTGTTAATGTTTCCGTGCGGTACGTGGAAGGGGAGTCTATGGTTATGCGTTTGGACGCGCTGGGAGTGGCGGCGTCCAGCGGCTCGGCTTGTTCCTCCACGGATTTAAGGCCCTCGCACGTGTTGCTGGCCATGGGGCTTAAGCCCGAGCTGGCCCACGGCTCGCTGCGTTTTTCGCTGGGCAGGGATAACACCGAAGCGCACGTTGATAGGGTGCTGGAAGCCCTGCCCGCCGTGGTGGAGAAGCTGCGGGCCATGTCGCCGTTGACAATTAAAGAAAAAGCTCATGTTTAATTACAGCGGTGAAGTAAAAGACCATTTTATGAACCCGCGCAACGTGGGGGGTATGGAAAATCCCAGCGGCACGGGGCAGGTCGGCAATCCGGTATGCGGGGACATAATGGAGCTTTACATAAAAGTTGAAGAAGAAGTGATTACCGACGCTAAGTTTAAAACCTTCGGCTGCGGAGCGGCCATCGCCAGCAGCTCCATGGTAACGGAAATGGTCAAAGGCAAGCAGGTAAGCCAGGCACTGGAGCTTACTAGCGGGGAGGTAGCTAAAGCCTTGGGCGAGCTGCCGCCGGCCAAAAAACACTGCTCCGTACTGGGGGTGGAAGCGCTGCGCAAGGCTGTAGAGGACTACAACGCCAAAAACAGTAACGGGAAATAGGGCGCGCTTTGTTTTTGTTCTCCTGCTGGCAGCGGCCTGGTTGCTGGTGCCCGCGGTGACGGGCGGTCCCTTGCGGGCGGCCGGCGAGTCGGGCACGGCGCGTATCTTTGTCCGGGAAGGATGTCCCCATCGCGGGGACGCCAGGTAATTTATGGAATCAAAACAAACCCAAAGGCTTGCAGGCTGCAAGAAAGACAAATTCAAAGGGTTTGCGAAAACCAAAACCAAACCCGGCAGGCGGGTTGGCCGCTGGGGAGAGTGGTAAGCGCTTGATGCTTGATATTGGGGGTTAGATGGCGTCTAGAGCCAAAACAAACCCAAAGGGTTTGCAGGAGGGTTTGCAAGAATTTGCAATGCAACACCTCCTTTGTCGTTTCAAGGAAGAGTTTGCTTTCACGCTATCTTCACAGTACACTTATTTTATGGCTAACTTGTCAATCAACATATCTACTCCCCACAAAGAGCAAAGCCGTCGCACTCTGCGAGTGGAAATTAACGCCGACCGGTTGGAACAGCTCGCGGCCAGCTTCGGGCTGTTCAGCGACGAGTTTCTGGAAAGCGTCCATCGGGCTGAAAAAGACGTGCGGAAAGGGAAAATAAAGAAAATTTCCTCCCTCGCCGATTTGTCGCCCAAAAAGTCCCGGCGTAAATGAATATCCTCGTAACAGAGGAGTTTCAAGAACACTTCCGGGAACTTCCCGCGGCGGTTCGTAAAAGAGCCGAAAAACAGGAACGACTATTCCGCGCTAACCCCTTTCATCCTTCTTTGCATACGGAGAAACTGCGGCCCAAGAACCGACAGCTTTGGAGCATCCGTATTGACAGAAAATACCGCATCATCTTCCGCTTCAAGGACGCTTCAACCGTTCTTTTTCTTACCGTAGGACCGCACGATTGGGTGTATCGGTTTCGCTGGTAAGACGGAAACGGCGTTGAGAGTAACAT
>CAZLVG010000021.1:0-15691 GCA_964562905.1 uncultured Candidatus Saccharibacteria bacterium | reverse complement strand
GCTTCAACTACAAACTGCTTGCCCTTAGTCCAGTTTCTTGATGTTATGTCTATAGTTACCAGTTACCAGTTACTAGTTACCAGTTACCAGTTACCAGTTACTACTTCACCCCCACCTAGCCTCCCCCGTCAAGGGGAGGGATTAGTAAGCGAGGCCTCTCTCGTCAAGGGGGAGGAATTGTAGAAAAAAACTCCTTAGTTTTCCTCTCCCTAAGTTATCCCTGCTTCGCGCTGTCCGCGTACTCCGTTACATATTCCCGCATTCGGAGGATGATATCGTCCAGTGACAATTTCGGTTCAAAGCCTATGAGTTCTTTCAGTTTGCTTATATCCGGCACTCGCCGGTTGACGTCTTCAAAGCCCTGCCGATAAGCCCGCTCGTAGGGTACAAAAACCTTCCGCGAACGGCTGCCCGTCAACGCTATTACGCGATCGGCCAGCTCTTCCATAGTCACGCTGTCAGTACCGCCCACGTTGTACACCTCGCCCACTGACGCTTCTTCCTTCACGAGCCGGGCCAGGACGCCCGTCACGTCGCTGACGTGGCAAAAGCACCGTGTCTGCCGCCCGTCGCCGTGAATAGTCAGCGGCTCGCCTTTCAAAGCCTGGTGAACAAAAGTAGGCAACACCATGCCGTAGCGGGAGCTTTGCCGTTCGCCCACCGTATTAAACAGCCGCGCCACCGTAACCTGCAAACCTCTCTCCCGAGCGTAAGCAAAAGCCATGTATTCATCCAGCGCCTTGGAGCAAGCGTAAGACCACCGGCCCTTGGTAGTCGGACCCATGGCCAAATCATCTTTTTCGGAAAATATCTCCTTGGCGCCGCGGCCGTACACTTCGGAGGTAGAAGTTAAAAGCACCCTTTTTTTAAAACGGCTGGCCGCTTCCAGCACCTCTTCCGTACTTTTGATGTTATTGGCGATGGACTCCACCATCTTTCCCACCACCAGCTTGACACCCACGGACGCGGCCAGGTGGTAAACATAGTCGGTCCGGCCCACCAATTGATGGACCAAACGGTGGTCGGCCGCGTTGCCGCGCACAAAAGTGAAGTTAGCGCGGCTGAGCAGAGGCGTGATATTGTCCAGTCGTCCGGTAGACAAATCGTCCAGCACCACCACCTCGCACTTCTCCCTCAACAATCTTTCCGCCAAATGAGAGCCTATAAAGCCGGCTCCTCCCGTAACTAGGGACTTAGCCATATCACTTGCCGCCCTTTCTTTTTCTTGGCCGCAACTCATCCTTTAACAGCGCGTACTCCTGCGCCAGCTCGCGGTAGCAGCGATCATGCTTTGACACTAGCACGGAAAAATGAATGGACAGCAGTATTAAACCGCCGGTCAAGATCAGAAACAGGGCGGCGGGAGAGTAGGAGATGCCCACGCTGCGGGCGAACACGTCCAGCAGTCCAGCCAGAGTGGAAAATACCACCATAGCCAGCCCGACCAGAAACCAGATAATGGAGTAGCCTTCTTTAAGTTTTTCGCGGCGAATCAGGTTTACTATCACCAACAACAGCAGCACGCTGCCGGCTATGGCCAGTATTTGGACGCGGGGCGGGATGGTTCCCGACAGGATGTCAACTGACACGACTTTTTTTGGCCTTCAGGCCGCTGACCAGGATAGCGATGGCGTTGGACACCACAAAATAAGCGGCGCGCAGGGTAAAATCATTGCCCCCTACCACCGATTCCCCCGCCTGCCTGTCGTTAATACTGGTGGGGACCTCCTCCACTTTAAAGCCGGCGTTAAGCAGCATCACTATGGACTCCGGTTCCGGAAAATCGGCCGGATAGCGGCGGGAGAGGAACGCAAGCGCCGGCCGACTGTAAGCTCTAAAGCCTGAAGTGGAATCGTATATTTTCCGCCCCGTTACCAGCCTGATCAGTTGCGAGAAAATCCTTATACCCAGCATCCGCAGCCAGGAAGAGTGATAAGCGCGATTGCCGTAAAACCGGCTGCCGATGGCCATGTCGGCTTTTCGGCTGACGACCTTGTCAACTAACTGCGGAATATGCCGCGGATCATGCTGCCCGTCGGCATCCACCTCCACCGCTATCTCGCAGCCGCGGCGGTAAGCGTACTTGAGGCCGGTCTGCACCGCTCCGCCGATACCCAGATTTATAGGCAGCTCCAGCGCCTTGGCTCCCGCCTGAAGAGCGGCCCGGCGCGTGCCGTCCGTGGATCCGTCATTTACCACCACAATGTCGGCCTCTGAAGCATAGCGCCTTATTTTTTGTATAACTTCTCCCACCGAAGCCGCTTCGTTGTAAGCCGGCATAATCACGCACACTTTCTTTTCAAGAGAGTCAGCGTGCAATAACTCCCCACCAGCCTGAAAGTACCAGTGACCAGACAATCCTGTGCGCTCATTCTCGGCCGCTCCAGCGGCGGCCCGTGAGGTTGACCCCCTTTTCGTCCCCGCGCAAAGCGCGGGGAACCAAGCCGAAGGGGGGGTCAAAATCCGCTTACAGGATGTCTGGCACGGCACTTTCAGGGAACTGTTATACGTCGTGTAGTTAGCTACGAGATGCATCACTCTGTAAATATACTATGATACTATTGAAAGCTATGCCAAGCAAAATAGCCGTCTTTAACTACAGCAGCTCCGGCCTCTTTCATTACGCCGCTTGCCTGGTTAACTCCCTGGCCGATATCCCCGGCACTAAAATTCTGTTGCTAACCTCCAGTTTTAATAATCTTGAGCTGGTCTCCAAAAAGCCTAACATCACCGTTTTCGCCCAGAAGGCCCCCCACCGGCTGCCGGGTTTCTTCCGCTGGCTGGCCAGTCCGGCCCAGCAAGCCGCCATCTACCGGGCCGTCAAGCAGTTCAACCCCGACGTTATTCACCTAACTGACTCCCACGCCCTTTACGTTCCCCACGGCTGGTGGCTGAAAAGATATCCTATTGTCTTCACCCAGCATGATCCAGTCACGCGCGCGGGAGACGTATACCGTCTGCCCTCCCGTCTTATCCACCGCACCCAGCAGTGCCTGGCCTCGCGCATCGTGGCTCACGGGGATTTTATCAAAAACGTACTGGTTAAAGACCGCGGCCTCCCGCCGGACAAAATTGCCACCATTTTTCACGGGGATTACTCTTTTTACCTGCGGTGGCGCGACCAAAACATTGTCCCGCAAAACAACTGCGTGCTATTTTTCGGACGTATCATGGACTACAAGGGACTGGACGTCCTGCTGCGCAGCCTGATTAACCTGCAAAACTCACGGCCTGTCCATTTGCTGCTGGCCGGCCCCGGCCGCCTGGACCAATATCAGCCGCTGCTGGAACAAGTGAAGCGCAAAACCATCAATAATTATTTCATTCCCGATGAAGAGGTAGCTGGCTATTTTCAAAGAGCGACGCTGGTGGCGCTGCCGTACCGCGAAGCCAGCCAATCAGGAGTAGTGTCTATCGCCCTGCCGGCCGGCACGCCGGTGGTGGCCACCAGGACCGGCTCGCTGCCGGAAATCCTGAAGGACGGCGAGAACAGCCTGCTGGTGCCGCCGGGCGATGTCCAGGCTCTCACTGAAGCCGTTGGCCGCTTGCTTGATGACAAAGAACTGCGCCGGCGGCTGGCGGCGGGTGGAAAAAGGACAGCGGCCGATATAGCCTGGCCGAAAACAGCCCGCAAATATTTCCAGCTGTACCAGTCAGTTATATGAAGCCTGAAACAATCGTGGTCATACCCGCTTTCAACGAAGCCCTGGTTATAGGGCGAGTGGTCAGGGGCGTGCGGGGCCAGGGCTACCGGCAGATAGTGGTAGTTGATGACGGCTCCACCGACCGCACGGCCGCCGCCGCCAAAAAATCTGGCGCCTTGGTTGCGGCGCACAGGCTGAACCGCGGCAAGGGGGCGGCTGTCAAAACAGGATTGGAAGCGGCCCTGGCCCTGGGCGGCGATATCATAGTAACCATGGACGGCGACGGCCAGCATGCCCCCGAGGATATACGCGCGCTGGAAGAGCCGATAGCCCGGGGCTTATGCGAAGTGTCGCTGGGTACGCGAATGTGGCCCGGTTCTCCCATGCCAGCCAGCCGCTTCCTCCAGAATTTAATGGCCAACGGCCTAACCTGGGCTGTCCACCGCCAATGGGTCGCCGACAGCCAGTCGGGCTTTCGCGCCTACAGCGCGCGCGCCGCCAGAACAATTGACGTAACCGCGGATTTTTACGACTATGACAGCGAAGTAATCCGGGAGATCCGCCGCCACAGACTTTCTTTCCAGGAAATACCGGTTAAGGTCCGCTATACTTCCCATTCTCTTTCCAAAGTCCACAAGCAAAGCCTTAGCAATGGCATTAAGACCGTTGCCAGAATGCTGTGGCAGTTAATATCTTAAATAAGCTTACCTTGTGCCTTATCTTAATTTAGAGCCTTATCAGTTTATAATCGCCGCGCTGTCGTTTTTTATGATCGCGTTCAGCGTACAGCGCCATTTCAAAGGGGGAAAAACACAGACCGTGTTGAAGCTGTTTGTACGCATCGCGGTATGGGGCGGCATGCTGACGGTGATACTTTTTCCGTCTCTCATCTATTCCTTTACCGCGGCCCTGGGGCTGGAAGGAGAGATTAACCCCGTCACTCTGGCCGGCTTTCTGCTCGTCTTCCTTATTATTTTTAAAATGCTTTCGGTCATTGAGCGTATTGAATATCAAATCACGCTTTTGACCAGACAAGAAGCGTTGAAGTCCATAAAATCCGGTGAGCGTGACGACGCGCAAGCTTGACGGCGCGCAACTGCTGACACTTTACCTCCTGCTAGCCTTGTTGGGAGTGCCGGGGCTGCTGTTGGCGCAGGCGTATATTTTAGGACAGGCGCAACCTTTTTTTGTTGCTTTCAACGCTATAGCGGCGGCTGTGCTCGGTTATATTGTCACCAGACGCCAAAAAGCTACCATTAATACCTTTAAGCCTCCCCCCTTGCTGGTTGGCATTTTCTTACTCCAGCTTCTCCTCGTAGGATGGCTGGCTTCTTCCTATCTGGCTCTGCCCGACGTGGACGCGTATCACTGGCTTAATGTTTACAGACGAAGTTTTGCCGCGGGCGCTATTGACCAGTTGCCCCAGCGTCCTTTATTCTCCGCGCTTATATATTCACTGGACCAAATACCCGGCTTCACGGACGAGTTAATTCTAAAATACGCGGTACCCCTTTTATCGCTTACGACCCTGGCGCCAGCCTGGTTGGTAGCCAGGAATGTTACCGGAAAAATAGGTAAGTCAGTTTTATTGCTTATTCCGCTGGCCAGCCCCTCACTGATAGTCCAAGCTCAAATGGGCACGCCGCAGGCGGTACTGATTGTCCTTACCGTCTTTTTTGTTTTTATGCTGTTGCACGCCCGCCGCGGCGGACAAAATATATGGCACAATATTGCCGGTATCACTGTGCTGGCGGCCGCTTTATATCACGGCCTGGCTCTGGTATTTTTTTCCGCGTGGCTGGCGGCGTCGGCATGGAGGCACAAAAGGCGCCGTCTTTTACTGCCCCTGCTGGCCCTGCCGGTAATAGCAGCGGCGCCTTACTGGCTACGTTATCTGCCGCAACTAATGGATGACATCCGGTTGAATCTTTCTTTTCCCTCCGCCTTTACGACTATAGACGGCGTGCACAACGGTTGGCCGGGAGTTGCCGGCACTTTACGATATTACACTTTTTATATGGGGCTGACTCTGCCCTTGCTAGTGCTGGCAGGCGGCTATTTTTACGCCCGCCGCGCCCGCTGCCGCCGGGCACTGGTTAGGGAAGTAAAATCGCGCGCGGGTTTGACTCTCATGGCTGTGTTCATTTTTTTCTTCGCCGTGGCGGAGCTGCTGCCCCGCTACTTCAACATTGTTATCCTGGCCGACCGCGCCTGGCTGTATGCCTGCCTGGCGGCCGTTGTATTTTTAATCCCCCTGTTTAAATGTTTGTCCGGCCGCCCGCGCCGTCTGTTATCCTGGCTGTTAATTTTATCGCTGGCCGTTAATACCGCGGGGGCCGTTTACGTTAACAACCTTAAAAAGCATTTGTTGCCCGACTATGCCGTCAGCGCGTCCAGATGGATAGACCGTAACGTGCCTAGCGACAAAACAGTTCTTCTCAATCGCACCACCGACTACATAGACGCTTACGCGCGCGTAAACGTAAAATTAAACAGTCTTGCCGACGGCTTCTTCTGTAATCCTGATCATTACCAGCTGCCCGCCAACGCGGATTATATATTCTTTATTAAGCCGGATCCTAAAGACCCTTATCTTGACCGTCCCTGGCGTGGGGAAGTTGATTTTTGCCAGCGACCGTCATTGGCTGGACATAAGAAAGAATTCCGAAAAATATACAATGACGCGGGCCGATCCGTAATATGGAAAAAGCTATGAACCGCTCTGACTTAACGTACAAAGCAAAACACAACTTCAAGAAAAAAGACTTGCCGGCGTCACTGCTTATTTACAGTCCTTATTACCCTCCGCATGTCGGCGGCTTGCAAAGCCACGCCGAGCAGTTTAACACGCGTATGGCCCGCGCCGGGGTACGAATTACCGTGTTTACAGCCAGGCGCCCCGAATCAGCTCCCGGGGAAGAGAAAAAAGGGGACGTTAGAATTCTGCGCTGGCCGGCCTGGGAGATTATTCCCAACTACCCCCTGCCGCAATGCTGGCGTCCGTCGTTCCGAAAGCAATGGCGAAAATTAAACGAAGCCTCCTATGATATGGTCATATCCCGCACCCGGTTTTTTCCCACTTCCCTTATGGCGCTTATTCATTCCAGGACAAAAGGCACTCCCTGGCTGCACGTGGAGCACGGCTCGGATTTCGTCAGCCTGGCCCATCCTTTACTCAAATTGGCGGCCCGCCTGTACGACCACACCGGCGGGCGCCTGGTGCTGCGCTCGGCCGACGCCGTGGTAGCCAACTCCCGCGCCTCGGCGGCGTTTGTAAAGCGGCTTTCCGGGCGGCGGGCCGATGTAATTTACCGGGGAGTGGACACTAAAACCATTCTGGACGCGCCGGCTGACGACAACTTAAGAAATAAATACCGGGGCAGGGTTTTGATAACGTTTATCGGCCGGCTGATAGACGGCAAGGGCGTTGACGACCTTCTTTTTGCCCTGAAAAAACTGTTGGCGCGGGAAGATCTTGAAAAATGGCACTGCTTAATTATCGGAGGCGGCCCCCAAAAAGACAGGCTGGTTCGGCTGACCCGCCGCCTGGGATTAGAGCGGCGCGTAACGTTCCTGGGGCAGATGAGCCCACGAAAATCCATGGGCGTGCTTAAGACGTCACAGGTTTTTGTCAATCCCAGCCACACTGAAGGCCTGCCCACCTCTGTCATAGAAGCCGCTCTATGCGGGACCGCTGTTGTTGCCACTGACGCGGGCGGAACCTCGGAGATCTTGACACACGGCAAAAGCGCCTTGCTTGTACAGCCTCGCGACCGGTCAGCGCTGGCGCGCGCTGTGGCTAAGTTGGCCGGTAATCCCGCCATGAGGAAAAAATTAGCGGCCAGCGCGTTTCAGGAAACGTCCGGAAGGTTTTCCTGGGAGGCAAGCATAAAGGCTTACCGGAAGATCATGAAAAAATTCGTGCCCGCGGGCGCGGAATAGGTTAATATTTTCTCTATGCGTCCGGAACATGTCCCATATCTTAGAGACCCTGCCACCGGGGAGCCGTTTAAAACGGAAGTCGGCCATAAAAACGGCCGGCACATTGTGTCCGGTTGGCTTATCAGCGCTTCCAGCCGCTACCCTATAAAAGAAGGCATACCGCGCTTGACGCTTAAAGCTGCCGGAGGGGACGAAGCTTTCCAGCGCCACCAGGAGATAACCGCCGACAGTTTTTCCTACGAATGGAATAATATTTACGAGGAAAACTCTTTTGAAAAGCAGAATTTTCTGCATTTTCTAAGCCCTTTCATAAAAGAGGAGGACCTAAAAGGAAAAAAACTGCTTGACGCGGGCTGCGGGTCGGGCCGATTCACCAAACAGGCGGCTTTGTGCCAAGCGGAAGTGGTAATCGGAACAGACGTGGGCCGCTCGCCCCTGGGAGCGTTCCACCTTACTAAAGACCTGCCCAACGTATGCATAGTGGAAGCCGATTTATATCAAATGCCCACCCCGCGGTTCGCGGATCTTACTTTTTGCCTGGGAGTACTCCATCATCTGCCCCGCCCTCAAGACGGGTTTAAAAGTTTAACCGGTACGGTCAGGCCGGGCGGTAAATACCTTATCTGGGTGTACAATCGCCGGCATAACTTCCGGGCTGTTTACATATTTGAAACCTTGCGCCTAGCAACAAGGCATATTCCGAGGCCCTTGTTGTTTAAGCTGTGTTACGCTCCGGGCGCCGCTGTTCACGGCATTAACCGGCTGACGCGCCTGTGCGACAGGCTGGGAGCAAAGAAGCTGGCCCGCAAGATCCCGTTTTCCTATTACGCCAATTTTCCTTTTAGTATGAAATTAAATGACGCTTTTGACGTTCTGGCCACGCCCAAAAGCAACTATTATTACGTGGAGGAAATACAGCGGTGGTTCCGCGAGGCAGGATTAAACGACAGTCAATTTTACGAGCATCCGGAAGCGGGCATCACCGCCGCGGGCACTATTTCAACAAGCGTTGAATGAATTTGAAGACGTCGGGCAGCTGCACTACTTCGCGGTTGCCTACGATTTGCGTGGCCAGTGAGCCCGCTACATTACCCACGAAAGACACCAGCTCAACAGGCGCGCCGCCCGCGTAGACCGGCGCGGCGAAGGCGAAGAAGGCATCGCCGGCTCCTACCGCGTCTACCACATTGGGCGCGAAAGCGGGAGTTTCTATAAATCCTCTCTTCCGCGACCAGGACAAAGAGCCGTCCGCGCCCCTGGTGGTGACCAGCAGTTCACAGTTCATTTGCCGCTGCACCTTCCGCACCACCTTTTTTAAACCGCTTTCCTTGTCATGAGCGGCGTATCGCAGCTCTACTTCATCCACACAAACAAAATCGGCTTGAGGGTATTTTGTTACCAGGTTAAAACCGGTGTTGGCGCTGTTGGTTTGAACATTCAACGCCAGTTTTTTTGAGCCGGAGCAAATTGTTTTTATAAGAGGGTCCGTAATGAAGCCGTGGCCAAAGTCGTTGACTATAACCAGATCGTACTCGCCCGCGTGCCGGCGCAGATAGGAAGAGACGTCCGCTTCACTTTTTCTGTCCAGCGCGGTGTCGTCCATAAAATAAATTTCAAATAATTTCTGGTTGCGGTAGTCGCTGACGTACCGCCGTTTAATCGTGGTTACGGCCCCGCGCCTGTAAAAAAACTTTGTTTTAACGCGCCCCGCCGTATTTTGGGCCATAAACTGCCTCCAGGACTCTTTCCGCCCCAACAGGCTGACCAGCTGGACTTGCCCTCCCAGGCTGGCCGCGTGGTTAGCCGTGGCCACGGCTCCCCCCGCGAACGACTCGCCTTTCAAATATCTGCTGACCACCAAAGGCTCTTTGCCCGACTTACCCATAGGCGAGCAGTAATCATACTGGTCAACAACCGCGTCTCCAATAACCATTATCTTAAGGCTGGCCGGCCGGTACAGCGCTTTTTCAATATCGCCGTAATCGTATTTATTTTTCAGCCGCAGCAGATATTCCCTGGTGTGCTCGGGGTAAGTGTCCAGATGGTTGTTGATAATACCGGACGAACTGAACACAATATCGTCTGTGAAGTGCAGGCGTCCGCCGTGCGCGTTTACCGCCTTCTTCTCATCAACTATTTTACCGGTAACGTCGTCCCGGGCCTGTTTATAATCCTGCCCCTTAACGTACACATCACTCTTTAATTTCTTTATAGCCTCAACGGCCGTGGGCTTTTCTATAACTGAAACATAATCCACTACCTCCAGAGCCGATAGGGCTTCAGCGCGCAGCTGTTCGTTAAATACAGGCCGTCCCGGACCTTTTCTCACCAACCTGTCAGCCGTCAGGGTTACTATCAGAACATCACCTTCCTTTTTGGCGGCCTGGAAGTGGCGTATGTGCCCCGGGTGAACCAGGTCAAACACTCCGTGGCAGTGTACTATTTTTTTACCTCGTTTGCGCAGCCGCGCCGCGATATCCGCCAGCTCATCCAACTTTTTGATCTTTCCCCCGCGCGTTGACATATCATTGCATTGTATGGCCCCCGCCCGGACCGGTCAACGAGCGGGCCGGAAATTTTTTCTTCCATACCTGTACCGCGGCCGCCAGATACAGAAAAACAATAAAGAAAGAAACGGCCGGAGCCATTATTTCCAGCCGCTGCGCCAAGAGATAGATGCCGGCCAAATAGCCCGTACCGGCCAACAAGCCGTTTAACCCGGCAAATTTAACTCCGCGCGGGCCGGTACTGGTAATAAACCACCAGTACACCTGCCAGACAAAAAACATTACGGCGTACACGCTCATGGCCAGTATCAAAGGCCAGGAGAAAAGATAGGCCCCGCTGAACAGCTTAAGCCCCAGAGCCGCTACACCCGCCGACGCCAGCACCGCTGGCAGGAAGGCTACCGCCACCAGCTTATCCAGTTTCTTCAGGACAGCCGGCTTGTTGCCGCGGCTGGATACAGACGGAAAGAAAACGTTTACGAATATGTAACTTAACTGCGCCGCTATTTGTACCGATACGTAATAGTAAGCCGCGTACATGCCTAAAGATACCTCTCCCAATGTCCGTTCCACTACAATCTTATCGCCTCCCACCATCAACAGGCCCGCCGCCGCGCCCACCATGCCGAAGCGAATATAACGCCACATTCTCCAGGCCTCCCGTTTGTCCCAGTACCGGGAAGCTATCAGCCGCGCCGCGCCGCCCCGCCGCAAATATGTTAATGTCAAAACCGCGGAGCCCGTGATAGTAGCCGCGGCGTACAGCAGATAGCTGCTTTCTTCCAGCAGCCAATAAAGAATGGCAAAAACGGCCAGGATAGTTGACGCCTCCAGCACTCTGCCCCGCGCCTGGAATTTAAACTTTTTCTCTCCCCGAATGACGCCGTCAAAAAACATGCGCAATGAAATTGCCAGGGCCAGCGCGGCCGCCGCCCTGATAACCCGCGCCCGCATATGAAAGACAGCGCCCAGTAAATCCGCGCCCGCCAACGTAAGAGAGCCAATCAACACAGAAGAAAGCAACAAAACAAAAAAACCGGAGGTGACTATTCTCCGCCTGCGCGCCGGCTCGGCGTGCCTGGCCACGCCCCTCATAGCCGCCACGTCCATACCCAGCATCATGGGTATGACCAAAAGCTGCGCTATGGCCGCCGTCAGGGAAAACAGCCCAAACTGCCGCGGCCCCAGCAGCCTGCCGGCCAGCAGCAGCGACGCGAACAGAATGCCGTTGGATATTATCAGGCCGGCCGTAGAGAAAGACAGTTGGGTTAAAAACTCCCTCATGTGACTGCCCATAGCATACCCGAAAATACGGCTGTGAACTGTCAGCACAATAACTCGGACAGTGTCCTTGACCACCACAGACATCCTTTACGCTCTAAGAAGAAAAATACAACTTAGTCCACAGCCCGCGCCGCCATGAACGCAGCTGGTCGCTGCGGGCCAGTCTCATCACAAACCTGTCCCCCAAGCATGACAACAGGAACTGCTCAAAAATTATGGCGCGGTAGCCCCGCTGCCAGTTCTTCACATGACCAGCCGGAAAATATTGCTTGAATTCGTCGGATCTCATCAGGCAAGCGGCCCGCTTAACGATAGCAAGCATCTTTCGGGGCCGGCGCGACGTACTGTGGGACCAACTGCCAGGTGATTTAACCCAGGTCATAAAACAGTCGGGTATGTAGCAGGCGCCGAACCGCAGACCGATAGCCCGCGCCGCGAATGAATCAGCCCATGATCCCAGCTCCGGACGAAATCCGCCCACAGCGGCCAGGGCGCTGGCTTTGAAGATGGTAGACCCTACGAAAGACCGAGAGGCCACCTCCGCCTCCAAGCATTGCCGGCGGTATGCTTCCGGTGAAGCGTATAAAGGCTGCTGCCAACGATGAACTGATATGCTGTACAGCTCTTCCCCGGCAGGCGTGACCGCCCTTATGTCGCCGAATATCATACCCGCCCGCGGATATTTCTCTGCCCAGCGCATGGACTTCTCAAAAAAACCGGGTCTTACATAATCATCCGACGAACCAAAATATATGTAATCACCTTTAAGTCTAGGGATCATCTTTTGCTGCACAAACTGGGCTCCTGCGTTGCGGCTGAAGCTGATTAGTTTTATCCAGCCATACTTTTTCTGACAGCGCCGCAGAACCTCCCGGCTGTTATCGGTGGAACCGTCATCCACTACCACCAGCTCGTCAGGGCGCCTGCTCTGGCGGGCTATAGCTTCTATGGCCCGCCCCACGTACCTGTCGTGATTGTAATTAGTAACAAATACCGATAAGCTTGGTTTTTTAAAACCGGATGACAATTCTTCCCGCATCGCCCTGGGCTAATCTCTTAAACGCTTCATTAATACCTTCCAGCGGATAGGAATGGGTAATCAGTTTCTTTAAGGGCATCTTACCAGCCAGAAACTGCTGTGCATAATAGGGAAAGTCTTCATCCGGCACAGACTGGCCTCCCCAGGTGCCCGTTATCCGCTTGCCGCAAATTAACGCGAAAGGATCTATTTTTATAAGCGAACCCTCCGGGGGATGTCCCGCGATAATCAGCCTGCCCTGGGGAGATAAAGACTTAAAAGCCTTTTCCATAACGTCAGGCAGTCCGGTGGCCTCAATAGCGTAATCCAGATCTTTTAGCAGCTCACTGTCCGGTTTGACCGCGCTGTGCGCCCCCAAAGACCGGGCCAGCTCCAGTTTTTTGCCGGAGACGTCAACGGCAATGATCTCACCGCATCCCGCGGCCACGGCCGCCATAACGGCGCACAGGCCCACTCCGCCCGCGCCGTAAACGGCCAGTTTTGTCTTGTCGCCTGCAGAAGTAAGGTGGCGCACGGCGCCCGCGCCGGTCGCCACCGCGCAGCCGATAACCGCCGCCGCTTCGGGCGGGACTTTCCGGTTAATTTTTGTCAATCTGTTTTCGGACACCACCGCGTATTGCGTAAACACCGCCGCGCCTCCGGAATTAACCACCCGGCTGCCCCAGCGGTACTTGCCGCCGGGCGCGTCCCTGCCTTCCGCCTTTATCCAGGACACCACCGTATAATCTCCCTCTTCCACGCGGCTGACGCCGCTGCCTGCTTGTATAACTTCAGCCGCCCCTTCATGGCCCAGCAGATGGGGCAGATAGGGATCCTCGCCTTTGAGGCCTTGCTGCTCGTTAAGTTGGGAGCGGCACACCCCGGCCGCCAGCATTTTTACCAGCACCTGGCCTTCTCCCGGCACCGGCGCTTCTATCTCGTCCACCACCAACGGCTTTTTTAACGCGGCCAGTATGGCAGCTTTTGTTTTCACTCCGTCAAGATCATTACCAAGCCCATGCCACTGCCAGCGCTTCTACGAAGTTCACGGAATAAACCAGTAGTAGTCTCCCGTGTAGTCAACCTCCTCGAACAGCTTCTCCCACTGTGCCACTGACATGTAGGTCAAAGCCGTCAAATTCCACATATTCATGCGCCTTTTTTCTTCTTCCGTGCGGTAAGCGTCCACGGTCACAAAAGCGTCCTTTCGTGTCACCCTCATTATTTCCCTAAGCGCCTGCCTGCATTCCTGCAGCGGAAGATTATGCACGGTGTTTACGGATATGACTAAATCAAATGAACTGTCCGGAAAAGGCAGCTCCTTAGCGTCCGCCACCTGTACGTGCGGCTTCACATCTTCAATAGTGTTATCAATGCCGTATTGGGAAATATCAATGCCTTTGACCGTTATACCCGGAATTAAGCGGGCAAAATCATGCATCATAAAGCCCTTGCCGCTGCCCACGTCCAGCACCTGGCTGCCGGCGGCCAGGCCGTACCGCTCCTGAAAAGCCGGCACTACCGGCTGCCAGAACCGGGCCTGATAGCTGAAGCCGCCATAGCCGTGCCGGCGGTCCCCGTCAAAATACTCCCGGCCGAACCGCCGCGCGATCCGGCGGTCCTCTTCCGTCTTAACCGCCGCCCGCTCGTCCAGGTTTCGCTTCGTCTTAGGATAAGCCGCCAACAAATTAATTTCTGCCATATATTTTATAATGGTACATTATTTACTTAAAAAATAATTATGTAACAAATCCGACGCGTAATCCATGTGTTCCAATCCCAGCTCCTGATGAACAGCAAAGTGCAAGCCGTTATTGCCCACATATTCGGCTTCCGGGAAATCGCCTTTTTTATGCCCCATAAACGTGAAGGCTTTGTGCTGCGTGGGGATTGAGCCAAAGTTCCGCTTACAGTTTATCCCATAGCGCTGTAGAAAGTAGTATAACTCTTTATAGTTAAACCTCTCGTCCTTCAGCACTAAACTGAACGCGTGCGGAGACAAGACCTCATTTTCTTCTTCCCGATTAAAGTAGGCAAATTCCTCTAAATCCTTAACCTGCTCCAGCAAATAGTTAAGATTCTTTTTTCTCTTTTTGAAAGTCTGCCAGAAATCTTCAGTTTGAGGTATGCCCACGCACGCTTCCAGATCATTCATCTTAGCATTCGTAGCCATCCTGATATGATCAAAGTATAAACTGTTATTGTCCCGTCCATGATTCCTGATTGAATGGGATAAATCCGCTATCTTGTCATCATTGGTCGCCAGCATTCCGCCCTCTCCGGAGCATATCAGGTGAGCCGCGTAGGAGGAAAATGTAATCATGTCTCCGAAATGTCCAATATACTTGCCGTCATACATTGCGCCGTGGGCTTCGCATCCATCTTCAATAACACATAAGTTATTCTCTTTGGCGATCTCCATTATTGCTTTCATGTCACAGGGTTTTCCCAAGCTATGAACTGCCAGGATGGCTCTCGTTTTATCAGTTATCGCTTGCTCTACCTTGTCAGGATCTATATTTTGGGTTTCTCTTTTTACGTCAACAAACACCGGCTTGAAGCCGGCTTGGTATACAGCTTCTCCCACAGCTATGAAAGCTAACGCCGGAACTATTATCTCATTGGCAAATCTATCCAGGCTTGCCTCGGCGTTTATGCCGTACAGGTTCAATGCCGCTACGGTATCCGCCGTTGTGCCGCTGCTCATTGCCACCGCGTGTTTATAGCCAAAGGTACCGGCGAACTTTTCTTCCAACTCATTCACTCTCGGTCCATACGTCACCCATTTTCTTCTCTTCCCAAACCCCAAAGTCTCCATCATCAGGCTCCTGGTTCTTTCATCTATCACGCCAGCCACGCCAAAGTCTATTTCCATTCTCTTTTTTACTTCCCTCTGTTTTAACATGGAGTTAGCATATGACATTATTCCAATCCGCACAACTATTACCAGCGTAACTGCCACCTAACTGGTAAGATGACCTTATTTCCCCTCCCTTGATGGGAGGGGACAAAAGGGGAGGGTGACTAAAAACTGAAAGCTGTCACCGACTGCATTTCTTCACCCCCACCTAACCTCCCCCGTCAAGGGGAGGACCTAAAGAGTGGAGCCTCCGTCGAGGGGAGGGACTGTAAGCGGGGCCTCTCCCGTCAGGGAAGAGAAACTACAATACCGCGCTAGTTACGAATTACGAGTTACTAGTTACCAGTTACCAGTTACCAGTTACTACTTCACCCCCACCTGACCTCCCCCGTCAAGGGGAGGACCTAAAGAGTGGAGCCTCCGTCGAGGGGAGGGA
>CAZLVG010000020.1:3096-15768 GCA_964562905.1 uncultured Candidatus Saccharibacteria bacterium | reverse complement strand
CAGGACTTACGCAGTTGCCAACTTCAAATTGAATCTGGGATCAAGCAAGTAGTGTTGAATCGCATCTCGCACAATCGAGAGCTTGGCTTGCTGCCACGTCACGCCGGTATTGAGACGATGAACTTCAAGTAGCAAGAATGTATGAACAGCGCACCAGATATGGTTGCGCTGGGAGCGGTCAGTCCGGGCTTGGCATTTGGCAATGCCGCACTGCTGCTTTAAGCTCCGGTGGTACTCCTCGATCTGCCAGCGTTTGCCGTAGATTCGCTCTACGTCAGACGCGGTCAGATCAAGATTGCTGGTACCGTAGTACCCAACGCGTCCGTGTTCGGACACAGTCTTGAATACTTTGATGAAGCCGTAGCCTTTGAGATACACCGTCGCTCCCTGAGCTGGAATATCTATCTTTTCCAGGTTGGTTTGCTGGTGGGGTTTAAGACTCACAATACGGTTCTTGCGTAGCTGGCCGATCCAGTCCCAGCCCAACTTCCGGCACGTCTTGAGGTTGTCCAGGGAAGTGTACCAGCTGTCCATGAGCACATATTCCGGCTCAAACCCGCGGTTTGCAGCCATATACAGCATATCTTGCAGATGCTGGTTTTTGCTTTTGCCGTCAGCCGTTGGGTTGTACAGGCGGTAGTCTACGGGTAGATGTTCGCTGCCGTCGGTGCTGGTCCAGAGCAGAGATTCCAATCCAATTCCCTTCGCCACATCGTGGTGGGTGCCGGAATACTGCCAGCGTGCCAGGTCGAGGTCTTTGGTATGCGGCTTGTCGATGACGGAGTCGTCAGTGATGAGGTAGCCGCTTTTTTTGTCGACGTGCGGCTCGGCGTTCTTCCAGAGAATGCGCGGGGTAAGTTTTTCTCTCCTGAGCATGCGGGTGGGAGCATCATGCGCCATCTCTCTGGGCGCGACCTGCTCGAACTCGGTACAAGTGTAGTTGGTTTGGGCAGCGAGCAGCCACTGGATGTAGCCGTACTCGTTGCATTTTGGTGCGTTCATAGGCTGTTTGTGTTTGTTTTGAAGGATTAAAAAGACCCCTTCAGTGTACTGCTGAGGGGGTCAACTGCGTAAGTCCTCCTTTACCTAAATGGTGAGAGTGTACAGTGGGGCCACGCTAGCAGAAAACGGCGTAATTGGCCAAAACTTTTTTACGTGGCGCTACTGCCTTTCCGGGTTGGTCGGTCTCCTGGAGGTGTATTCCAGTTCCCGCTTGACGGTGATTCCCCGGGACTGGAGAAACCGGCGATAGCTGTCCTTTATGTATTCTATGTCTTTCCAGCTTAAACCGTGGTGGCAGGGAACCAACACCGTATCTTTCATTAGCTTATCGGCTCCGGACAAGTCGCTGGCAATACGGGTTTTTACTGCCGCAAAAGCGGGATGCCGCGTGATGTTTCCCCACAAAGGGCGCGTCTGGATCTTTTTTTCTTTCTCCATGAATTGAACCAGCTCCAGCCGGCTGAAGGGCGCTCCGTCGCGGATGGTAAGCGGCAGGGTGAGCAAGGACGATTCAGCTCGCGGCAATGCCCGCGGCAGCGTGAAAATATCCGGCCACAAGGAGAAAAAATTACGCAGGCGCCGCACGTTTTTGCGGCGGCGCTCCAGAAAGTCGGGCAGCCGCTCCAGTTGCACCAGCCCGAAAGCCGCTTGCGCTTCTATTCCCTTAAAGTTAACCGGCTCTTCCGTGAATAAAAACTTGGAGTCAAAAGGGATGCCCGCGATAGCGTCGGTGTACCTTTCAGTCAGATCTTCGTCGTATCCCAAAGATTGTCGCCCCCAGTCCCGCATGGAGTGGGCGCGGCGGTGCAGCTCCGGGTCGCGGTACATAACCATGCCCCCTCCGCCGGCGGCGGTGATGTGATGCACGAAGTAAAAAGAAGTGGTTGTTATATCACTGAACGATCCGGTAGGTTGATTATTGATACTGCCGCCCACAGTGTCGCAGGAATCCTCAATAAGATATAGATTATGCTTATCAGCCAAGCGGCGCAGAGAGGGCAGGTCGTTGAGGTTTCCGTAAGTGTGCTGGACCATGATGGCGCGGGTGCGCGAGGTTACGGCCGCCTCCGCCAGATCAAGGCGTATGTTAAGCGTTTCCACGTCGCTGTCCACTACTACTGGTGTCAGGCCGTGCTGGTAAATGGGAGCAAAGGTGGTAGGGAAAGTGCAGGCGGGTACTATCACCTCGCTGCCTTGGTTCAGTTTCAGCGAACCCAGAGCCAGCCAGTTGGCCGAGGAACCGGAGTTGACAAATAAGCCGCGCGGCTGGCCGAACAGGCGGCTTACTTTTTGCTCAAATTCCCGCGATTTATCCGCCGGCGCCAGCCAGCGGCTGCGCAGGGTTTGGCCCACCGCGTCGATTTCCTTCTCTCCGTAAACGGCGCTGGCGTATTCAATGACATCGGCTTTTTGGGCGATGAGGTCCGTGTCCCGGTGGAAAAATACGGCCGGGGCGGGAGAGGGCTTATCGGCCAGATACCAGTCGGCCAGCGTGTCTATATCCGCCGCGATCGAATGGCGGGGTTGCCAGCCGGTAAGCCTGGTCAGTTTGTCATGGCTGCCCAGAAATTCTTCAACATCGTTGGGCCGGGGCGGGTTGAAAGAAATGGCCGTATTGTAGCTGTGTTTTTTGGCGGCGGCTTGAATGAGCCGGGCTACGGACAGAACGGTGTGAGAACGGCCGGTGCACACGTTGCCCACTGTGCCGGGAGCCAGATCCCGCGCGTCCCATACGGCGCGGGCCACGTCTTTTACGTGCACGAAATCTCTTTTTTGCTGGCCGGTGCCGTTGACGGTGATAGGTTTGTTCTGCTTAGCCGCGGCAAAAAATATGGGAATCATTTTCCCGGCTGACTGATACAGGCCGTACATAGTGAATACCCGCAGTACGACCACGTTAGCTTCTCTGGCTTGGTGCTGCAGCAGGCAGTACTGTTCCGCCGCGTACTTGGAGATGGTGTAGGTACCGGACAAGCCGCGCACCGGATGATCTTCAGTCATGGGGGAGCCGGGCTGTTGGTTGGTGCCGTATATCTCCCCGGTGGAAATCATCACCATTTTGGCGCCGTGGCGCCGGCACGCTTCCAGCACGTTGACGGTGCCGTTTACGTTGATATTAAAAAACTGCCGGTCTGTATCCTGCTGTCCGCTCAACGACTGGCCGATACCGGTTAAAGCCGCCGCGTGGATGACCAGGTCCTGGCCTTTCACTGCCGAGTTTACCTGGTTAAAGTTCTGCACGTCTCCGCCCGCGCGGCGGGAGAAGAGGCTTACCGTCGCTTCCGGCGCGATTTCGGCCAACACGTGCTGCAGGTTCGTTCCCAGAAAGCCCGTGCCGCCGGTGATTAATACTTTCACGCGTTTATTATACTTGGAGCGGAAGTATCGCGGAAGAGCGGGCTGGCAAGGAGGTCAGCGCGCGGCAGGACGGCCGGCCGGATGTGCAGCCAGCCTGACCTGCAGGATGATTTTAATAATCCCGACGATGTGGTAGGCTCGGATTTTCTTGCCTTCGGCGAAGCTGCGGGGGTGAAAAGTTGTCGGCACCTCCGTTAGCCGCCAGCCGCCGCGCAGCGCGCGGCAAGTCAATTCCGACTCAAAAGCAAAGCCTTCGCCGGTAAAAGTTATTGAGTCCGCCACCTCCCGGCGCATAGCGTGGGCGGCCGTGATGACGTCCGTAAGTCCGGCTCCGTACAGGACGTTGACCAGGGAGGTAATGAACTGGCCGGCCAGACGGTACGACCGTTTGAAGGAAGGGTTGTCTGCGGTCAAGTATCGGGAGCCGGCGACGAGGTCGGCGCGGCCTGCTAACAGCGGTGCCAGCAAAGCGGGCCAGCCGGCGGGCGGATATTCCAAGTCGGAATGCTGGATAAGCAAGAAATCGCCGGCGGCGTGCTTGAACGCCGTGCGCATGGCCGCGGCCAGGCCTTGGTTATGGTTGTGGGTGATGATACGCGTGGCCGTTACTCGCGGAGCGTTGTTTGGCGGTTGAAAGTCGGCGTGAAATTGCTCCAATAGCCGCCCGGTGGCGTCAGTGGAACCGTCGTTGACAATAATCAGCTCGCGTTCCAGATGCGCCGGCAACAAGGTCAGCTGCGAGGCAACTTGCTTAAGCAGCCGCGCTAGCGTCCGCTCTTCGTTATAGGCGGGGATAATCACTGAAAGCCGCGGGGCGCTTTTCATGGCTGCTGGCATAATAGCCTATTTGTTACCGGAAAAGCCAGGAAGGCAGCCGCAAGGCGTATGACCGTTTCGGCGTCTGAACCGTCACAGTGTATCCTGATAATTTATTAAGCAGAAAGCGGGTGCCGAGCAGCGCGATGATGGCCGCTAAAGGAAAAACATGGTAAAGGTGGCGGTATTTTTCCAGAAGCCCGCGCCCGTAGGGAAAGATAGGCACGGCCAACAGCAGCAGGACCAGCAGCGGCAGCCATAAAAGGTCGCGGCGATTGGCCGCGATGTAAATCAGGCCGGCCAGTATCATAGCTGTGAAAGCGATATCAATAAAACCCGCGGCGCTGAACCGGTCCGTGTACCCGATTAGATCAAAATTCCGCCAAGCTTTTTGGTAGCCGGAGATAACGGTGCCGGCTACCTCGGAAAAGGAGTGCAGGCCGAACACGTAATGCAGGTAAGAGACATTGTTACCCAAGTAGGCATTTCCTCCTACCTCCTCCTGGCTGGGGAAGCCCGGCTGGCCGGCGAACTCAACGTTGGCAAACCATCTGGTAACGTATTGCGTGTCGTAGTTAAAACTGCCGTGAGTTTTGTACAGGCCGTATTTGTGAGGTAGCGCGAGGAGTAAAGCTATAAGGATGGTGGTCAACGCCGCGGCAGACACTTTTTTGACAGCGCGCCTGTGTCGGCGCGAGAAAGCGGCGTATAGCGCGGCGATGATATGAACGGGCAGGTAATAAAAACGGGTGAGCGCCAATAGTCCGCCCAGCAGGCCCGACCAGGCGGCTTTCGGCACAGTGAACCGTTTTCCAGCAAAAAAAGACCCTGCCCAGGGAGCTAACAGCAACAGTTCCAGCTCCAGGCGCAATCCCCGCGCGCTTTCCACTATTAGGGGGATGTTAACGGCGAGGAGCAGCGCGGTGAGCCATCCCCAGAAATCGCTGTCAAATATCCGGCGGGCCAGGCGCCAGTAGGCGTAGATGGCGGCGACGGAAAGAAATAATGACAACAGCCGCAAGTGCGTGTCGGATGAGCCGAAGAGGAAAAAGAACGCCTTGCCCGCGGCCAGGAAAAGAGGCTCCCGCTCGTTGAAGTTACCGGAATAAAAACCGTTGTCCCCGCTCCAGCTGAAAGTAAAGCGGTCTATGTACTGGCGGTAAGCCAGCGCGTCGGGCTCGGCGCGGCCGTAGGCGACGGCGTCAAGGCGGGACCAACGCAGGAACAGGCCGGCCGCCATAATAAAAATAATCGGCAGAGCTTTATAACCGCGGCGGGAAAGCAGCGAGAAAGTAACGCCGAACCAGGCCAGGCCGGCCGCCGCTTGTGCCGGCGCCGGTACCGTTGGGGGCGGGGAGGCGAACGATTTTACTCTAAGGTTGTAAAAGATGTGGGCGCCGGGGGTGTCCTCACCCGGGCGTAAGTTGTGAGGCGCTTCGGCCGCGACCTTAAGATAGAAAGTGCGGTGCCCGGCGACGAGGCCGCCGACAGGCAGCCTGTCCGTAAGGTGGTCAAGCGAGCGGTTTTGCGCCAGGGTGGTATAGCTGTGGCCGTCCGCGGACAGACTGGCTTTTCCCCGCACAGGGGGACTTAAATTAAGCCCGAGGTTGAGATAAGTGTCGCGGGTAGCCGGTCTCTCCAGACTGACGCGGTAGATAAGCTCTCCCGCCTGTCCCGGCGGCAGATACCAGCCGTAGGGTCCCGGCTCAAAACCGGTTACCCGCCGCAGGGACTGCGGGTGGGACACGTGGCCGTTATAGAAATCCTCGGCTACTTTATCGGCGGACGGGTCTTCTTGCGACAAAAAAGTGATAGCGGGAGAGAAGAGCTGCCAGCCGGCGGCCAGGGCGGCCGCGATTATGAGCAGCCTTAAAGTAAATCGCCAGTGCCAGGGGAATAAAACATCATTCATACTTGTGCCTATAATAAGCAGCTGCGATGGCGGCTGGCAATTGTAGGGGGAGCGTAGCTGTCTTCCGCGGTGGCCGGCACAGCGCCATGACACGGTGCTGGAGGAGGACTGTGCTATGGCGGGCATTATCAACACGCCAGCCGACTGGCGTGTTGATGGCCGGAGCGCCTGTCGCCGCTGGCAGTGGCCTTCCGCCAGGGAGGATGATAGACTTTTTCGTATCGTATGAGTGTTCGTCTGTCCGTCTTCATGCCGAACTTCAATGACGGCCGCGTAATTTCGCGGGCGTTGGCGGCGCTGGCGCGCCAGTCCCGGCCTCCGGATGAGCTGGTGGTGTATGACGACGGCTCTACTGATAACAGCCGGGAAATCATAAGGCGATACCAGAAGAAACATTCCTTTATTCACCTGATTGAGGGCGGCCGGCGCATAGGCGCCGACGCGGTCCTTAGGGAGATTGCGCCCGGGGCGGTGACGGGTGATTACGTTTATTTTGCTTCCGCCAACGACTACGTGCTACCCGGTTTTTTTGAGCGCGCCGTGGAGTGGGCGATCCGCTACCCGCTGGCCGGCGTAATCTTCGGAGCCATGGTGGTGGCCGACGGGGTGCATAACCAGACCGCCACCGTTCCGGCCTGGAAGAGCAGCCGTTATGTGTCGCCGGCTGATTATTTTAACCAGTACCTTAAAAAAACAGAGCCAGCGCACGCGCTGGGCGGAGCCACCATTTATCGCCGGCCGGCGCTGGCAGAGGCAGGGTGGTTTCTTTCCGGGCTGGGCGTGTTGTCCGACACTGTTATACCCCGCGTTCTGGCTTTGCGCTTCGGCGCGGTGTATCTGGCGCGGCCGTGCTCCGTGTGGACGTGCGACAGCGCCAGCGCCTCGCAGCAGGCAGCCGCTCATCCGGCCCGGGCTTATCCCCTACTGGCCCGGGCGGCGCGCTTAATGAGAAGTCCTGCTTACAGTACTCTGTTTCCGGCCGACTACGTGCGCGGCTGGGAAGTCTCCTACCGCCGCTGGGTTATGACCAACTATTTCAATTCAAGGTTCAAGCTGGAGTGGCGCGGAGAGGAGCCGGCCGCCAAGATGGCCGTCAAGATGAGCGAGACGGCCTACAGAATAAGGGTGTCGTTGGGTTCTTAGTTCTGTCCGCATGCCGCGCCCGGCCTCACAACGTTTCGTTCGCATTATTGGCGACAAGCCCGTGGGATCGCTGGCGGCTTTGCGCGAAGCTTTTGATTATCGCGAAGTTTTATTTCTGCTGTGGTGGAGAGAAGTTAAGGCTAAATACAAGCAAGCCAGGCTGGGAGCTCTTTGGGGCATTGTGTATCCTTTGATGTCCATGGTGGTGTTTACACTATTTTTTGGTTTGTTGGTTCGTGTTCCCTCGCAGGGCTTGCCTTACCCCGTGTTTGTCTATGCCGCGCTGCTGCCCTGGACTTTGTTTTCCAACGGCTTGCGGGGGGCGGCCGACAGTCTGGTAAACCATATGACGCTTATCTCCCGCACCTATTTTCCCCGTTTCTTCGCCCCGCTAATAGCCGTAGGCGTGGAGATGGTGGACTTTCTTATCTCCTCGCTGATCTTCGCGGGACTGCTGGCTTATTACCAGGTATCGGTGGGATGGTCGGTGCTGTATGTGGTGCCGGCCGTGTTGATCACGGCGGCGTTAACCGTGGGAGTAGGTTTAATTCTGGCCGCCTGGCAGGCGGTGTGGCGCGACGTGCGCTACATGGTGGCCATCGCCACGCAGGCCCTGTTTTTCGGCAGTCCCATAGTGTATCCCGTTACGTTTGTACCGGACAGTTGGCGGATACTTTTATCGTTAAATCCTTTGACTGGCATTATTGAGCTGTTCCGCTCCGCCCTGTTGGGAACCACTCCGCCCTGGATTGAAGTGGCCGCGGCCGCCGTCCTGGCTGTCATAGCGCTGGTAGCCGGTTGGCTGCTGTTTGGAAGAGTCCAGCGCCGCGTGGTAGATGTTATATAGGGTTCTATGTCAATTAATCTAAGTGCGCTGACGGCCAGCCGCTTACTGGCCGGGCCGGGGGTCCCCCGCGCGCCGGACACACCTGCTCGTCGCGTGGGGGTGCATGGCCCGCGATAAGGACCCGCGGTGAGGTGTTGATTAACATAACTCGCTATATAAACATGTCTCTGCCGGCCATTGACGCAGAAAAGTTGTCCAAGAGTTACGCCTTGGGCCCGCGGCGGCGTTTGTTGTGGGCGCTGCGGGATGTTTCTTTTCAGGTGAAACCGGGTGAAATTGTGGGTATTATCGGCAAAAACGGATCGGGCAAAAGCACCCTGCTGAACATACTGGCCAGGATTACCGAGCCTACGCGGGGCCGGGCGGTAATGCGCGGCCGGGCGGGCAGCCTGCTGGAGGCGGGCACGGGCTTCCATCCGGAACTGACGGGGGAAGAGAATATCTATCTGGGGGGAGCGCTGCTGGGGATGAAAAGGCGGGAAGTGCGGCGCCGGTACGAGGAGATCGTCTCTTTTGCCGAGATCGGCCGCTTTCTGGACGTTCCCATAAAAAGGTATTCCACGGGCATGCGGCTTCGACTGGCTTTCGCGGTGGCGGCTCACGTGCGGCCTGATATTTTTCTTATTGACGAGGTGCTGACGGTGGGGGATGTTGCTTTTCAGCGCAAGTGCCTGGAGAAGCTGCAGGAGATAGCCCGGGCGGGAACGGCCATGCTGATTGTTTCCCACAGCATGCACGCTCTGGCTGGGCTGTGCAGCCGGGTTATCTGGATTGATAAAGGGAAAAAGGTGGCGGAAGGGCCGACGGCAGAAATGATCCGGCGCTATGCCTGTGAACCCTACAAGAACAGGGCCGAGGTGTCATGGCCTGACTTAAAAGAAGCTCCGGGCAACGAGGTGGTAAGACTTAGGGCGGTGCGCGTGTTGCAGCCGCCCCGCCGCCAGCCGGTGAAGGAGGTGCTGATCAACCGAGACGTCATTTTGCAACTTGAATATCAAAACTTTAGGGCCAATGCTCCCTTATACGCGGCCGTTCACCTTAAAGACGAGCTGGGCCTGGTGGTGCTGGCTTCCGCCAACAACCTGCCGTCGGGGGGTAGAGGCGACAGCTGGGCGGGTAGGCAGCACCCGAAGGGCGTCTTCCGGGCTGAATGCCGGCTACCGGCCCATTTTTTGAATGACGGCACTTACCTGGTTACGGCCATAGTGGGAAGGGGAATTTCGGACACGCAAGCTATGGCCAACCCGGCGCTGTCCTTTAAGGTACGCGACACGGGAGAGGGCCGGGGCGGCTACCAGGGAGAGTGGGCCGGGGTGGTGCGCCCGTGGCTGAATTGGCGCTCGGAGCCATTGCGCTCTTAAAGTAAGTCAAAAGGCGTTTTATGGAAACACACATCTGCTTTTACTCTCCCCACGCTTATCAGCTGTTTAACCCGCGGCAACAGTCCGCTTTCGGCGGCGCGGAGGTGCAACTATGGCGCCTGGCCAGGGCGCTGGCAGCCAAGCCGGGCTGGCAGGTAAGCTTTATCGTAGGCGATTACGGCCAGCCGCCGTCGGAGGTACGCGACGGCGTGCGCCTGGTGCGCACGGTGAAGATAGGACACCCCGACACTTCCATGGCGGCCCACATCATCGGCGTGTGGCGTACCGTGCGGGAAGTTGACGCGGATATTTACGTGGCCCGCGCGGCCAGCGCGGAAGTGGGTGTCATCAGTCTGTTCTGCCGCCTGTTCCGTCGCCGTTTCGTGTACATGACGGCGCACGAGATGGACTGTACGGGAGAATTTATCCGGCGCCATCGCCTGGCCGGCTTAAGTTTTGCTTATGGTCTGCTGGGAGCTTCCCGGGTAATAAGCCAGCGCGAGGACCACCGGCGCTTAATTAAAGACAGGTTGAGGATTGAGGCGCAGGTGGTGCCCAGCTCCATAGAGGTTCCGCCGAGCCGGCCGTCCGGCCGGCGGGACATTCCCGTGCTGTGGGTGGGCCGCTGTGAGACATGGAAAAGACCGGACTTATTGCTGGATCTGGCTCAAAGGATGCCCGCGGCTTCATTTGTCATGATAGCGCCGCGTCAGGAGCACGTACCGGAACTGTATATAAAAACATTGGAAAGGGTGGCTAATATACCCAACGTTCATTTCGTGCCCAAGGTGCCGCTGCCGGAGGCTGACCGATACTTTGCCAGAGCGCAAGTGTTGGTAAACACCTCAACCTACGAAGGATTTCCCAACACCTTTCTGCAGGCAGGAGCGGCCGGCACCCCTATTGTCAGTTGGGCTGTAAATCCGGGCGATTTATTCGCGGACGGCGGAGGCGTATGCGCGCGGAAAAACATGGATGAGTTAGTTCGGTCGGTGCAGCGCCTGCTTATTGACAGCGATTTGTGGCAAAGGTCGTCACAGGCGGTTTTTGAATATGTACGCGCCAATCACGACTTGCCGGCGGCACTGGACCGGTTTACGGCGGAGGTGTCTGCTACCGCTCCGCCGCCGTGGCGCTCCCTGGCGCCGCGGGGTTTGGCGAGTATGATATGGCCTCGCTAACGGCAGCGGAACAGTCCCGGCGGATTAAAGAGCGGCTGCGGCCGCGCCTGTGGCAATGTGATTATCTGGGGCTGTCGGTACTACGCCGGCGGGTGGGTGAATTCGCGGAAATTGTCAAAATGGAGAACGGGCGCCGGCTACTGGATTTAGGCTGCGGAGTAAAGCCTTATGAACAACTTTTTGCCTGGGCCGATTCATTAGTCGGTTTTGACAGCCAGGGCGGCCCGCGAGTGGACACTGTTGGAGTTACCTGGTCGCTGCCGTTTTTCGAAGGCTATTTTGACGCGGTGATATCTACTCAGGTATTAGAGCATGTGGAGCGGGTGGAAGAAACCGTGGGGGAAATATACCGCGTCTTACGGCCGGACGGCTTGGTTTTCATTTCAGTCCCGTTTATATTTCCCGAGCACGGCGCGCCCCGGGACTACCGCCGTTTTACCGAATGGGAGTTAAGGCGTCTGCTGGCTTCTTTTACCGTTGTCCGCGTGGAACCGGTGGGCGCTTACGGCGCCACCATGGCTCGCTTGTTGACGCGCGTCTTAGAAAGTCCTCGCCAAGGAGGCCGGCCGTGGTTGGCCCCTTTATACTGCCTGCTTAACGCGAGCGGATTGGCTGTTGATCATTTGATGGAGCAAGTGGTTCATCACTGGCCGCGTCAGCGGCTGGATTGGTGGTACCGCCAGTCATATCTGGCGGCGCCGGAAGGATGGACAGTGACGGCGCGTAAGCCGCGCTGACCGAGCGGGTTACCCCCAGCAGCTGGTCCAGAAAGACTTTCCATTGATCGGCTACCCGGGATAGGGAGTAATGCTGCAGTACGTGGGCGCGGGACGCCTCGCCGAGCCGCCGGGCCAGGCCCGGGTTAGCCAGCAGGGCGCTGATAGACCGGGCTAGCGCCTGGGCGTCGCGCTTAGGCACCAGCAGGGCTGTTTCACCGTGATTGAACACGGCTCTGTTTTCAGCGATGTCGGTGGTTACTATGGGTAGTCCCGCCGCCGCCGCTTCCAGAAGAGCCTTGCTTAAACCCTCGTACAGGGTGGGCAGCACGAACAGGTCCGCGGCGGGCAGTATCACATCTCTGACGTCATAGCGGTTGCCCAGCATAAACACGGTGTCAGCCAGGCGCTTGGAGCTGATGAGCTTGGCGACAGCGCCTTCGTGGTAGCCCGATCCTACTAGCAGTATCTTCAGCCCCAAGTGGGTGCGCGCCAGCTTATCCGCCGCTTTAACCAGGTAGCGGTGTCCTTTTTGCCGGCGGAAGTGAGCTACGCAGGCAATCACTTTGTCATCGGGGGCTAACCCTAATGCGGCGCGCGCGGCGGAACTGGATGTCGGCGGGAGAGTGACGCCGCTGGGTATGACGGTTCGCTTGCTGGACGGAAACTTGAAAAAGGAGCCGTAAGTACGGGAGACAGCGGGGCTGTTGAAATGATAATTATTGACCAGAAAAGATGTCAGACGATCGGCGGGCAGGTAGGGCCAGCCCAAGGGAGTGACTGCCATATTGGCTCTTACTGAACAGACAACTCGCGGCACGCCCGCTGCCTGGCCGGCAAAACGCCCGACCATATCGGCAAACGGCAGATAGCTAAGCAAAAGGTCGGGCTTTAGCCGCCGCAGGGTGTGATATAGTCGTTTGTATCCCGCGAGCTGAAGCGCTCCCGTCTGATGGAGGCGTGTAACTTCTATATCGCGCGCCGTAAATCTGTGGGCCAGCGGGCTGGGCTCCTGCATAGCTATAACCGTGTGGCGGTACCGCGGCAGAGCGGGGATCAACTCCAGCAGGCTGTTCTCACAGCCGCCGTTTCCCAGCGAGGGAAGCAGATGCGCGATATGCGGACGGTGGTTTTCCGGCATGATTTTAGCGGGAGGCGGCTTGGCGGTCGGCAGCCATAACTTCAGTGTGTGGCGGGCTGGCCTGGCCGTCAAAAAAGCGCCGGAACCATAACTCTAGGGTCAGCAGAGCCCAGATGTGATTGGCGTAGTTTATGCGGGTGCGGCAATGTTCGTCCAGCAGGCGGCGCACTTGTGCTGGTTCAAACAAGCCCCGGG
>CAZLVG010000020.1:0-3086 GCA_964562905.1 uncultured Candidatus Saccharibacteria bacterium | reverse complement strand
TGCCGGTCCAGGAGGATCTCATAAACAAAACCTTTAAGCTCGGCGCGGAACCAATGCTCCAAAGGCACGCCGAAGCCCATCTTCGGCCGGTTAAGTGTGTGGTCCGGCAGAAGATCCGCCAAGGCTTTTTTGAAGATATATTTCTTGTGGTGAGGCCGCTTCAGCTTGAGGGAAGAGGGTATCTGGGCCGCCAGCTCCATGAATTCGTGGTCCAGCAGCGGCGAACGCCCCTCCAGGGAAACGGCCGAGGTGGCGATGTCCACCTTGACCAGCAGGTCGTCGGGCAGGTAAGTGTTTATGTCCGCGTACAGGGTTTGGTCAAGACCGTCGTTGTTGCCGGCTTTGGGAAACTGGCCGGCAATGATGTCATAAGTGTCAGAGGGTTCCGTAAGCGCCCGGAAAGTGGGAGTGTAAAGCAGTCGCTTTTGTTCGTTAGTGAAATAGCAGACGTAGTTAACGTAGCGGCGGGCGTAATCGTCAGTGGCCGTGCGCGTGAAGCGGTAGGCGCGGTCCAGGAAAGTGGTGGGCGCCAGCCGGCGGGCGGCCGCCACCAGGGGCAGGACGGCCCGGTGCGAGGCGTTAAGCAGGCGCTGGTGGCCGGAGGCAAACAACTGCACGCTGTAACGGCCGTAGCCGGCGAAGTTTTCGTCGCCGCCGTCGCCGTTAAGGGCTACGGTAACATCACGCCGGGCTAGCTTGCTTACGTAATAAGTGGGCAGGGCGCTGCTGTCCGCGTACGGTTCCTCGTATTGCTTGACCAGCTCCGGCAGCAGCCGGATGACTTCAGGCTCCACTGTCATTTCGGTATGATCTGTCCCAAAATGCCTGGCGACCGTTTTGGCGTGCGGCAGTTCGTTATACGAATGTTCTTTAAAACCGATAGAAAATGTTTTAACCGGCTTGGCGCTGTGGCGGCTCATCAGCCCCACCACGGCGCTGGAATCTATTCCGCCCGACAGAAAAGCGCCCAGCGGCACGTCGGCCACCATCCGCAACTTAACGGCTTCAGCCAGTTTGCCGCGGATGCGGTCAACCCACTCTTCCTCGCTGTAGGACTGTTTCCGCGCGTAGGAAAGCTGCCAGTATCGCTGTTTAGTAAGACGCCCGGTTTTTGTGTTCAGTATAAGATAGTGAGCCGGCTCCAGCTTTTTTATGTCCTTAAAGCCGGTAGCCGGCGCCGGGCAGTACTGCAGGGTAAGATAGTGGTGGATAGCGGCGTAGTCGGGGCGGGCCGTTACCTCGGGCTGGGTCAGCAGCGCTTTCAGCTCGGAGGCGAAGGCGAAGAGCCCGCCGCGGTGGATGTATTTAAACGGCTTTTGTCCCAGCCGATCCCTGGCGCAAAAGAGCTCTTTCGTCTTCTCGTCATACAGGGCGAAGGCGAACATGCCGCGCAGTTTTTGCAGGCAGCGCGGGCCCATCAGGTCGTACAAGGCCGGTATTATTTCCGTGTCGGCGCGGGAGAAAAATTTGTAGCCTCGCCGCCGTAGTCGCCGCCGCAGCTCCGCGTGGTTGTATATCTCTCCGTTGAAGACAATCCAGTAGCGGCCGCCGAAACTCATAGGCTGGCGGCCGGCGGCGGTAGTGTCTATGACGGCCAGGCGGCGGTGGGCCAGACCCAGGTGTTTTTCCGGCGAGAGATAGGCGCCGGCGTCGTCAGGGCCCCGGTGGGCCAGGACCCGGGACATTTTATCCAAGTCTCGCTGGTCAACCTTGTTTCCGTTGAAGTACACCTTGCCGGCAATTCCGCACATATCTATTTAAGTTACCGTTTACCCACCCATCTGTCACTAGCCCCTTTTACGCCGCCGGCCGGTTGTGTCGCCAAAAAATATGACTTAGTCTTACAGAATGACCAAGGTAGCCGTGATAGGCTGTAATTCGTTTACGGGCTCGTACGTGGTGGACGAGCTGCTGGCGGCCGGCGATTGCCAGGTGTTGGGGGTGGACAGGCAGGAAAATACGCCAACCTTCCTGTCTTATTTGGCGCGGGACGTCTCAAATTTCAGGTTCTTTAAGGCGGATTTGAACGCGGACTTGGAGCGACTGAAGGCTTGCCTTCTGTCGGAACAGCCGGACTACGTGATGAACCTGGCCGCGCTTGGCGAGGTAGCGCCCAGTTGGCACCATCCGGCACATTGGATGCGGACTAATGTGGTGGCTCTGACGGAGCTGGCTGACAGCTTGCGAAAGTTACCTAAGCTGGCAAAATTTGTTCAAATATCAACACCGGAAGTTTATGGATCAGTACGGGGCAAAATTGATGAGGCCGCGCCGCTGAATCCTTCTTCGCCTTACGCGGTTTCTAAAGCAGCTTTTGATTTATTGCTGAACACTTTCCATAGGAACTATGGCTTTCCGGTGGTTTACATGCGGGCCGGCAATGTTTATGGACCGGGGCAGAAGTTGTTTAAAATAGTTCCGCGGACGGTCATTTACTTGAAACTGGGCAAAACTTTGCGGTTGCATGGCGGTGGTACGGCCGTGCGCTCGTATGTTCACGTAAGGGACGCGGCGCGGGCGTATATCGCGGGCATGTTTCGCGGCAGAGCGGGCGAAGTCTATCACATCTCGCCGGATGAAACCGTTGAGGTACGGGAATTGGTCAAACGTATTTGTGAGAAGATGAACCGAGATTTTGACAGGGTCACCCGGGGAGCCGGAGTGCGGAGGGGGCATGATGACGCTTATATGCTGGATTCAAGCAAAGCGAGACGGGAGCTTGGATGGAGTCCGGAGGTTTCTTTATCACAGGGAATAGATGAAACAATAGCCTGGGTGGCGGGTAATTGGCGGGATATTAGGAGGTCTGAACTGGAGTACGTTCACCGGCCCTAAGAGCTGGTAAGTAACTGCTACCTAACCGGGAACGTCATTTAATCCCCTCTCTGACAGGGGGAGTTAGAGGGGGTTGTCCTCCCCCTGACGAGGAGAGCCTCCGCTTTTAGTTTCCTTATCTCTCTTGACGGATGATCCTCCGCTTACAGTCCCTCCCTTTTGACAAGGAGAGACTTCGCTTACAATCTCTCCCCTTGACGGGGGAGGTTAGGTGGGGGTGAAGTAGTAACTGGTAACTGGTAACTGGTAAC
>CAZLVG010000019.1:0-16022 GCA_964562905.1 uncultured Candidatus Saccharibacteria bacterium | reverse complement strand
CTTTTATAATTGGCTCCGTGCTGGCCGTTTTTGTTTCCTGGGGCGTCTTGCTGGCTATTGTTATGTTTTTGGATCCCACCCGCGCCGGCATGCTGGGGTTTATTCTATTCTTCCTGGCCTTACTTTTGGCTGTGGCCAGCGTGCTGGCTTTAGCCGGCTACGGCGTCCGGAGACTTTTGGCTCCGCGGCGTCTGCCTTCTTACGCCGTGAGGACAAGCCTCCGCCAGGGAGTTATGTTGGGACTGTTTCTGGACCTGTTGCTGCTGATGCAATTATTACGGCTTTATCGCTGGTGGCTGGCGCTGCTGGCCATAGCCGTCTTTGTACTGGTAGAGTTTGTTTTTCTAAGTTATGACCGAGTCTCTAAGCGACCGGCTTCAAAAAATTAAGCGCCGCGCCCCGGCTGCCTTGCGAGCAGCGGAAAATGCCGGGGAACTGGAGCGGTGGCGCGTCAAGTATCTGGGGCGCAAAGGGGTCTTGCCTTTGCTGTTAAGAGAATTGAAGCAACTGCCCCTGCCGGCCAGGCGCCGCCTGGGACAGGAGGGGAACAAGCTGCGCCGCCGGTTAGACGGTCTCTACCGCCGGAAACTGCGTCGGCTGGAAGTGGATAATATAAAAAAAGACAGAGCGGCCCCGGCTACCGCCCGGATGCCTATCCGCGGACATTTGCACCCTCTTACCCTGGCCCGGCGCCGTATCGAGGCCATTTTTCTGGCCATGGGTTTTGTGCTGGTGGAAGGTCCGGAAGTGGAGGAAGCCCGCTTGAATTTTGACCAGTTAAACATTCCGCTGGAGCACCCTGCCCGGGCGGAGACGGACACTTTTTACCTGGCAAAGAGAGCCGGCTTGCCTGACCTGGTGCTGCGCACCTCCACCTCGCCGGTGCAGCTAAGGGCTGTTTTTGAACACGATCTTGTTCCTCCGTTTAAGATACTGTCGCCGGGCCGGGTATTCCGCCCGGAAAAAACTGATCCCACTCACGAGACCACCTTTTATCAATTTGAAGGCTTGGTAGTGGGAGACAAGGCGACGGTTGCCGATTTTAAGGGCACCGTGGAAACATTTTACGAAACTTTCTTCGGCCGGCGGGTTAAAATCAGACTGCGGCCGTCCTACTTTCCGTTCGTGGAACCAGGATTTGAGGTGGACTTAAGCTGTCTTTTTTGCCGGGGAGCGGCCGATACGCGCTGCCGCGTGTGCAAGAACACCGGCTGGATTGAAGTTATGGGAGCCGGTATGGTTCATCCTAATGTGCTCAAGAACATGAACGTCGATCCCCGGGAGTATCAGGGATACGCTTTCGGGGGAGTGATAGACCGGCTGCCCATGCTTTCGCACGGTATAGACGACATACGGCTATTCTGGTCGGGCGACATCCGCTTTCTAAAGCAATTTTCATGAGATACTCCTGTAACTGGTTAAAGGATTTTTTACCGTCTCTTGATCAGGTCCCGGAAGAGACAGCCGATATCTTGACCAGGCACAGTTTCGAGACGGAAGCGGCTTATGAACTGAAAATGCCGTCCGGCGTGGTAGCGGTCAAAATAAAAGCCATTGACCCGCACCCCCATGCTGACCGCCTGCGACTGGCTGTTGTTACCGACGGCCGGCGGGAATTTACCGTAGTTTGCGGCGCCGGCAACATAGCCGCCGGACAGACCGTGCCGTATTCCCCTCCGGGAGCTGTCCTTAAAGACGAGGCAGGGCGCAACTTTACTGTCAAAGAAGCCGTTATCAGAGGCGTTAAAAGCCCCGGGATGCTCACTTCACTGCGGGAGCTGGGCTGGCATTACAAGGAGCACGAAGGCATCTGGATTTTGCCTGACGATGTGCCAGCCGGTGTTGAGCTGGCCGGCCTTATGCCCGCGGATACAGTGCTGGACGCTGAAATCACGCCCAACCGCGCTCATGACTGCCTGAGTCATCGCGGCCTGGCTCGGGAGCTGGCGGCGGTGTTGGACTTGGATGTCAACGAGCCGGAAATTATTTCCCTGCCGGAGCCGCGACAGAAAACGGAAGGTTTCAGCGTGGCGGTGGAGGACAAAACAACCGCGCCGCGCTACGTAGGAGTCGTGTTGGGGAACGTGCGTGCCGCTGTTTCTCCTTTATGGCTACAGGCCAGGCTGTTGGCCGCCGGAGGTAAGCCCATAAACAGTTTGGTTGACGTTACCAACTACGTCGCTTACGAGTTGGGTAATCCCGTCCACGCTTTTGATGCGGACAAGCTTCCCGCTAAAGATATCGGTGTCAGAGGAGCCCGCCGCGGGGAGAAGCTGTCCCTGCTGGACGGCACGCGGCTGGATCTTAAGCCGCTTGACCTGGTTATAACTGCCGGCGGGCGCCCGGTGGCTCTGGCCGGCATTATGGGCGGCACAGAAACTGGCGTGTCCGAGAGGACGAAAAACGTATTTCTGGAGGCGGCTAATTTTAACGCTTACCGCGTGCAGGAAACGTCCCGCCGGCTGGGGCAGTCCACGGAAGCTTCAGTAAGGTTCAGCAAGGGCTTGGACATAAACCTGGCGCCCGAAGCCGCGGCGCGCGCCGTTCAGCTGTGGCAGGAAATATGCTCCGCTAAACTGAGCGGTACTGTTGACACTAACCCGCCCCGCGCCGCCCGGCGGGTGGTCAGCTTTAATCCTTCCAGGATAAGACAGGCAGCGGGTTCCAGCGCGGAGCTGTTTACCGGCGAGAATGTCCGCCGCCTGCTGAAGCGCTTGCGTTTTAAAGTTAATGACCACACGACCCCCTGGCGGGTAAGCGTGCCCACCGACAGGCTGGACGTGCGGGGCGAGCATGACCTGACCGAAGAAGTGATACGCCTTGCGGGTCTGGAGAAAGTAAAAGCCGCGGCCGTCGGGGGCGCCAGCCGTCCGGCGCGGATGCCCGCCTGGTCCTGGTGGCCCGACGTAATTCGCGATGTCCTGGCGGAGTTGGGGTTGACGGAAACGATCAATTATTCTTTTTGCCCGGCCGAGTACGCCCGGCTGCTGGACGGTGAAGAAGAAAAAGACTGTTTGCGGCTGGTTAATCCGGTATCGCCCGACAAGGCCTGTTTGCGCCGCAGCTTACTGCCCGGGCTGCTGCAAAACCTGGCCGTTAACCGCGAGATTATTAGCCGCGCAGCCGGCGGCAGAGAAAACTCTTTGTTTGAAATCGGCCACGTCTACGCGCCGGGGAAGGGAGGAAGAGTACCCGGCGTATCGGAAAGCGCCCACTTGGCGGCCGTGGTTGCCGGGCCGGCGCCCAGTCTGGATGATATAGCCGGCGTGATAGCGGAGGCGCTGGGGTTGGACGCTCTGACTTTGAAGAATGCGGTGCCCAGGCAGGCCGTCCGCGCCCTTAAATATCGCGTGCCCGTTTTCGGGTTTGAAATTGACCTGGGGGAGTTGTTGACGCGGGTGGAAATACAACCGCCCCCGCCTCGTACCTTGGAAGAGGTCAGGTCTTATAAGGCCAGTCCCGCGCCTTACACTCCTCTGCCCAGATACCCGGCCAGCTACCGCGACTTATCCGTTTTGGTGGAACTGTCCGTGACCGTAGAGCAAGTGCAAGAAGTCATTGAGCGCGTCGGCGGGAGGCTGCTGGCTGACGTCGATCTATTTGATGAATTTCAGCCGTCCGGTAGTGGCCAGAAAAGCTACGCCTTTCATCTTATGTACCAGTCGCCCCACAGAACTCTTACCGACGAGGAAGTATCCCGCGCTCACAACAAAATTGTAGACCGTCTTAAGGCGGAGCTTAACATTCAGACTAGGTAAATAAAAAGGACTGTAACTCCTCTACTCGCCTGAAGGCGTATGGCGCCGTCCGCCTCCCGTCGCGCCAGCGGCTGGCCTCTTAAGAGCTGACTGAAGCCGGCGGCGGAGTGGATCCGCCGGGTTTGCTACCGCAAGGCTGGCTTAGCTAAGCCAGCCGCCGCTGGCGTTTAAGTGCTTTCATATGGGCGAGGGGTTGCCGGGACTACCCTTACAATCTTGCGGCTATTGTGCTAGTATAATTGTCGTGGGAGAGGGGAACTTCTTGCCCCTTTTTGTCTTAATTAAGCTGTTTTATGTCCAAGAGAAAGCCAAAGATAAAACGGAATAAGCAGTCCGATTACGGGGCGGAGCATATCACGGTGCTGGAAGGACTGGAGCCCGTTCGGCGCCGACCTGGCATGTACATCGGCGGCACTGGCCAAGACGGCCTGCATCATCTGATCTGGGAGACCGTAGATAATTCAATAGACGAGGCGATGGCTGGCTACGCTAATAATATTACTGTCAGCTTACTGCCCGATGATATAGTTCGTGTTACTGACGACGGCCGCGGCATTCCCGTGGAAAAACACAAGCGTACCAACAAATCTTCACTGGAAACCGTTATGACTACCCTTCATGCCGGCGCTAAGTTCGGAGGGCAGGGCTATAAAGTTTCCGGCGGGCTGCATGGTGTGGGCATATCCGTGGTCAACGCCTTGTCGCAGTGGCTGGAAGCGGAGGTGCACCGCTACGGAGGGGCGTATAAGCAGCGTTATGAGCGGGGGACAGTTAAGAGTAAGATGATAAAAAGCGGACGCACCGAAGGTACCGGCACTACCGTTACCTTCAAACCGGACCCCGAAATATTCAGCCGGACTGAATTTGACTGGGATACAATTTTACAACACCTGCGGCAGCAAGCCTACCTCACTCCCGGCGTACGCATAACCATAAGCGACGAGCGCCAGGCAGACCAGGCGTCTCATTACACCTTTTTGTTTGAAGGCGGCATTGCCTCTTACGTGGAGCATTTGAATCTGGGGCGTGACGCAAAACACCATCGCATCTTTTACACCAAGCGTAATTTTGACGACGGCAGCCAAGTGGAAATCGCTCTTCAGTACACTGATTCCTACCAAGAGACTGTACTGTCTTTTGCCAATAACATTCATACAGTTGAAGGAGGGACGCACATGACTGGCTTCAGGACCGCGCTGACGCGCACGCTCAACGACTACGCGCGTAAGAACAACTTTCTTAAAGGTAAAGACCAAAATCTGACCGCGGAGGATGTAAAGGAGGGACTTACGGCCGTGATCAGCGTCAAACTAACCGATCCGCAGTTTGAAGGTCAGACTAAAGCCAAACTGGGTACGCCGGAAATGCGCGGGCTGGTAATGCAAGCTACTAACGAAACACTGGCTGATTTCCTGGAGGAGCATCCGCGTGACGCGCGAGCCATTATTGAGAAAGTGGCCCTGGCGGCCAAAGCTCGCGCGGCGGCCAGAGCGGCGCGCGACACTGTGTTGCGCAAGGGAGCTCTGGACGGCTTCGCCTTGCCGGGCAAGCTGGCCGACTGCTCCGAACGTAATCCGGCCCAAAGCGAGATTTTCATCGTAGAAGGCGACTCCGCGGGAGGTTCCGCCAAGTCCGGCCGCGACCGTCAGTTCCAGGCGGTGCTGCCGCTGCGCGGCAAGATACTTAACGTGGAACGCGCGCGCCTGGATAAAATGCTGTCTAATAACGAGATCAAGGCGCTCATTATCGCCCTGGGTACCGGCATAGGAGAAGAATTTGACATAAGCAAGTTGCGTTATGACCGTATTATCCTGGCCGTTGACGCCGACGTTGACGGAGCGCACATCGCTACCTTGCTGCTCACGCTTTTCTTCCGTTACTTTCAACCGCTTATTGAAGCGGGGCACGTGTATATATCCCAGCCGCCTTTGTACAAAGTACAGTCAGGACAGGAAATCCGTTATGTTTATTCCGAAAAAGGCAAAGATGAAGTAATCAGCCAGTTTAGCAAGCGGAACAAGATCTTTAGTGTCCAGCGGTACAAGGGCCTGGGCGAGATGAATCCGGAAGAGCTGTGGGAAACCACTATGGATCCGTCCCGGCGCGTTCTGAAGCAAGTGACTATAGAAGACGCGGAGGAGGCTGACCGCGTTTTTGACGTGCTGATGGGTAATGAAGTGGCTCCGCGCAAGAAGTGGATCCAAACACACGCCAAGTCCGTGGAAAACCTGGATGTTTAATATCATGAATCAGCCCGACTTTCGCGGTTGCCACGGTGAATTCGCTTAAGCAGGGTTCGGGCGCGCTATGGCACCGCTTTTGTCCCCATGGGGCCAAAAGGCTGCTGAACCGCGAAAGTCGAGATCAGTAATCAGTCATTAGCAGCTGGCGGTCCGCTGTTAACTCCACGTTTGTGTTTAAAGACGGTGAGTACTACCGAATGGTTATTGACAATTGCCTGACCTTTACCCTATTATTAACCCTAGAAGCCCAGGCGGGCTTTTTTAAGGCCGCTTCCACCTTTGGCTTGTCGGGAGGCGCGGCGGGGCAGTGAGTGAGACGGACACTTCTTATCCGCCGGTGACGGGGCTTTAGACGCAAGCGTTGAATTAGAAATCTGATGGCAAAAGAAAAAAATAAGAAAAAGCAAAGTAAATTTTCCGAATTGTCGCGCCTGCCCCGGACAGTGGTTACTTTTGTCAAAGAGGCCAGGGAGGAGCTTAAGAAAGTGTCCTGGCCAGACCGTCAGACTACTATTCGCTACACTGTCATTGTTATTGTGGCCAGCCTGTTTGTCGGTGTCATAATTGGTGGCATTGATTACATGTTTACGTTAGCCTTAGAGCAAATCATATGATCAAACAGCAAGAAAAAAAAGCCAGGCAGCCCGCCAAAGCGGCGTGGTACGTACTCCACACCTATTCAGGGTATGAAGACAACGTGGCGCGTAATTTAACCCAGCGTATTGAATCCATGGGCATGGAAGACAAAATATTACAGGTCATTGTTCCGCGCGAGAAAAAGATCCGCGTTAAGCATGGCCAGCGCCAGACTATAGAAGAACGCCTTTTTCCTGGCTATGTCCTGGTTCATATGGTAGTCACGGAGGATTCTTGGTACGTGGTGCGCAACACCCCTAACGTCACCGGTTTTGTGGGTTCGGGCACCACGCCCACTCCCATCTCGCAGGAAGAAGTTGACCGCCTGTTGAAGCGGGTGGGAGAGGAAGAGCCTAAATACAAGATTGATGTCACGGAGGGAGACGCCGTTAAAATTACCGACGGGCCGTTTAAGGAATTTGAGGGCAAAGTTTCAGAGGTTAACGAAGCTAGGGGAACGGTTAAGGTGCTGGTAAACGTTTTCGGCCGCGAAACTCCGGTAGAACTGGACTTCCTGCAGGTGCATAAGGAGGCGTGATAAGTGGCAAGTAAGTTGGCAGGAAAATTAAGTATGGAGGTAACATTTGCAAGGCCGCTATACTGGTGGCGGATCGTGGCACGGCCCCGCACCCCCACCCCGCGCCACAGTGGCTCCGGGGCGCGGGGGACCCCGCACGCCGCGCCACCCGTTTATTTAAAGAGTGGCATGGCATAATATGATATCTACAGTTTACTTTACCAGTTCGTTTGTCTTAAGTTAGCTTATTGTAGATGCCCGAGATACTAACCAAATTAAAGCTTCAAGTCCCGGCTGGCCAGGCCACGCCGGCGCCGCCCGTTGGTCCTGCCCTGGGACAGCACGGCGTGAATATCCAGGATTTTGTCACTAAATTCAATGACATGACCAAGGACATGGAAGGGGATGTTATTCCCGTGGAAGTTACCATCTATAGGGATCGCTCCCTGTCCTTGAAGCTTAAGACGCCGCCTGCTTCAGAACTGTTGAAAAAGGCGGCCAAGCTGGACAAAGGTTCTGACAACCCCAAACTGAAAAAAGTAGGCAAGGTCAGCGCGGATCAGATACGCGCTATTGCCGAGAGGAAGATGGTAGACCTGTCCGCCAGAGATTTGGACACGGCCATTAGCATTGTGGAGGGCACGGCCAGGTCTATGGGGATAACGGTGCAATAATTTTGAAATTTTCAATTTTCTATTTTGCCATCAATTCTCTAGCCTGCTCATAAATTGAAAATTAAATCATTAATTGAAAATTCATAACCCCTTCTTATGCGCAGCAAATCCTACCAGGCTATCAAAGAGAAAGTTCCCTCGGAAGCCGTTGACATCTCCGCGGCCGTGTCCTTCCTTAAAGAGAACGCCCGCCGCCGCTTTGATGAGACTGTGGAAGTTCATATAAACCTGGACGTTGATCCGTCTAAATCGGATCAGTTAGTGCGGGGGACCGTGTCTCTGCCCGCCGGCGCCGCCAAACAGCAGAAAATTGTGGTTTTTACTGATGATGTCGCTCTACGAAGAAGGCTGGCCGGTGACGGCGTGGCAGCGGGCGGGGAAGAGCTCATAGACCAGATAGTGGCGGACGGCGCCCTGGACGCGGATGCAACCATGGCCACGCCCGAGATGATGCCTAAAGTGGCCAAAGCAGCCAGAATCCTGGGCCCCAGGGGACTCATGCCTAACCCCAAAGCGGGTACGGTCAGTTCTGACCCCGTAGGCGCGGTCAGGGATTTACGATCCGGCCGGATTTCATTCAAGGCGGACCAGCAGGGGAATATTCACGCGGCCGTAGGAAAGGTCAGCTGGGATGCCAGCAGTATTGTTGCCAACATACGGGAATTCATAAAAGCAGTAAAAGCGGCCCGTCCCCCCGCAGTCGCTGGCCAGTTGATCCGCAGCGTATCCCTGGCCTCCACGATGGGACCGGCTATCCGCGTTACGGATGCTTGACACGGCCAGAATTTGTTTTCAGAGCTCCCGCTCATGTACGGCTGACGTTGGTGTTCTGCGCCGCGCGCGGCCGGTGGCCTGGAAGGGTGATTTAAAGAAAGCCGCATGCTTGGGCTGCTGATATCCTTCGACGGTACCGACTGTTCCGGCAAGGCAACGCAGGCGGCTTTATTGGCAGAAAGACTGCGCGGCCGCGGCCGCCGGGTGGTTCAGTTCGCGACTCCCGATTACGCCACGAAATCAGGCCAGGAACTGAAAAAGCGCTTGCAAAGCGATACGGAAGGCTGGAGTAAAATTCCGTGGCAGGAAAAGATGCGGTATTTTGCCGCCAATCGCCTGGAGCACAAAGAAGAAGTCACAACCGCGCTGCGGAGAGGTGAAATTGTTCTTTATGACCGGTATGTGCCCAGCAGCCTGGCTTTTATGGCGATAGAAGCCGGTTTTGAAGATCCAAGCTGGCGGCGGGAGGAAGTCCACAAGGTTGTGGAAGAAACGGAATACGGGGATAATGGTATGCCGCGCGAGCATTTGTCAGTGTTTTTGGACGTGCCGCCCGAAGTATCCGCCTCTTTACTGGAAACGCGCAAGCAGAGAACCAGGGACAAAGATGAGTATACAGATCGCCTGAGCGTGCAAAAGCGGCTGTATAAAGAATACGGCTTGTTGTGCCGCGACAACCCCTCGCGCTTCCTGCGCGTCAGGTGTGTTTGGGGGGATAAGTTGCTGGGAGTGGGAGAGGTTGCTGAGTTGGTAGAGAGAGGCGCGCTGGAGAAGTTTCCGGAATTGGCCCGGAGCGGTTAGCCATGCCGTTTTTCGTCATTGAAGCCATTAACGCCGCCGGCAAGACGACGCAGTTCAATCTGTTAAGGCGCGCGCTTAGGAAGGAGGGCTTTGAGGTGCTCTCTTTCCATTTTCATCAAAGAGACCGGGCCACGGGCCAGCTGATAGAGTACAAATTTCTGCACCAGAGGCCGCGTGGGAGGCGGTTTACCAGGCGGGAGCAGGCGCTTATGTATGTTCAGGACTTCTTCTCGCGGGCTGAAGACATCGCTTTGCACCTGAACAAAAGGGGGGCGGTAGTGGTGGCTGACCGCTTTTATTCCAGCACCATGGCTTATCAGACCCTGGGGCTTTCCGGGCTAAGACGCAGGCGGATGATAAACTGGATCAAGTGGCTTTGTGAGCGGGGCCGCCCGCGCTTGCTCCGGCCCGACTTGGTAATTTTAGTGGACACGCCGGTGGATGTCTCTATCAAGCATCTGCAAGGTACTCGCAGAGATTACTTTGAAACAAGAAAACGTCTGGCGGACATCCGCCGTAGCTACTTGCGCCTGGCCCGCGGGGAGGGGTGGAAGGTAATCAGCGGAGCTGACAGGAAAGGCCGCCAGCGCCCGGTTGAAGCAATTCACGCGGAGATATGGCAGCAGGTATATCCTTTTTTGCGGTGAGTGTGGTACAATAATCTTGTGGAAATGTGGCACGGTAGCAACATGGGGATGAGGCGTGCGCGCGGCTTTACGCTGATAGAGCTGCTTGTCGTAGTAGCGGTGATCGCCGTGCTCTTGGCTTTGATATTGGTGGCTATAGGCAACGCTCGGGATAAAGCCAAGGACGCTCGCGTCAGGCAGGATCTTGACCAGATAAGATCTTTAGCTGAAGTGTACCGGACCAATGACAGGGGATATATAGGTTTTGATAACTGCTTTGATCCGGCGCTGCTGCCCGCAGCCTGTGGAGGCAGTGATGGCATCACTTTGAGGAATGATCTGGAGGAGGAGCTGGGAAGTAAGCTTCACGTATCCAGCTCTACCTATACCTATTGCGCTCATGCCCGGCTGTCGGACGACAGCTGGTCGTGTATTGACAATATCTCATCCACTATCCTGGAAAACGCCGCTTGCGAAAGCCCGGGAGGACCCTGCAGGGCAACTCCCTGGGATCCGCCACCCGATTCCGAGGGGACCGTGTGCCCTACTCCTGCCTCTTCAGATGGTGTAACACCCTTGCCTTCAGGCGACCCCACGCCCACTCCCTACGATGGCTACTGCTACTTCCCGACTCCGACTCCGACTCCGATTCCGTCCTAGTTTCCCCACGTCTTCTCCTTAAAAAGCCTTACCGTCCTGAACTGCCGAAGCCGGCCCGCGCCCGGGCGGTGTCGCCTAGGCTTTCCACTTCCTCTATTCTGGCCGGCTCAAATTTTTGTAGCACGCACTGCACTATCTTGTCGCCCTTGCTAATCCTGTATGGCCGGTTGGCGGCATTGAGCAGCACCACTTTCCATTCTCCGCGGTAACCACTGTCAATAACGCCGGCCAGGCGATGGATGCCCTTGCTGCCGAGACCCGATCGGTCCCAGAGCAAGGCGACGTACCCCTCGGGAAATTCAGCCGCGATGCCGGTGCTGAATAAGTGATGTTCGCCCGGCCGCAGCGTGTAAGATTCGTTGGCGTAGATGTCAATGCCCGCGTCGGTGTTATTGGCCTTGGTAGGTAGCTTAGCGCCGGGTGACAGTTTTTTGACGGCGAAAGAGATCATAAAACATCCCTGGCAATGGCTGTTTCAAGGGGCAATTTCTGGCTGTGGTATTTTGCCCCCGGTTTTTTCGTGTACGGCTGTTCAGCCGGAGTGGATAGCGGCTCAAACACCAGCTGGCAGATTCTCATTTTCGGATATAACAGCACCGGCATCATGCCTATATTGGTCATCTCCAGGGTAACAGTTCCTTTGAAACCGGCGTCTATATGACCGGCGGTGGAGTGGATAACCAAGCCCAAGCGGCCCAGGCTGCTGCGGCCGTCAATGCGGGCCGATATATCATCCGACAACTCCACCCATTCCAGAATAGAGGCCAGTACGAACTCTCCGGGCTGGATGACGTAAGGCTCCCGCTGGCTGATCTTGATTTCTTCTGTCATTCCCTGCGTTGTCTCCGGTTTAAGAGGGTCGACAAAGGGCCGGCGCTGATGCTTGAAGATCCTGAAATAATAGCCCAGGCGCAGGTCAAGGCTGGAGCTGCCCAATTGCACCTTTAAATCGGGCTTAGGCCTTACCGATATGCGCCCCTCCCGCAGCGCCTTTTTAATGTCTTTATCTGACAAGATCATACTCTACCACTACGCCTTACCTTATCCTTACCGCCGCTAAGCGACAAAAGAGCAGAGAACTGGCTTGTTTATGGAATTAATCATATGGCAGCCTTCTGTAAATTCAAAATATCAGCAGGCCTCACTAACGCCAAGTAGTAGCTGACGGTCATAATTGCTCTTCCTTTTACTATCGGCTAGTCTTCCAATATATGCAACTGGAGTCCGTTATTGGGCTGGAAATACACATCCAGCTTAAGACCGGCAGCAAGATGTTTTGCGCCTGCCCCAACACGCTTGGCGGGGCAGAGCCTAACACCGCTGTCTGTCCCATTTGCATGGGTTATCCCGGGACCCTGCCCGTTCCCAACGGGCAAGCCATTGCTTGGATTCAGCGCCTGGGAGCCGCTCTTAATTGTAAACTGTCCCGCGCCAGTAAGTTTGACCGCAAAAGCTATTTTTACCCCGACTTGCCTAAAGGCTATCAGATAAGCCAGTACGATCAGCCTTTCTGCGAGGGCGGGTCGCTGTTAGGGGTGGGTATAACACGTATTCATTTGGAGGAGGATGCTGCCAAGAACACACACCCCGAAGGCGCCAACCACACCCTGGTTGATTTTAACCGCGCCGGCACTCCTTTAGTGGAAATAGTTACAGAGCCGGACATACGTACGCCGCGGCAAGCCCGGCAATTCCTGCAGGAACTGCGACGGGTAGCTCGTACACTGGAAATTTCTAACGCGGATATGGAGAAAGGACAGCTGCGTTGTGACGCCAATATCTCCTTGCGCCGGCCGCGAAGCAAAAAACTACTACCCAAAACTGAAGTAAAAAACCTGAATTCTTTCCGTAACGTGCAGCGCGCTCTGGAATTTGAGATAAAAAGACAAAGCAAGTTGTTTGAACAGAAAAAGGCGCCGCGCGCGCAGTCCACCAGAGGATTTGATGCCGGCGGGGGACATACCTACCTGCAGCGAGTCAAAGAGGAAGCCGCTGACTACCGTTATTTTCCCGAGCCGGACCTGCCACCGTTCGTATTTGACGAAAAGTACTTTCAAGGGATAAAAGCCGGCCTTCCCGAGCTGCCCCACGCCAAAAAGGAGCGTTTTATACGCCAGTATGGCATATCAGAGCAACAGGCGTCTGTTTTTACCTCTGTACCCGTGGCAGCCGGTTTTTTTGAAAACGCCGTCTCCGAACTAAAACAACTAAACAGGCAGCAGGCTGGTTTGAAGCCGCGGGATCTTAAAAAGCTTGTAAACAGCGCCGCTAATATTATTACCAGAGAAGTCCGGGACATAATTGTCTCGCGCGGCCTGGCCGCACAGGAGCAGCTTAAAATCACCCCGGGCAACTTTGCCGAAGTAGTTGTTCTGCTTCATCAGGGCAAAATGAACAAAAATGCGTTGAGGCAGGTGTTGGACGAAATGCAAAAAACGGGCGGCGATCCCGATCATATACTAAAAAATCTTGGCCTGGAGCAGGTCAGCGGAACGAAGGAGCTGGAAAAAGTGGTTCAGGAAGTAATTGATGAAAATAAGGGAGTAGTGGACAAGGTTAAAGCCGGCAAACAACCGGCCCTGCAATTCCTCATGGGCCAGGTCATGAAAAAAACCAAAGGCAAGGCCAACCCTCAGGTAGTGATAAAGCTGCTCCGGGACGAGATTGGCTTGTAATAGGACGCAGGCGCCAGCCCTCAACTCTACCCCAAATTCCAATGACCAATGCTGGTTTAATTTTCAATTTTTAATTTCCAATTTTCCAGCCGTCGCTAAAGCTATGGCTGGCAGGCAATAAATTTTCAATGGCTCAATTTTCAAACACGTATGATTTGGAGGAGAGCACGGCTAAGTTTGGGGAAAGCATTATTCGTCTATGCCGAGAAACCAGGCAAGATACTGTGACAAGGCCAGTTATCAGCCAGTTGATCCGTTCCGGCACCGGCATCGGCGCTAACTACATGGAAGCCAACGGGGCCAGCTCTAAGCGCGACTTCCGCCACAAGATATTCATTTGCAAGAAGGAGTTCCAAGAGACTAAACACTGGCTGCGCATGCTGGCTGAATGCGCCCCGAATAAAAAGGACGCGGCCAAGCAACTTTGGCGGGAATGCCAGGAACTGACTATGATTTTCCACAAGATAACCGCTTCCCTGCGCGAGAAGCAGAAAGCAGACGCAACTGTGGCGCATTAAAAATTGAAAATTGAAAATTCAATGAAAATTTTAAATTGAGAATTGAAGATTAATGGATTGGCAACGGCCAAACTAAAGAGCTAAAGCGCAAAGATTAGATCAAGCTTAGAGCGCCAAGATAAAAAGCTAAAATGTCAAGACAAATGCCGCCGGCTCTGGCAAGAAGCCCGAGAATGAAACCTAATCTTCGCTGCTGTCACCCGCAGCGCCAGAAAGCCAAAGCTATGAAAAGAACAAAGAAATTGGTCCTTGGGATTTGGTCATTCATTGGTCATTGGTCATTGGGCCTTGGTCATTTGTTTGACATTTGAACTTTGGATTTTCGCAAGCGCTCATCTTTCGTGGAAGAGGCGGAGCGCGTTAGAAGGTTGAGCAAACCACTGTATGTCTTGCCGCCGGCGCCACCAGCTCATCTGACGCCGGGCGTAACGCGCGTTTACCTTTGTCATCTCTCCCACCGCCTGTTCTTTGGCCATGATTCCTGACAGCACGTAAGCCGCCTGCCGGTAATTCATAGTTTGTAGTAAAGGCAGGTCTTTTCCGTAACGATCCTGCAGACGGCGGGTTTCTTCCAGTAATCCGTTGTTCATCATTTGGCTGGCCCTGGCGGAGATACGGCGGTTCAACACTGCCCAGCCGGGGAAGAGGCCGAAGATCTGTGTTTCGTAACGCGCCTGCCTTTTCCGGCGCTGTTGGGAAAAGGGACGACCGGTGGCCTCCATCACCTCCAGTGCCCTTATAATACGGCGCTTGTTGCCAGGCTCCACGAACTTGGTGGCGCCAGGGTCTTGGGCTATCAGCCTGGCGTACAACCTGGCTGTCTCTATCCACTTAAGCTCATCTCTCAAGCCACGATCCGGCGGAACCGCTGGAATTTCATAGTTATCAACCACGCTGTCTATGTACAACATGGTGCCGCCGACTAACAGGGGAACACGTCCCTGGCTTATCACGTGGTCTATCATTTTAAACGCTGCTCGCTGCCACTGCCCCAGCGTGATTTGTCGGTCGGGTTCGCGTATATTGAAGCCGTAATGCTCCACGCCGTCAATTACATCCGGTTGGAGCAGATGATGGCTTTCCTGTCCCAACCCGGCCGGCGAGGACGTGCCGACGTCCATACCCGCGTACAATTGGCGCGAGTCGGCCGATACCACGCTTCCGTGCGTCTTTTGAGCCGCAGTTATACCGAGGCTGGTTTTGCCGGCAGCGGTTGGTCCTAAAATTACTATCATTAAGGTATAATCATAAAGCACATGTCTAAAATTAAAATCATCTTCATCTTGACCGGCGCGGGGATAGCGGCCATGATTTACGGCGGCGCCATTGAAGTGAAAGTCCGCCCTGAAAAAGTGTTTGATCTGCCCGGAAAGGCCGCTTCCATCTTTCAGGATAGGACAGCGCTGGAGAAGGGGCGAGCCTACGCCGTCAGGTTGAAACGCCGCGGAGAGATGTTTGTTTTTCGGGAAGAAGACAAAAGACTGCAGGTGGCCCTGGAGAATGTGTCTAACGACGCTGACCGCCTGCGAGAGCTGTTAAGCAGTTCGGGAGATAAGCCCGAGGCGCTTTTGCCCCAAGCCGAGCTGCTGATAGACAGTTTGCAGCGTGTACGCCAGCTGGCCGAAGAGGCGCCGGTGAAGACGGTGGCCAGCCTTAAAGAAAAATCAGAACAGTCTTTCGGTGCGGCCAGGCAGGCGTTGGGGCAGCTCCAGGAGCTACATCAGGAGTATGAAAGCGTGCAGAAAGAGTTTGTCCGCCTTACGCAGTCTCTGGAAGAGCAGATAGGGGAGTTTGATTTCGATGGCGGCCAGCGTGAAGGCGAGCCGGAGCGCGAAGAAGGACGAGGGGAAGTGGCTGGCACTGAAGGCGAGGAAAGGGAACAGCAGAAAGAAAAGCCGGAAAACACAAAAATCCCCTTGAAATTTTAAGAGCAGGCCCAAGGTTCGCCATGACAGACGTGAAAAAGCGCGGGCGGGTCAGGTTTCCCCTCCTTTGACGGGAGGGGACGAAGGGGAGGGTGATTTGACTTCCTTTTTTTCACCCCCACCTAACCTCCCCCGTCAAGGGAGGGACTAAAGAGTGGAGCCCCGTCAAGGGGAGGGACTGTAAGCGGGGCCTCTCCCGTCAGGGAAGAGAAACT
>CAZLVG010000018.1:0-17531 GCA_964562905.1 uncultured Candidatus Saccharibacteria bacterium | reverse complement strand
AATATGAAATGGCTTTATTGAGCGATTTTATTGTTTCAACTGCGAAAGTCGAGTTAGTACACTCTTCTCGCGCAACTACGAGACAGGCCTGCCCTCCTGCTCTGTGATCCTGGGAGGACTCGAACCTCCGGCCTTCAGCTCCGCAAGCTGACGCTCTATCCACTGAGCTACAGGACCAGCTTCTCAACAAGTCCGCCCCGCAGTGAACCGAAGATTCTACTTCGAGGCTAACGCTCTGTCCGCTAAGCTGCGGGCGCATAATAAAAAAGTACCGGAAAAAATACTAAAAATCCAGGCGACAGGCTAGCCGGCAGAAAATGAGCTGGGAATACGCCTCAAAGCGTACAAAGCGTAGCCCGCGCCCAAAGCATCCTCCTCACCGCCCGTTTACACTGTTTACACCTACGAGGTGTAAACACGAGGTGTAAACAGGGGCGCGGGCCAGCAGCAATTGGATTGAAGTCCCGCTTGGCTTGATAGCCACCATTGTTTATCATTTAAAGCTGGCCGTACTGACCGTTCCTTGGACAACCAAATCTATAATTGCCTTTGTCAACCGTCCTCCATAAGGTAAGGAGAAGCGCCGTGAAGCTGCGCGGCATTGAATTCCGTCCGGTAGGCGTGGCCGCCGGTACACAAGGTTTTTTTGGTGAAGGGTATTGGTATCATTCGCTGGTGAAGCTGTCCGGCCTGACCTTTGAAAACTGCGGTTTTTGCGCCAAGACTACTACCCTAGAAAAACGGACTGGCAATCTGCCGCTGGGAAGGGACGGAATTACGCCGCGGGAACTCTTCCCGGCATGCATGGTGGTTAAACCCTTAAAAGGGGTAGTGCTGAACGCGGTGGGGCTTAGCGGACCCGGCGCCAGGTTTCTTCTGGACGACGGCCGTTGGCAAAAACGCGAAGGCGAGCCGTTCCGCGTCTCTTTCATGTCGGTCGGCCCCACACCCAATGACCGCCTGGAAGAGCTAAGACAGTTTGTCAAGTTGTTGCGCCAGCACATCAACGGCTTTAAAGCTCCGTTCGCTTTGGAGCTCAACTTTTCCTGCGCTAACGTAGGGCTGGATTTTAACCCTCATGTCTTTGAAAGTGAATGCGGGCAAGCACTGGATATCGCCGATGAGTTAAAGAAACCTGTAATACCCAAGCTCAACTTGCTGGCGCCGGTAAGTGTGGTGAGGAGTATCGCCTCGCATCCAGGCTGCGACGCGATCGTAATGACCAACGCCATCCACTGGGGCTTGTTCCCAGACCGTATTAACTGGAAGAAGCTCTTTGGCACGGAAATTTCCCCCCTGGCCCGCTTCGGCGGCGGAGCCTTATCCGGCCGGTTGCTTCTGCCCCTAGTGTGCGAGTGGATACGGGAGGCGCGCGACAGCGGCATAACTAAGCCTATCTGGGCCTGCGGCGGTATCAACTCCACCCGCGCCGTGGAAGAAGCAAGCGCGGCCGGCGCTTCCGGCGTGCAGTTCGCTTCTGTAACCATGTTGCGCCCCTGGCGCACGCGCGGCATCATCGCCCGCGGCCACGAACTTTTTTCCTGACCCCGAGAATCAAGGAGGGAGTAAGAAATGGAAGTTACCATAAGGCGCCCGGACGACTTTCACGTTCACTTCAGACGCGGAAGAATACTCCGAACGGTAGTCCCCTATACCGCCAGCTGGTTTAAACGGGCACTGGTCATGCCTAACACCGACCCGCCGATCTTGAGCGCCAAGAGCGCGGAAAAATACCAGCAGGAAATAGCATCGGCGGCCCGTAACCGCGATTTTCAACCGCTGATGACTATAAAGATAGTGCAAAGCACTAGACCGGAATGGATACCTGCCGCCCGTCGCGCCGGTGTCATCGCCGGCAAGGGCTACCCGACAGGAGTTACCACCAACGCCGCCGACGGCATCCGTAACTTTTTCTCTCTCCGTGACGTGTTCGCCGCCATGGAAGAAGAGAACATGCCTTTGAGCCTGCACGGCGAGCAACCCGGCGTTTTCTGCTTGGACAGAGAGAAGGCTTTCCTCACTACGCTGGAGTGGCTAAGCCGGAACTTTCCCAGGTTGCGGATTGTGCTGGAGCACATCACCACCAGGGCGGCTGTCTCGCGTGTAAGGGCTCTTCCGGACAAGGTAGCTGCTACTATCACAGCCCATCATCTGGTGTTGACGCTGGACGACGTGATCGGCGAGAAATTACGCCCGCACAATTTCTGTCTGCCGGTAGCCAAATCCCCGGAAGATCGGGAGGCCATACGACAAGCGGCCGTCAGTGGAGACCCCAAATTCTTCTTTGGCTCGGACAGCGCCCCGCATCCGGTGGCCGATAAAGAGCGGGCCGATGGCAACCCTGGCTTGTTCACAGCCCCCCTGACATTGCCGCTGCTGGCGCAGGTGTTTGAAGAGGAAGGCAAGTTGGACCGGTTGAAAAACTTCACTTCCGTGTTCGGCGCTCTCTTCTACGACCTCCCCGCCAACGAAGGCAGTTTGACCTTGGCAAACGAGCCCGCCGCGGTGCCGTATACCATACCTTACGGCACCAGCTACAGCAGCGGGTTCAGGGAAGCAATTGTACCTTTCATGGCGGGAAAGGTGCTCTCCTGGAGTGTTAAGGACAGCAACTATCTCTCCGCTCGGATACCATTGTCACCGTAAGACGCGGCGCGCCCTAGCGGCCGTTTCATGTTCTCTTTCGTGTTGACAGACACACGTTAAGGGCTGGCTTATAGCGGCCCTTTTTTTGTGGTACAGTTATCAACATGGCCCACGTTAAAGTACGTCAGCGTACGCGCGAGGAGGCAGAAAGAAAACGCCGGCACCTGAAAGAGCACGAAGGGGACGAACGCTTCCAGCACGAGCTGCAAGAGATGAAAGAAGTGCATGATTTGGACAAGGTTGACGATGACGTGGAAAAAGAAGCCACCTTAATGGAATGGTACGCGCCGGAACACGCCCACCGGCCCAAGTCGCCGCTATGGTTCGCGGCCCTGGCCGCGGCCACCACAGTGGCGGCCGGCCTGCAGCTTATATTTTACGTCAACATAATCGGAGCTATAACTTTGGCGCTGGCCGGCGGTCTTATCTACTACATCGCCCAGCAAAAGCCGGCGACTATGCGCTACCGCATCATGATGGACGGCGTCGCTCTTAACAACACGCTTTACCATTATCAAGACTTGGAGACCTTCAACGTTATTTACGAGCCGGGAGAGACCAAGACAGTCATCTTCCGCAGCCGGCGCCGCCTGTCCCCTTACCTCCACATGGAAATCGGCGACGCCGACCCGGTTGATATGCGCGACATCCTGCTGGAGTACCTGCCGGAAGATCAAGACATGGAAGAGCCGCTGGCGGACATCATCGCGCGGAAGGCGGGGTTTTGATTTGACGCCTTGCCAGAGGCAGCCTAATTTAGTTAGTAATGGGTAACACGGTAACAAACGGAAGTAGTTACGCGAGCAGGATGGGGCACCGGTTTACGCTGATTTCCAGCTTGTTTGTGCCGGCCTGGCCGGGAGCTGATGCAAGTACCTCACCGTAAATAAACCACCGAGATATTTCCATGAGCCCCCAGCCAGAGCTGGGGGCTCATTCGTACCTTTCCAGAAGCATACCTGAATCGCCATCATCCTTGCCGGGAGGAAGATCAAGATGAAGACAGCGGCCGAATGGTATCACGACGGTTTTTTAAGCACCTTAAACGGTGACAGAACCATCGGGGAAGAGCTGGAGTTACCAGTAGTTGATGGGGACGGCCGCGCGGCTTCAGCCCGATGCCTGTGGCCCCAGTTAATTGAAGCGGGCTGGCGGGTAAAGTCGGTGTCTAATCCCTTTCGCTTAAGCCTAAACGGGTTCGACATCATGCCGGAGGCCAGTTGGAGCACCCTGGAAGTGGCCACGCCGCCGTTCAGCGACCTGGCAACGCTGGCCCGAAGTAGTGCTCATCTGATGGGACATTTAGTGTCACTGGCCGGCAGGCACGGCTTGCGGTTGCTGGGTTACGGAACGCAGCCCCTGACACCGCCGCGGGAACTTAAGTGGGTCAACTTGCCCCGTTACCATATCCTGCGCCAAGCGCTGGGAGACGCGGCCCTTACAGCCATTTTGGCCGCGGCCAGCCAGCAGTGCCACGTCCAGGTCACCCGACAGGAAGCGATCCCGCTGCTCAATGTGTACAATGGGCTGTCGGGACTGCTGAACGCCATGTTCGCCCACGCGCCTATCCAGGAGGGCAGGCGCTGCGGCGTCAAGACCGTTCGGCAGTGCGCCTATGACGGGTTCCCTCCCGATCGGGTAGGCGCTCTGCCACGCCTGGAGCACTTGAGCGACTGGGTGCGCTTTTTGCTGGCGCGCCACTATCTGTTTCACCGGGATGGCCAGGGCAGTTACAGCCAGTACGGCCGGCCCTTGCATAGCTACTTGCGTGAGAACGCAGCCACGGTCAACCCTGGACAAACAGTGGCAATCATTCAGAACCACGAGGCTACTTTGTGGCCGGAGGCGCGGCTGCGTTGGCGGCCCAGAGGTGAGTGCACGGTGGAGCTGCGCACCCCCTGTCCCCAACGCCCCGGCGAGCACAGCGTCTCGGCGGTGGCCCTGGGCCTGGCGGAAAATCTGGACGAGGCCAGCCAATTGCTGGACGAGCTGTCCTGGGAGCAATGGCGGGCTGTCAGGCAGATGTCCATAAGGCGCGGGTTGGACTTCAGTTTTCCCGCGCTTAAGCGTCCGGTAAAGAAGGCAGCGCTTGACTTGCTGGCTATCGCCAGGCGGGGACTCAAAACGCGGGGCCGTAACGAAGAGGCGCTCCTGGCGCCGATCCAGGAGCGGGTCGCTGGCGGCCGCTGTCTGGCCGACGAGGCCGTGGCTAGCTACGACCAAGGCGGCCTAGCCAAGCTGCTTGAGAGTGTGGCCTGGCCAGTGGTAGACTAGGTATGGTCTTAAGGGGGAGCGAGGCGGTAATTATCATTCCTGGTGTGAATGAGAGTTATCAGGTTCCTCTCTCCCCTTTTTGTTTTTCTACCTAAACATTTATGAACAAGGGACTACCTCAAGAATTAAGCAGTCTTACAGCCCAGTTAGTTAGGATTAAGTCAGAGACCGGCAACGCTACCGCCCAAAAAAGGTGTCTGGACGTGGCGGCCGACTACTTAAGTGAGCTGAAAGGAGAACTGCGATTTTACCGTTACAGTTACCAGGGCGCGCCCAGCCTGGTAGTGGCCACCACTAAAACCAAGCGGCCGGATATTATTTTAAGCGGCCACGTGGACGTGGTGCCGGGCCAGGATAAGCAGTTTAGGCCGCGAATAGAAGGAGACCGCCTGTACGGGCGGGGCGCCATGGATATGAAGGGCGGGGTAGCCACGTTGTTAAAGCTCTTCAGCGGCGCGGTAAAGAGATCTAAGAAAAAGCCGTCCCTGGCGCTGATGCTGACCGGCGATGAAGAGACGGGCAGCAGGGGAGCCAAGTATTTGACGGGCCAGGAAAAGTGGCGGGCCGGTTTTGTGTTAATACCGGAAGGCAAGCCTAACTTTAAAATAACCAACCGAGACAAGGGAGGATGCTGGGTTAGGATGGTGACTGAAGGAAAACCGGCCCACGGGGCCTATCCCTGGCTGGGAGAGAACGCCTTGATTAAGTTAATCGGGGCCTACAACAAAATACAGCGGTTATTCCCCGCCCCGGCCGACAAGTGGCAGCCGACCATCAGCCTTAACCGCGCGCGCGGCGGCGATGACAAGATGACGCCTAACCAGACGCCGGGCAGAGCCGAAGCCGTGTTGGATATAAGGTTTACCCCCGATTTTGCCGCAGGATGCGAGGAAGTAATAGCCAAGCTCAAAGCAACGGCGCCGGAAGCCGGCTTTGAGCTGATAGACGGACACGAGGCTTTGCAGGTACCGGAGAGCCACCCCCATATCCAAAGGCTTTTGCGGCTAGCTAGTAAAAGAAAGGGTAAGCCCCTCTCGCTTAGTTTTAACCATGGAGCCTCCGACGCCAGCGCTTTCGCTCCGTACGGCATACCAGCCATGACTTCCGGCGTGGTGGGAGCGGGCCACCACGGAGATAATGAATACGTTTTAATATCCAGTTTAGTTGATTATTACCACCTAGCCCTTGGTTTTATTGAGCAGTGGGAATATCCGTCTGAAGAGGAGTTACCCCGTAAAGTTGACTTTTAGGCGAGAAGCTATGAATATGTTTACGAGCTCGCGGCGTGGTCCCGAGCGGTGTTGTTCTTCTAATGCTTAATAAACTATAAGTGAAGAAAGGCTAAAACTATGCCAGGCCTACACCATAACCGGCCCCTGACAGACCTGACACCAAGCGTGAAGGGATCCGTCCTGCCAGAGCAGCGCGACAGCCAATTGTCGGCTTTAGCCAACGACCTCTGCCGTCAGCACGGCGTTGAAAAGGAACGCCAGGAGCTGCGGGCCCACATGCTGGACGGCGAGGAGTCAGCCAGTTGGGCGTGGCTGCACGCCGATGACTACTCCGGCATACGCTGCATAGACGCGATAGTGGGGGTTAACGGCTATCCCAGCCGGGCGTTTACGCGAGCTCGGGGGGGAGACTGGGTAGCGGGAACGTTCAAGCCCATTGGCGGCTACGCGGAATATATGGCGGAGCGGCTGCAACTAGGCCGTCCCCGCTATTTACAGGCTAGAGTGCCTGCCGCGGCTCCGCCTTACGCGGTGTTCACGGCCTTACTGGAGGATGAAGCGAGCCTACAGAAGCTGGCTCGAGAGGCCAAGAGTAAAGGAGGGCTGATCATCCACCCCTACATGGGTCTGGCGACAGTCTGGAAGACGGCCCAGGCAGTCTCGCGAAAAAGCGGGCAGCCGGTTAAGGTGGTGGCTCCGCTGCCCAAAGTAACCGGATTAGCCAATAACAAAGTCGCTTTTCTGGAAATGGCGCGCCGGGCGCTGGGCCGGGAGTCGGTGATCGACTCAGCGGCCGCCCGTACTCTTAAGGAGCTGGTACAAGCAGTTAAACAGCTGGCCAGCAGAGCTGATGAGATTGTGTTAAGAAGGTCCGACAGCGCCTCCGGCATGGCCACGAAACACTGGCGCAGCAAGGAGTTGGGGAAACCTAGCTCCGATGCGGCGAGAGAGAAGGTTCTGGCCAAATGGCTTCGGGCGGTTGATTGGCGCCAAGGTCTTGCGCCCCCGATCGAGGTGGCCGTGTGGGAAGAGGCCTTAGGCTCTCCCAGTATCCAGATGTGGGTGCCGCCGGCCTCGGCCGGCTGGCCGCTGTGCGAGGGCATATTTGACCAGCGCTTCGTGGCCGGCGCCAAGACCCGCATATTTGAAGGCAGCGTGCCGAACCAACTGCCGGCCTCGGTACAAGACCGGCTGCGGGACCGCGGTCTGCAGCTAGGCAGAGTGCTGCAGCTGATGGGATACGTGGGCCGCTGTTCTTTTGACACCATTCTGTGCGGGCCGTCGGTTGAAAAGGCCCAGATCAAGCTGGCGGAGTGCAACGGCCGCTGGGGCGGTACCAGCACCCCCATGACCTTCATGAACCGCTTGTTCCGGGACTACCGCCGCCAGCCCTACGCGGCCTCTGACTATGTTGACCAGCGGCTGGAAGGAGTTGACTTGGCTGAGTTCACCAGCCGGCTGGACGACGTGCTCTTCGACCGAGCCCACGGCCGGGGCTGGCTGGTGGTGTACAACGTAGGTCCGCTCACCTCCCACGGCAAGTTGGACGTGCTGACGATCGGCCAGACCCAAACTGAAGCCAGCGCTCGCCAGGCAGAGTTGAAAAAAATTATTGAGGAGCGCTTTTAGTAACTTTAAAGCCTTGCTGTCAAAAGCGAGGTTTTTTCTAGGCTCTGTCTCCCCGCCAGCAGCCCTGTTCCGCCGAGATAAACGAAGACCGCGCCTTCTTTAGTTACCCGGTCGAAAACATCTCCATAACGCCGTTCAAATAAACGGGAAACTCCGGCGACAATTCAAATGTTTCCACCGTTTTGATTTTTGCATCTCGCCGGAAAAACCCGCGGTAGCTGTTAATGTCCTCCAGTAGCCGCCTTTCCCTGGCGTCTATCTGCGAGCCGTAGGCACGGAGCAGCGACTGCTTGCGGGACTGGTATTTGGTAACATCAACGGCCACATGATTCCGACCCAAGTAAAACCCCTCCATCAACAGCAACAGAGGTACTTTGTACGGCTCGCCCAATTCCGGCTGATAAGACCAGGAAGCTCTCTCCGCGCCTTCCACCACTATATCGCTTAATTTTCTGTGGTCGGAATGATAATCGCGGGTATTCATAGTAAAAACTATTCCAGGGCGCTGACGCCGGATAATAGCCGATATCCTGTTAACCAGGGTGAAGGTCCGCTCAATACCGCTGTCCGGCAGGCCCAGCCAGCTCGTGCTGTCAATGCCGATAAGGCGGGCAGCTTCAGACAGCTCCTCTTTTCTCTTTTGGACCAAGCCCGCCTGCTCAAAGCCCGTATGCTTCTTTCCGTCATCCAGCCACCACACCCCTCGCTCCCCGCCGGTGGCTACCACTTCCCGCAAGTTAAACCCCTTGTCCTTCAGCAGCATCAAAGTGCCCGCGGCGCATACGTGGTCGTCCGGGTGGGCCGTGAAAACTACCGCCTCCTTGCTAATTCCTGATGGTGACTGTTCGTTCATATGACAATTGGATAAATAATGGTGTATGTATAAGCTTAATACCTAAACTAAATAAGTAAAAAGAGCGGACAAGCTTTTGCCCGCTCTGCGAGGAATCAAAAAGATCAAAAGTGTCAGATCAGCGCGGAGTGCCCAGTTCAAAATAGAACCGGTCACTGTCCTCGTGGTACCCCACGGCGCAGTACCGCTTCTCCGTCAGCAGCGCCCGGCGCAGCTCTTCCCCGAAAGGATAGGTTTGGAGTCTGGCCACCACCCAGGCTGGAGCTTTTTTCCACACCCCGGTTTTCCTCCAGCAGGCCCATTGCTGACCGGTCATCAAGTCCAGTCCGCCAATGGGATACAGTCTGAGAGGGCCGTTGCCAGCTTCCTTGACGCCGGCCGCGACGGCTCCCCATACGTCCCCCCGATCATTGTTGGGAAACAGAACCGGCTGCGACCGCCGCGCGGCGTAGTACCCGAAGATGAAATAGATGACGGCGCCGCCCAGCTTGATGCTTTGGTCGCCAAGCAGTTGTCCTACAGTCATCAAACCGTAGTGATCCCGATATCGTCTCTTGTCTTTCCTGCTTCCGTACACCCGGGTGACGCGGCCGTTGAGCAGTTCATTGACTACCACAAAGCTTTTCATCTGGCGACAAGCTTTGATTGAGACAGTTACTTCCTCCAAAGTCTTCTGTCTTAAAGGATCGCTCTCCGGCACCATACTCTGCAGTTTCCTTAAGCGCAACCTGCTTAGCACCTCTTCTTTTAAACCCAGGCGCGGAATAACCTCTAGGGGGTCCGCCCGGTAAAAAGGATAAGGGATAAACAGATTGTTCACATCGTAGCTTACCCACTTGCTGTCAAGGGGGTAATTAAAGAACTGCCACTCCGCCCCAGTTCTGTCCGCCACTTCGGACGTCATCCATACTTCCGCCGGATTAATGGTGGGATCCGACGTACCGTAAACAAGCACGTCATCTGATGACAGAGAGTCTACCACCTCTAATTCGGGAAAATCTGCTACGGCACGCACTGAAGTACGCTCCGTCAGCTCGGCGCCGCTGGTCATAACCAATCTCCTTCCTCATTGATCGTTCCAGAAAGCCAGGCTGCCTTCTTGGAACAACTGTAAAAGTACAATCTATCGGCCTGAGGAAGAATAAAAACTTGTTTTCACTCTTCCTCAAGCCAAGAAAAGGTTGTCAGGTTGGAAGGATCGTGTTTCCAACCTGACAAGAATGGCTAGGTGATCAGCCGCCGCGCGGCTTCCATATCTAGCCAACCCTCCGCTTTCAACGTTTTAATAGAGGGCATAATACGTTCATCGGGAACCGTTTCAATCAGCACGGGACCGTCATGCGGCGGAATAACGGACATCGGCGTTTCTTGAGCCATCAGCTCGTTCATCCGCTGAATGTCCCCTATGCCCCAGGCGTCTGTCGGCTTCAGGCAGGCAACCAGATAAAAAAGAAAATTGCTGACGGCCTGCAAAATAACGGCTGTCTTGACAAAATCATCAGCCCCATCAAGACAAGGGTTCGGATTAGCCACCTGTACGGTCCGGCTGCCGCCATGGTCCATCTTGTCCGCCGCCAGCGCGCATATCAGGGTCTCTTCCAGATAACCGCTGGCGAAGGGACGCGACATGGCCAGTTCCCACGACAAGGCAAACTGTCCGCTTAGCATCCATTTGAGCGGAGACAGTTTAGTAAACAGGTCGCGGGCTCTTCGCGCAAGGCTTCTAGTGCCGCGGCCGTGGCATGTCTCGCAGAGCCGCGCCAGTGCCAAGAGTGAATTCCTGGCGTTCATGGTGGGCTCGTTATCCCGGTCTGGCTGCGCCATTTTTACGTGGCAGACATCAGCCGGACTGTTCAGAATAGCCCAGGCTAGATAATCCAATCCCCGGTTGCGCCCATACTCAATTACGTCTGAATCGTGTTGGACTATCCAACTCGGGGCGTCTCCCGAAGCAAGAGCCTGCGCGAAACTGAGGATATGGCCAGCCATTACTGCCGCTCCCTTCCCTTCCGGCCTCCTTTCCAGACACAGAATAGGCAGCAAAGCGTCCCAGTCCAACAAATCCAGCACTTCATTCTTGCGAAAAAGACACACTCCCGGGTGGCCGCGCACCGCGTCCAAGGCCGCTTCGCCGCTGCCGTCATCTATGACCCAGATGTGCTGCGAGGACACCTGCCCGGTAATCGTATCCAGCAAGAAGCTGACAACCGGCTCCCGCTCTTTCATGGGAACAATAACGCTGACCCGGCCGCTGCCTAAGAACAAGTCAATATCCGGCTGCCTTAAGAGAATGTCCTCCCTGGCCGGTTCAAGGTAGTCCCCTTCCGGTGCCGGAGCTGCCGCTGAAAGGGGGGGACGGTTGGGTTGGCGTCCTTCCCAGGTTTTAACAATCTGACCTGCCGTGCGCGGCATAACTTCACCTTCCTTAATCCTGGTATTCACAATGACAAAGAACTTTCCCGGATAAACACCGGTCCAGGCTTCCAACCTGGCCTCGGACCGCTTTGGGGTGGTTTTTCCCTAAAATGGTCCCAGGTCAAGTCGGTGCGCCGCTGGCTAATATATGAAAGGGACAAAGAAAACCCCCGCTCTATTCCGGGCGGGGGCTTGGTGCGCTTAGCTCGTTTTTTACCTAAGATGCATTGGCTGTTTTACACACTTAAACTCCCCCGCCGCCCGGGCATAATCAAAATAAACAAAGCCAGCCAGCCCGTAAGCGCGGAAAGATAAACTGGCATGCTGTATCCGATAACTGTCATCTTGACGATTAAGCTAGAGCAATGGCCACACCTTGTCAAGGAGTTACTTTTCCACACCCTTCATCTCTCGGACAACAGCCGTTTTTTATTGACTCCGAGCCCGCGTTTAAACCAGGCAGCCGCGCGATGTTCATGGCCACCGGCCGCGGGTGTTTTCCGGCCCGGCGGCAAAGTTAAAAAACCCGCTTTAATTGCGTTCAAGCGGGGGTAAAAAACAAACGAAGTGCCGGCGCCGTTCAAGCCACAAACATAGGCAACCGCCGCTGCGGTCCCGTAAAGTCAATGGCAGGAATAACGACATCGTTTTCCAGGCAGGCTCCAGGCCGTAGCAACAGGCCAGTTCCTTGCCGCAGCGCCAGTAACCGGTAGTGGCCCCCGGTCCTCCAGAAAGAACCTAGGCAGGCCCAGCGATCACTTCTTGGCTGGCCTCCCGCCACGACGGCGGCAAATTCCACCAACAGGAGCGGGCGCAGCTTCTCCCGCTTTAGTGCCTCGAAACAGCGCCGCACCGATTGGCCGCCGCCAAAACGAAAGAAAGTTATTCTCTCTTCCCTCTCTTTCCGAGAAAAGTCCGCTGCCCGTACGGCTTGCCAGACGGGCTGCTGGCGGGTTATAACTTGCCGCGTGAAGTGGTCAGTCGGCAGTAAAGCGACTTGCTCACCGTAAGTCAGACAGTAATTAATCCGCGCGGTGGCGTAAGACAGACTAGCTTCTTCAGACATTTGAACCTCCTTCAGGCGCTAGAACCTTGCCGTGTAAAAGAACCAAAAAGCCCCCGGCTTTTTAGAGCGGGGGCTTGTGGTAAGGCCTTAAGAAGTCTGTCAAGGCGCTAGCAGAAGCTCCCGCCGCCGGGGCGTAATAATAATGCTAATGACAGCTATCAGTTGGCGGAAACCTCCGTTCATTACGTTTAAGGATAAAGCCGGCTCTCCTCCTGCGTCAACACACCCTAAGAAAAAACCCGCGGATAGCGGGATAAGAAAGAACGAGTGGCGCTTCAGCCGCCCATGCCAGGCAATCGATTGAAAGGAGCCGGGCAATATACGGCAGGGTACAGAAGATGCGGCCGTAAGGCCTGACAGGTGTCGCGCATAACTATTTCTGCGCCGCGCCGGCACAGAAGTCTGGTACCCTTCCCTTCCCACAGCGTTCCCACGCAGGCCCAGTCGCGCCCGGGAGCCATGTCCCTTTCAGCGGCCACAGCTTCCTGAACAAGCGCCGGTCTTAGCTTCTTCAAGACCATGTCCCTGTGTATCTTCTGCAGGAAAGGCCGGTCGTACTCGCACTCGTACCAGATAACGGCCACCAACGCTTTGCCAGCTGTGGGGCTAATCGCGTGCCAGACGGGGGCCCGCGCCAGTATTTCCTCCGCCGGACCGTTGACCCCAAGACTGTTAACAAGCCGCCGGCCGGAAAGGGCGTAATCCACTTCAACCTCCCGCCGCTGGAGGTAACTACAGCCTGCCACGTGGCAATAATTACAACCTGCCATGCTACGTTCTCCTGTTAATGGCGGTACCTAAACGAGAAAAGAACCAAAAAGCCCCGGCTTTTTAGAGCGGGGGCTTGTGGCAACGTCTTAATTTTTTTAAGGCACTGGCAAAAGCTCCCGCTTCCCGGGGACTACCACCAACACCGCTGCCGCGGAGCTTAGGTTGGTTAGCGCCTTGTTCATTACCGCTACGGTACACGAACCGCTACCTCTTGGCAATGCCGACTCTGATCCACGGTGATCAGACGCGGTAGTCAGCATCCTCCCCCTCGCCCGGGGCCGGCTCATCCGGCTCGGGCCCGGGCGGCTGCCCCTGCCCGCCGACCCCGCCGCCGTACATATCAAGCTTGGGCTCACCCTGTCCCTCGCGGGGCGGCGGCCAGGCGGCACTACCCTGTTCGTAAGAGCTGCCGGCGGGCGGCTGCTGGTCTGGCTTCGATGTCTGATCGGGTGGCCCGTGGTCCGCAACGTCGTGCCCGGGCGTGCGCAGCAGGGATTGCACAGTCCGGTCGTGGTGCGGATCAGCCCGGCCCTTTTGCTTATACTCCTCCATTTCCCTTTCTATTATGTTCAGCTGCGAGCGCGACACGTTGTCCTTGGTGTCGAGCCGCCGCCGCCGCGACCATCTATCAAACTCCCGCTCCGTCAGCTGGCGTCCGCTCTTAAGGGAAGAAGACAGGCCCCGTACCACCTTTTTTCTTGTCCTTCTGGACAGCCGGCGCAAGGTAGGCACCTTCCGCATAAAGCGGCGAAACCGGCGCACGGAGCCGCCAAAACCATAACCTGCCATGGTAGCAGAAGTGTAACACGGACGGCCGTTAAGTTAAAACGGGCCGTGGCGCGGCGGCCGCTGGCGACGTGCCCGCAGCAGAACCTAGGCTTCTTATACAACAAATATCACCAGGAATTTGACATCATACCACTATAGTAGTTACTTATTGTTTGCACTTTCCTGTTCCTTTCAATTCAGCCAGAGAACTTGCCATGACTCAACAGAAGAAGCCCCCTCCTCCCCAACCAGGGTGGTGGAGAGGATTGAGCGATGATGAGATTGCCAACGAATTAAAGCGGTTTCAAGATACTGCTTACAGCGCGCCAGGCATCGAATTCACCCACGATCTTTACGAGATCCACGGTGAAAACAGCCCAGTGGCAGAGGTGGGACAGTTCGAAGAATTGAACCTACAAGCCGGTTTCGGTTTCTTGAGAACGCCTGGTAGTGATGAGGCACTGTACACTTCAATTGCCCTGATGAGTGGGCGTTATCGGTTAAGATGGAAGCGCAACAGCCCATATCGCCCCCTGCCCCTTACTGGATGGTGGAAAGGGCTTTCGTCGGGGGAATTCTATGCTCGTCTCCGCTCTTTTGACCGAGCACAGTACGAAGCGTTAGAATTTCACTTCACCCATGGCTTGATCCGCAGAAAGGAAGGAAAAGTCATCGGAGAAGCGGCAGAGGTGGAAAGCGTAGAAGGCGACGAGAGTCCGTGGGTGATTGAGCATGAAGGGAATATAATCGGGCTGGCAGTTATTCGATTTTACGAAGGAGAAGGGAATCCCTTTGTGCACGTGCGCAGTCCTCGCGACCCCTATGACTACGAAACCAAAGAATAATTTTGCACCCACGCGGTCATAAAACAAGCTAGGGCCTGACTAGCTCTTTTTTCTTTACACAACAAAATACATCCGTGTCTCGCCGATACTGTCGTCCTGGGTGGCGGAGCAGATAGATCTAGAGCCAAATTGTAGCGAGGTTTTGAGACACTTTAATAGGGCGTTTGCGGAAGTGGGCTGAGGCAGGTGGGTCGGGGTAAAAAGAGGCAAAAATGAGACAGTTTGAAACACTATAAAAAAGGTGTGTCTTGTGTCTTATTGCTTGACTGATCAAAGCTAGAATTTCGCTTGTTACTCGTCGCTTGTATCCGAACCTGTGGTATTAGATGTTGGTTGTTGGTTGCTGCGGGATGCCGGCGAGGGAGACGGAGTCTCTCGGTTAATCCTAAATGGCGCTACGTCGAGCACAATGTTCTGGTCGGGGTCATAAAGAATCGCACGGTTACCGGTCAAAATCAGATAATCTCCATTTTCGGCTACACCAAAAAATTCATTGGCCTCTTTGAGACGATCAATGTCGTTAATTTTGGCGACCGTCGGGCGCGGGTCAAGTGAAATATTGATCAAATCCTTTACCCTCTCTAATACTTCATCGGCTTCCTGTTCACCGCTTTGCTGGCTCGACTGCTGAACTTCCTCTAGTTGCCTGGCTGTGTCAGCCAACTGGCGGGCAGTGTTGCGTCGGTTATTCTCGGCCCAGACAAATAAGCCGATAGCGACCACAACAGCCACAATCAGGAGAATATTCCACATTTTCTTCTCGCCGAGCTTACTCTTGGAAGATATTACGGGAGGTGGCGTAGATTCATCAGGCATAAAATAGCTTATTTACTTAGTGTACTTATTATAGCACTGAGGGCATAAAATAATCAAATGGCATTTACAGCTGATCTGCTCCCAAGATAATGAGCACATCGGCTTCTGATTTTGATTCCCCTGCGGGCATATCCGTCACTGCTACTGCTAGGTTAAGCTCATTTGCCACCTGCTGCGCTTGTGCTTTCTTGGTCAGATTTACGGCTACAACCACAGACTCTTTATAATCAACCTGGGCCGCGTTATTACGATCAACGACTTCCACCTTCTTCTCAAAGTCCTCTAGTAGCTTTGGCTCAAAATCATAGGTTAATCCCTGTTTGCTCGTGCCGTTGCGCAGCTCAACGGTAAAAGATTCCAGTTCGGGAGAAGGTAACGGATCGTCGGTAGCAGCCTTGTCCGCCGACTTGTCGTCCGTAGTTTTAACGAAGGATGAAGCTTTAGCGGAGGCGGAAGCCACAGTTGGCTGGGCTTGGCCAGCATTAGTGTCAGCAATGTTGATCGGCGCCAAGTTAATCAGCTTCTGCGTGCTGGGACGATACAGAAACGCCTTTTTGGCCTGCTGGTAGACGAGCACATAGTCACCGTTTTCCGCCTCCACAAAAAACTCCTGGTTTTCGGTCAAAGAACTTTTGTCTTTAATAGTCGACAGTGTTGGCATCTCGCCCTCCGGCAGTAAAACAACTTTTGACAATTCCTCCACCACATCTTCGATTTCTTCCCTTGAAGCTTCTGCTATATCACTAGATACAGCCGGATGCTGAACCTGTTCCTGCGCCTTCTGCCACTGGATATAAAAAAAGACAGCCACCCCTATAGCTATAATTGACGGAAAAAGCCAAACAATGGCTTTGAGAACACGTCCTAAGGGAAATCGTCTTGATGGCTCAGTTGAAGTATTGGTAAGATCCTCTGGCATCTCTTAATTATACCATCTGGGCTTATTTCTGCGTATAGACGCATTCAATCACCTAATATGACACCGAAACACCACTGGTTAAATGATATAACGTGACACCGAAAAAATGATAGTCTTGGCCGGATAAATTAATATCCTTAAGCCAAACTATCATGATGAATTTAACTTCTAAACAACAATATATGGACACATTAAGACCAAGATACTTAAAGGCAGGCAAAAAAGAGAAAGGCGAAATATTAGATGAGTACTGCCGCAACACCGGCGAAGAACGCAAGTACGCCATTAAGAAGTTCCGCTCCCAAGTAACGGTAAAAACCAAAGCGGAGCGCAAGCCAAGAAAGGAGTATTACGACGGCCAGGCCAGAGCTGCCCTGGTAACAATGTGGCGGATCTTTGACTACTCTTGCGGCCAAAGACTGGAGACTTCCTTGCGCGAGGAAACCGACCGCCCGCGGCGGCTGGGCGAGCTTAAGTGCTCGGAGGAAACGGCCGGCAAGTTAAAGCGGATCACCTCCTCCACCATCGACAAAAAACTGGCTCATGAAAAAGAAGTGGAAAAGACGAAGCGCCGCTACCGGTCCCCCCACACTTTCCCTTTAAAAAACGAAGTGCCGGTCAAAACCGCCGCCGAGCTGGACCGGTCCCGGCCGGGAGTGGTGCAGATTGATTTTGTGGAAAACTGCGGCTCGTCGGTGGCCGGCGAATACGTCAATTCCCTGTCTGTAGCCGATATTTTCTCCGGCTGGTGGGAAGGTGACGCGGTGATGGGCAAGGGCCAACAAAGAGCTCTAACCGCTATCAATAAAACCAGAGAACGCTGTCCCTTCAACTGGCGGGAGATGCACCCGGATAACGGCGGCAACATTATGAACTACCACATCTTCCAGTACGGAGAGGAGGAAAAGATCGCCTTGTCCCGTTCCCGGCCCTACCGGAAAAACGACAACTGTTTTGTGGAGCAGAAGAATTCCACTCACATCCGTCAGCCAGTGGGCTATCCGCGCTACGATACCAAAGCGGAAAGAAAGATCCTGTCTGCTCTCTACCGGAATGAGCCGCGGCTGTACAAGAATTTCTTTCAGCCGGTCATCAAGCTGGCGGAGAAAACCAGAGTCAAAGGAAAGATTAAGAAGAAGTACGACCGGCCCCAAACTCCCTACGCGCGCCTGATGGAATCCGGCCGGTTAAGTGCCGCTGAAAAAGAGGACCTGCGCTTGTTGTACGAATCATTGAACCCGGCTGAATTAAGAAGAAAGATAGACCGCAGGCTGGCGGAGTTGCAGAAAGTTCATGA
>CAZLVG010000017.1:0-18310 GCA_964562905.1 uncultured Candidatus Saccharibacteria bacterium | reverse complement strand
GCCGGACAGGAGCAGCACACTCACCCGGCGCAGCCATCCGCGCCGGCAGCCGGGGCGCCGCGGCCGGAATCGGTCCGGCCGGCGGCCGCGGGCCAGCCCATCCGCAATCCCCATAAAAACGTGGGCCGCAACGACCCCTGTCCCTGCGGCAGCGGCAAGAAGTTTAAGAAGTGCCACGGGGCGTAAGAAGCTGGTAAAAAATTGCCATTTTCCCATTTTGGCTCAATATAGCTAAATAAAAGTACAACACCGGGAGTTTAACACCGGGAGTTGAAATGACGGTGTTTGCACGGCAGCTTTCCAGAGCAGGGAATTAAGGAAGTTCTTTACGAATTACGAATTACGAGTTACGGATTACGAATTACGGGCTACCCCTTGTCTGTCCCGACCGGACATTTTATCTTTAACAACAACAATGGAGAAACAAACCAAGCATTTGCTAGTCAACGCGGCGGGTATTTTAGTATTGGCCGCGTTAGCCTTGTGGATTGACCTGCCCGGGCATCCGTCGCTAAAGATAGGCGGTTTTACCCGCAATCTTGACGTAAAATTAGGCTTGGACTTGCAGGGCGGCTCGCACCTGGTCTACCGGGCCGACTTATCCGGCGTGTCGCCCGACGACGCTCCCAGCGCCCTGGCCGGCGTGCGCGACGTGATTGAAAGACGGGTCAACGCCTTCGGCGTGTCCGAGCCGGTAGTGCAGACCAATAAAGTGGGCGAGGAAAGGCGCATCATCGTGGAGCTGGCCGGCGTGCACGATCCTGACCAGGCCATCAAGCTTATCGGCAAAACGCCCCAGCTGGACTTCCGCCGCGAGGTGGTGGAGGAAGAAGCAATCCAGCAGTTTAACATTGACGACCCGGAAAGCGTGCCGGGGCCTATCTTTGAACGCGCCTCACTGACGGGAAAGCACCTGGAGCGAGCGTCAGTAACTTTCGACCAGGCTCTGGGTCAGCCGCAAATTAACCTAGAATTCAACCGTGAGGGGGCGGAATTATTCGCCGAACTGACTAAGGAAAATATCGGCAAACGCCTGGCTATTTACCTGGACGGAGTTCCTATTTCCGCGCCCGTGGTGCAGTCGGAAATTACCAACGGCCAGGCGGTTATCTCCGGGGGATTTGACCTGGCCGAAGCCAAACAACTGGCCCAAGATCTCAACGCCGACGCTCTGCCCGTGCCTGTAGAGCTGATCGGGCGGCAGACGGTAGGGCCCAGCTTAGGCAGGCTGTCGGTACAGCAAAGCGTGCGGGCGGGGATAGCCGGCCTGGCGCTGGTAATAGCGTGGATGATTTTGTTCTACCGGCTGCCGGGGCTAGTTGCGGCCGTGGCGCTGACTCTTTACGCCGTCTTCTTCCTGGCGCTGGTCAAGCTGGTACCCGTAACCTTGACGCTGGCCGGCGTGGCCGGATTTATTCTGACAGTAGGCTTGGCGGTGGACGCCAACGTGCTGATCTTTGAGAGGCTGCGGGAAAACTTGAGAGCACAGCGCAGCCTGCCGTATTCCCTGCAGAACGGCTTTCAGGAAGCGTGGGACACCATCAAGGCCTCTAATGTCTCCAGTTTGCTGACGGCGTTGGTTTTATACGGCTTCGGCACCTCCATCATCCGCGGCTTTGCGCTAACTTTCGCTTTGGGAATAATCCTGTCCATGTTCACGGCTATTACCGTAACGCGTACTTTCTTGTTTTTATCGTTGTCGCCAAAATGGACGCGACGCCCCTTTCTGCTGGCAGCGAAAAAGGTTAAAGGGTCGCCGTCATGATAATCCGCCCTAAAAAAATGCTGGCCATATCGCTGGCCACCATCACGGTCAGTGTACTGGCCACGGCCGTCCTGCGGCCGGTGCCCGGCATAGACTTTACGGGAGGATCGCTTATGGAAATAGAAACCGCCCGGGAAGTCAGTCCGGAAGAAGCGAGCCGGCTGCTGCGGGAAAAAATGGACCTGGAAGCTTCCGCGCAGTCGGCCGGAGATAGCCGGCTTTTGATCAGGACCGAGCCCTTGTCGCAAAAACAACACCAGGAAGCAGTCCAATCTCTTAACGATCAGGGGGTGTTCAAGGAAGAGTTGCGTTATGAATCAATCGGACCCACCATCGGCGCGGAGCTGCGCCAGAAAGCGATAGTGGCCGTAACCGTTGTCCTGGCCGTGCTAGTGGTCTATCTGGCTTACACTTTCCGCCATACGGCCGGCCTGATCTCGGCCTGGAAATTCGGTGTGGCGGCTATTTACGCCTTGGTGCACGACCTGTTGGCAGTGCTGGCCTTGTTCGCCGTCCTGGGAGCTTGGCTGGGCGTAACCGTGGATACCTTGTTCGTAACGGCCATGCTGGCCATCCTGGGATATTCCGTTAACGACACCATTGTCATTTTTAACCGGCTGCGCTCGCAATGGCTGACCACGCGCCGGGGCACGCTGCTGGACGCGCTTGACGAAGCGGTAAAGAAAAGCCTGACCCGTTCCCTTAACACTTCCTTTACCACCCTACTGGTGTTGGGCGCGCTGCTGTTGCTGGGTGGTCCCAGTATCAGGTGGTTTATTGTAGCTTTGGCGGCTGGCACTATCCTCGGCACTTATTCTTCTCTGTTTGTTGCTCCACCGTGCTTATACTACCTGGCCAAGAAGGGATGAAGGAGCAAAAAACAGCCAGCGGCCAAGCCGTGGGGGATTACTTAAGCAACTGGCTGCGGTCAGCGCGGGCGGAGGCTCCAGTACTGCTGACGGGACCCGCTACTGACAGCCTGGAAGCGAAAGCGAAAGACGTTACGGCAGACAAGCACACTGAAACAGTGTGGCTGCAAAGTGAGGGAGCCACGGTGTCCGTCAAGCAGGTTAGACAGCTGCTGTCGGCAGGGGCGCGCACGTCATTTTCAAAACGCCGGGTGCTAATCATTCACCAAGCGGAGAAGCTTAGCCGTCCGGCTGCCAACGCCTTGTTGAAATCACTGGAAGAGAATACTAACACCACTCGCTATCTGCTTATGACCATCAACCCGGCGCGCCTGCCCGCTACCGTCCGCTCGCGCTGCGTGCAGGTGCAAATGGAGCCAGTTCCGCCGCAGCGGAAGGCAGGGGATGAAATAGAGAAGATAGCCGGAAGGCTGTCCAAGCAGCTGGCCACCCGCGGCCCTACTCCGGAGCTGAAACTGGCCTTTACGCGCCTGCGTGATTATTACCGAATAAAAAGCGCGCGCGGCAACGAGAAACTGGCCCGGGAGGTTTTACTTGCCTCGCTGCCGGAAGATGCGGCATAATGGAAACAGTATGGCCCGGCAGGAAATTCACGATATTTTCAACCAAAACCAAGAAGAGATAAAGGAGTGGTTTACCGCTGAAATTGCCGGGATAAGGACTGGCCGGGTTAAGCCAGACATGGTGGAGCGTATTCCAGTGGAGCATTATGGAGTGCGCACGCCTTTGAACGGATTGGCTTCCATCAACAGCCTGGACGCCAGAACTTTAGGTATTTCTCCCTGGGACCAGCAGGCGGCTCCTTCCATAGAAAAGGCACTGACAGAAGCGGCCCTGGGGGCCCTGCCTAGCCGGGATGAACAGGTTATCCGCCTGGTCTTTCCTTCGCTGACGGAGGAAGTTCGGGGGCAAACCCTAAAACTGCTGCACAAGAAAGTGGAAGAGGCCCGGGTGCGGCTGCGGCAGGCCCGGGACGAGGCGCTGAAGCTTCTCAAAGAACAAAAAGAGGCGGGGGACATCACCGAAGATGACTTCTACGACGGCAGAGGCAAGCTGGATGACCTGATCAATAACGCCAATGAGGAAATAGAGCGGCTGGCCGCCCGTAAGGAAGAAGACATCAAGACAGTTTAAACGGGAAAAGCCTGGCCAGGCGCACCATTAAGCCTTAAGCTGAAAAGGTATGATTTGGCTGACTGTCGTGGTGTTTACGGCGCTGTTACTGGTGCTTATTTTAGCGCACGAGCTAGGACACTTGGTAGCGGCTAAAAAGGCGGGCTGCAGCGTGGAAGAATTCGCCTTTGGTTTTCCTCCGCGCCTGTTCTCCTGGGTGCGCGGCGGTACGCGTTTTTCACTCAACCTGCTTCCTATCGGCGGTTACGTGAAGATTAAAGGAGAGGACATGAACGACCCCAGCGACTCGCCCACCAACTTCGCTAATAAATCCATTCCCTGGCGGATACTCATCCTGTCGGCCGGCGTACTGATGAACGTGGTACTGGCCGCCGTACTGTTGAGTATTCAGGCGGGCGTAGGCAGGCCGGTAGCGGTCACGGACCAAAACAGGGACGGAGTGAGGGACATAAAGTCATTTATTATCCGCGTGGTGCCGGACTCGCCGGCCGCCCGAGCCGGAATAGAGCCCCTGGACCGGGTGGTGGCTATTAACGGGACACGCGATCCTGACATCAAGCAGATCCAGGACGTCGTAGCGCGCCAGGCCAGCCAGTCCGTGTCGCTGGAAGTAGAAAGGCGGGGAGTGCACCAGACCATTACCGCCGTCCCGCGCCGAGACCCTCCGCCGGAAGAAGGAGCGTTGGGGATATTGCTGCGGGAAACAGGACTGGAGAAAACGGCCTGGTGGAAAACACCGGTAGCGGGAGTGGCCCGCACGGGGCAAATGCTAGCGGCTATTATGGAGCAGTTGTGGCAGCTGCTGCGGCGTCTGGCCAGTCAAGGAACGGCTGGCGATGTCTTAACGGGACCGGTGGGAATAGCCGTTTACACCAACGAGGTAACTAGCTTAGGCTTAAGTTACGTACTGGAGTTCGCGGCCCTTATCAGCCTTAATCTGGCTCTGATAAACATACTGCCCTTTCCCGCTTTGGACGGAGGAAGAGTGCTGTTCACGGCTCTGGAGGGCGTGATAGGACGGCGGATGCCGGCTAAAGTGGAGCACTTGACTCACCTGACCGGTTTTGCGCTGCTGATATTGCTGATGATACTTATTACTTTTAAAGACATTGATCGATTCTTCTAAGCCAGCTTTTATGAGACTTTCCAAGCTGCTATTGTCAACCGCCAAGGAAGCTAAACAGTATGATTCCGTAAACGCGACCCTGCTGCAAAAAGCCGGCTTCGTGCATCAGACCATGGCCGGAGTGTATACCATGCTGCCGTTGGGATTGAAAGTCCTGACCAGTATTGAAAACATCGTCCGCGAAGAAATGGACAAACTGGGGGCAGAAATGCTGATGCCGTCCCTGGCGCCCCGGGCCCTGTGGCGGCAGACAGAGCGCTTGGACAGCCTGGACATACTGTTTGAGGCCAGGGGAGGCAATGAACTGTCTCGGGAGATAAACGACGCCAGTTACGTGCTCAACTCCACGCACGAAGAGATCATCACGCCTATAGTAAAGCGGCTGCGCCCCGGACGCGCGGACCTGCCTTGCGCCGTCTACCAAATACAGACCAAATTCCGCAATGAGCCGCGGCCCAAATCGGGCCTGATGAGAGGCAGGGAGTTCAGAATGAAGGACATGTACAGCTTCCACGCCGACGAAAATGATTTCCGGGACTTCTACGAACGGGTAAAACGGGCATACCGTCTGGTCTTTGACCGCCTGGGCCTGGGCAGCGACACTCATCTAGTACTGGCGGGCGGCGGCACGTTCACTGAACAGTACACGCATGAATTTGACACGGCTTGTGAGACGGGCGAGGACAAGGTGTATTACGACGAGGAAAACGACACGCACTATAACGATGAAGTGGCGCCGACAGAGGTGAGAGATAAGTATAAGCCCTACCGGGCGGCGGAGGTAGGCAACATTTTCCCGCTGGGAACAAAATACTCCCAGGCTTTTGACTACTACCTGACTGACAGCGCGGGCCGCAGCGTGCCGGTGTATATGGGCTCTTACGGCCTGGGCACCACCCGGGTAATGGGAGTGCTGGTGGAAAAATTCCACGATGACCGCGGCATTGTCTGGCCAGCCGCGGCTGCTCCTTATGCCGTACACCTAACAGCCCTCAACAGTGAAAACGCGGAGGTAAAACGCCGGGCGGAAGAAGTGTACGGCAAGCTGACCGCAGCCGGCAGAGACGTTTTATACGATGACAGAGACGAGGTGTCGGCGGGGGAAAAACTGGCTCAAGCCGACCTAATAGGCATACCGCAACGGCTGGTAGTGTCGCTAAAAACTGGCTCGGCGGTAGAAGTCAAAAGCCGCGGCGCCAGCGAAGCCCAAGTGATAACGCTGGAAAAATACTTGCGATCATGAAGCTGACTGACAAGCTGTTCGGGGCTTTTTCCCAGGATATCGGCATAGATTTGGGGACCGCCAACACGCTGGTGTACGTCCGGGGACGCGGGATAGTCATCAACGAGCCTTCCGTGGTGGCCCTGAACAAAAAAACGAACGACGTGCTGGCTATAGGCAAAGGGGCGCAGCGCATGGTAGGTAAAACGCCGGCTCACATAGTGGCCGTACGCCCGCTGAAGGACGGCGTCATCTCCGATTTTGAAGTAACAGAACAAATGCTGCGTTATTTCATCCAAAAAGTACATCAAGAAGGTTTTTATCTGCTGCCCCGTCCCCGTATTGTTATAGGTATTCCCTCTTCAGTCACCGAGGTGGAGCGTCGCGCGGTGGAAGAGGCCAGCCTGCGGGCCGGCGCCCGCAACGTATTTCTGATAGAAGAAGCCATGGCCGCCGCCATTGGCATGCGCATGCCGGTGCACGAAGCAACCGGTAACATGATCGTGGATATTGGCGGGGGTACGACGGAAATAGCCGTTATCTCACTGGGAGGCATAGTGGCTAATAAAACTTTGCGGATAGCCGGGGACGAGATGAACAACAATATAGTACGATACGCCCGCGACAGCTTTAACATGGCCGTGGGGGAGCGAACGGCAGAAGAAATCAAAATACGCGTTGGTTCAGCCGGCGAGCTGGCCCAGCCCCTGGAAACACCTCTTAGAGGAAGGGACTTGGTAACAGGTCTGCCCAAGGAAGTTATGATTAGCGATACGCAGGTAAGGCAAACCCTGGCCCGCTCCATCAATACGATAGTGGAAAACGTGAAAAACACGGTGGAAGAAACTCCGCCGGAGCTTATTTCCGACATCATTGAACAAGGCATTATGCTGGCCGGCGGGGGAAGCCTTATCAGGGGAATGGACCGGATAATAAAGGACTCCACGGGAATTAAAACATGGATGGCGGACGACCCGCTAACGGCGGTGGTGCGGGGTACCGGCATTGTTCTGGAAGACCTAGAAGCGGTGGCCGAGATGCTGCTGCCCAGTGTCCACGACAGACGGTTTAAGTAATGACCCGGCGAAGCAAGTACGCCTTGTCACTGCTGGCGGCATTAGTGGCGGCCGGACTACTGTTACAAACCCCCCTGCTGCACGCCGTCCGCGGACAGCTCTGGCGAGTATGGACGGCCACCCTGGCCGACTGGTTTAAGGTGGGTCCTCTGGCTGTGCCGAACAATGTGTCGGAGCAACTGGCGCGCCTGACCGCGGAAAACACGCGCTTGAAAGCCCAGCAGGAGGACTACCGACGGCTTAAAAGACAGCTGGCCACTCCCTCCGTGTCTGATTTTCATCACCTTAAGGCTCACGTATCAGCCCGGCCGCTGGATGCCTGGCAAACCCACTACCTTCTGAACCGCGGAGCGCGGGACGGCGTTAACCTGGGCGCACCGGCCGTTATCAGGGGATCGGTACTGGTTGGATTCATCACGGAATTGCACGAAAGAACATCGGTCTTGCAGCTGCTGTATCATCCCAGTACCAGTTTGCCGGCCGAAGTGATGGACGAAGGCCTGATCGGCCGGGCGCTGGTCCAGGGAAGAACATACACCGGCGTTGAATTGGTCAACCTTCCCCGAGATATACCTATAAAAGAAGGACAGGAAGTAGTAACCATCCAACAAGGACAAACGGTGCCGGCTGGTCTAGTAATCGGCAGTATTGAAACAATACTAGCAGACGAGCCGCATGAACCGTACTACCAGGCCAGGCTACGGGTGCCTTACGATGCCAGCCGGCTTGACGCCGTAACCATACTAACGGTGCGGTGAACAGCAAAGAGATAATATATGTTGCTGTCCTGGCCATGGCCAGTTTTGCCTTGGGCAGCTTAAAGTGGGCGGCGCCGGGGCTGCTGTTGACGGGCGTCTTGGTTCATACTATAGACCGGCCCGGCCGTTACCTGCTGCCCGCGGCGGCGGCGGCGGAACTTTTTTCTGTTTTACCATTAGGCGCAGCCGCTGTCTTCGTGCTTGTTCCTTGGCTGATTAAAAAGGCTAGCGGAAACATTGAAGTGGATTTGTCCATCACTTTTCTGTTGCTAGTCACAGCCGCGGCGGCGGCCCAGCTGTTGGCGCTGTTCTTGCCCTTCACCGCCGCTACTCTAAGCCTCTCCGGACAGTTTCTGACCGGCCTGCGGCAAGCCGCCTCGGTGCCGTGGACGGAAGCGGCAGCTACGGTCGGCGTAAACTCCATGATTGTTTACACAGCCGCCATCCTGGTCTACCATAACAAGTCATGGTAGATTCGGAGGGGGAAACTGTAGTAAAAAGCACCGTCCCGGCGCCTCGGCCACGCCGACGGCGGTTTGGCTTTTTGTCATGGCTGCTGGTAGTTGTCATGGGGCTGATCGTCGCCCGCAGTTTCCAGCTGCAAATAGTACAAGGCCGTCACTGGCAGGTGGAGGCGGAGGAAAACAGGGTGGCGGTACTGCCCCTGCCCGCGCCCCGGGGAATTATATATGACAGCCGGGGAGAGCAGCTCCTGGATAACGTAGCCAGCACCGATCTGGTATTGGACCCGGTACTGCTGCCCAGCAAAGAAAATGAGGCGCCGCTGTTTGATCTGCTGCCCGGCGCCGCCGGCATTACTTCGAAGCAGTTGCGGGGCGCGCTTACTGCCGCCCGCGACCACCAGCGGGTAACGATGCTGGCTCCGGCCCTGGAGCACGACCAAGTTATCACCGTCAAAAGCATACTTAACCAGCTGCCCGGGGGCGTAATGCTAAGGTCGTCATCAGTACGTAATTATCTCTATCCGAAACCCCTATCGCACCTGTTGGGCTATACCGGCCTGGCCAGTGAAGAGGAGGTAGCCAGCCGAAGCGAGCTTTTGTTAAATGATTTCACCGGCAAGTCAGGTATAGAGAAACAATATGACGCTAAACTGCGTGGCCGCCACGGCGCTTCCTATACGGAAGTGGACGCGTCGGGACAGCCGCGCCGGAAAGTGAAGGTGGATCCGCCCCAGGCTGGCGATGACTTGCACCTGACTGTTGATGGAGAGCTGCAGCGCTTTATCTACCAACTGCTAGTAGAGTTGGATAAGAACTCCGGCCGGCCCCGGGCCGATAAGCCTTTGGCCGCCGCCGTGGTCGCGCTAGAGCCCGGGTCGGGAAAGGTGAGAGCGCTGGTCAGCTATCCCGCTTTTGACGCTAACGTTTTCTCGCAACCGCCGCAGCGAGCCAGCGCCAACAGCTACCTGCGGCAGGAAACCAGCCCCTTGTTCAATCGAGCTGTCAGCGGCACCTATCCGCCAGGATCTATCATCAAGCCGTTATTGGCGGCAGCCGGCTTACAAGAAGGCGCCATTAGCCCTCAAACAACGTTCTTATCCACCGGCGGGATAAAGAGGGGCCAGTGGTTTTTTCCTGACTGGAAAACCGGCGGGCATGGGCCGACGGATGTAAAAAAAGCCATAGCCGAATCTGTCAACACCTTTTTCTACCTGCTGACAGGCGGAGATGAAACAAGGGCAGGCATGGGAGCGGATAAGACAGTGGACTGGCTGAAGCAGTTTTCCTGGGGGGAAAAAACCGGCATTGATCTGCCGGGAGAGGCAACGGGCCTTATTCCCGTTCCGCCGTGGAAAGAAAAAAACAAAGGAGAGCGCTGGTATATAGGCGACACTTACCACCTGGCTATCGGCCAAGGCTACGTGCTGGTAACGCCATTACAGGTGGCCACGGCTACCGCCGCTATAACTAACGGCGGGGTCGTGTTTGAGCCCCGACTGCTGCAAGACCAAAGCCAGCCTCATGGCCAGCGCCTGCCCATCCAGGCGCAGCACCTGGCTATGGTGCGCGAGGGTATGCGCGCGGCTGTACTGGAGGGATCGGCCCGCAGTTTAAAAAATCTGCCGATAGACCTAGCCGGTAAGACAGGCACCGCGCAGACGGGCAATGAGGCGGAAACGCACGCCTGGTTTACCAGTTTCGGACCCTACCAGCAGCCGGAACTGGTCATCACCGTCCTGCTAGAAAAAGGTGGGGAAGGAGACTCCCACGCCGTGCCCGTGGCGGAAGAAATTTGGCGGTGGTGGGCCGACAACCGGCACTAACTAATGTGTCAAAAAAAAATGACAAATTGCTAATAAAAATCTCTTGACCTGGGAGTGGCGCCTGTATACACTTATTTTCCATAAATTTACAAATTAACAAAATACGCATGAAAACCACTTACCTTACCAGAGAAGGGTTGGTCGAACTTAAAGAAAAGCTAAACGAGCTCAAGACGGTGCGGCGCCGCGAGATCGCGGAAGCCATCCACACGGCTAAGGAGCAAGGCGACCTGTCAGAGAACGCCGAATACGTAAACGCTAAGGAAGAGCAGCGGCGCATAGAGGAGCAGATTGCCAAAATCGAGTCCTCTATCAAAAATGCCCAAGTGGTAACTTGGGCGCCGACCGACAAAGTAAGCGTGGGCAACACCGTACGGCTGAAGTATGATGGTAAAGAGATTATCTACCGCATCGTGGGTTCCAACGAGTCTAACCCCTTACAACACAAAATAAGCAACGAGTCTCCGGTGGGACAGGCTCTGTTAGGCAAAACTACGAATGAAACAGTAACCATACCCACACCGGCCGGCAACAAGGAGTGCACAATTATTGAGGTTAAATAAATCCTTATCCGGATCCGGCAGAGAAGCTCCAAAACATAAACCCGTGGTTTAGCTTTGAGCGGCCCCCGTAAAGCTTCGCCACAGGGCAAGCCCCCGTAAAGCTTCGCGTAAAGCGGCGTGGCCGCCGCGCGGCTTTACGCCGCCACGGGGCGGGTCGTCCCAGCCAAACCCGCGCGTCATGGCGAGCCCGCCGGCGCAGACATGGCGCCACTCTCCCCGCCCAAGGAAAAATACTGGCGGACGCCTGCAACGCCGGCCATTTGCCCCCAGCACGATTTTACAGTAACTTTTTAATCATGGCTGAAGAAAGGCTAGAGGAGATAAGAAAAGTCCGCTTGCGCAAGCGCCAGGACATGATCAAAGCGGGCCGCGTGCCGTATCCCGCCGAAGCCAGGCGCACTCATACCGCGATTGAGTTTCTAAACGACTTTCAGCGTATAAAAAACGAGACTGCGCCCGTGGTGCTAGCAGGACGTATTTCAGGATGGAGGCGCCACGGCGGAGTAGTGTTTGTAGACCTGGTTGACGCCTCCGGGTCAGTGCAATTGCAGATTGCCAAAGACGCGGTGCCGGAAGAGACATGGAAGAGATTGGACTGGTTAGACGCGGGTGATTTCATCCAAGCCGCAGGCGTACCCGTGGTCACCAAAGGAGGCAGCCAATCTTTACAAGTGCGGCAGGCGCACATGTTGGCCAAGAGCATCCGCGCGCTGCCAGGCAGCTGGCAGGGGTTAAAGGACAAAGAAACGCGTTACCGGCAGCGGGAAGTAGACCTTTTGCTGAACAGTGAGGCCAAGCGTCTGTTGCTGCTGCGCACCCGCCTGCTGGACTGGCTGCGAGGAAAACTGAAATCAAGAGGGTTTCAGGAAGTGGAAACCCCTATACTGCAACCACGGGCGGGCGGGGCCATGGCCGTACCTTTTGTCACGCATCATCACGCGCTGGACACCGACCTTTATTTGAGAATAGCGCCGGAGCTTTACCTGAAACGGCTGCTGGTGGGTGGTTTTGAGAAAATCTTTGAAATCGGACGCAATTTCCGCAACGAAGGCATAGACAGGGATCACAATCCGGAATTCACCATGTGCGAGCTGTATTGGGCTTACGCCGACTACGAAGACCTGATGGAGATGACGGAAGAGATAATAAGCGCGCTGGTAAAAGATCTCACCGGCAAAGAAGAAGTAAAAACAAAAAACGGCCAGGTAATATCTTTCGCCCCTTTCTGGCAACGAGCCAAGTACCGGGATCTGCTGCGGCAAGAAATCGATACTGACGTACTCACGGAAAAAGATCCGGCTGTTTATGCTACTATTCTTGCCAACAAGGGCTTGGAGTTTCCTGAAGTTCGCGTCTATCCCAAGCTGGTTGATGAGCTATTTAAGAAGTTGGTCAGGCCCAAACTTGTACAACCCACCATGGTTTATGATTTCCCCTCGGAGATGGCGCCGCTGGCCAAAAGCAGCGTGCCTAATCCCGCGGTGGCGGAAAAATTCCAGCTAATAGTGAGAGGTAAGGAACTGATTAACGCTTACACGGAACTAAATGACCCCGTGGAGCAGCGGCGGCGCTTTGAAGCCGCCTGGCAAGACCGTCAGCGCGGGGACAAAGAGCAAAATGAAACTGACGAAGATTATCTGCGGGCCATGGAGTACGGCCTGCCCCCGGCAGCTGGCTGGGGCTTGGGCATAGACAGGCTGCTGACTGTGCTGACCGACGCCCCCAGCGTAAGAGAAACCATGGCCTTTCCCTTACTGCGGCCGGAATGAACTATAGAGGTAACATTATGCCATGCCGCTACACTTATAACGGGTCCTTATCACGGCCCTGCACCCCCTACTACCCCCCGCCGCCCGTGAAGAGCGGCATGACACAATGTGATATCTGTATATGATTGACATAGCCAAAGTCCGCGAGAATCAGGAGGCCGTAGCCGCTAACCTGTCACGGCGCGGCGTCAACAGAAAAGAAGTAAAAAAACTGTTCCAGGCGGACGTAAAATGGCGCGGCCTCAACGAGCAGGTGGAAAAGCTAAGGAGGCGGCAGCACGAAATCAGCGAACGCGTAGCTTCCGCGCGAAAGGGAGAAAGAGAGCGGATAATCAATGAGGCCAAACAGACGGCCAGTCGGCTCAAAAGAACGGAGGAGGAGCTGGCCGCCGCCGCCCGGCAGCGCGAGCGATACTGGCGGGCGCTGCCTAACTTGGTGGAAGACGACGTGCCCGACGGAGGAGAGAAGGAAGCCGTGGTTATAGCCACCAGTGAAGCCAAACCGCCCGCCTTCGGTTTTCCCGCCAAAAATTACCTGGAGTTGTTGCCTGATTGCGTTGACATGGAACGGGCCGCCAAGGTTTCTGGTAATCGCTTTGCTTATCTTAAACGGCAACTGGCCCGCCTGGAGTTAGGCTTGATCTCTTACGCGGTGGATAGCCTTGTCTCTGCCGGCTTCGAAGCAGTCATACCGCCGGTACTGATCAAGGAAAAAGCCATGGCCGGTATGGGGTACCTGGACCACGAAGGAGATGAAGTTTACCGCACCCAGGACAGCTTGTACCTGGTAGGAACCAGCGAGCAGTCCCTCGGCGCCATGCACATGGACGAGATCCTAACGCCGCCCCTGCCGCGGCGCTACGCGGCTTACTCCACCTGTTTCCGGCGGGAAGCCGGCAGCCACGGCCGGGACGTGAAGGGTATCCTGCGGGTACACCAGTTCAACAAGGTAGAAATGTTCAGCTTTTGTCTGCCGCGGCAGTCCCGGGACGAGCACGAATTCCTGCTGCGGCAACAGCGGCGGTTAATGGACCGTCTGCGGCTACCTTACCGGGTCGTAAAGCTGGCGGCGGGTGATTTGGGCGTTCCCTTCACCAAAACCTACGACATTGAAACCTGGCTGCCGAGTGAAGGCAGGTTCCGGGAAACACACTCTACCAGCAACGCCGCGGATTACCAGGCGCGCCGGCTCAACATCAGAGTAAGGGATAAAGACGGCACCGTTAAAAAAGCTCACATGCTTAACGGCACCGCCGTGGCGGTAGGGCGAACACTAATTGCCTTAGTGGAAAATAACCAGCGGACGGACGGGTCGGTGGCTATTCCCGAAGTACTACATCAATATTTGCCTTTCAATCAGATAGAAAAAACCGCCAGCGGGTGACGGCTATTAATACATGACAAGAGGCTCGCCTGGAGTCAAGCGCACGCTAATAACTGCTTCGGAAGTGCCCCTCACCCTGGTGACATGAACGGCGTGGCAGCCCTGTTTAAGAAAAAACCACCAGCACAGCAGAATTCTGCCGCGAGAGACCTCGGGAATCAGCTGCCACCAGGAGTCAAAGTCGGCGGAGCTGATGGTGCCTACATCCTGCAGGCTCAAAAACATGCGGTAAGCAGTGTGGTGGTCGGTTCCGGTGTGATAACGCCAGGCGTCCTTTATTTTACGGCGCGCGCGCCGGGGAATAAGGCTCCACCAGGTGCGGAAGGCTTGAGCCGTCTGCGTGCCAAGCGTCTGCCGCAGCGCGCAATACAGGCTGTATCCCTGGCCGCGCAGAGAGCGGATCAGTTCAAACAAAACTTCAGACATGTGAAAAGTCCTCCGGCGAGGAGAGGCGAGGAGAGAAAAAGAACAGTCGCTACTTAAAGTTGTACTTCGGCCTATAATAAAGTCAAACTGGTGTTATGCCGGCAAGTTGGTTAAGAAGCAGGAATTTAAGATGGCTGTGGCAGCGCCTCTTGCCCTGGCTGTCAGTAGCGCTGTTGGTTTTGATAGTGGCCGTACCTTTGGTCCTGTTCGCCTGGCTAGTCCTGTTTACCGATATCTTTACCGTGCAAGCTATAACGGTGGTAGAAGCCAGAGACCATACGGCCCGCCAGGCTCGCCAAATAATCAATCAGTCGTTGGCAAACGCCCTTTTACCCCACAGTATCTTTTTTGTTCCCACCGAAGCTATGGAAGCGGAGATAAAATCGTCTTTGCCCCAGGTGCGCACCGTGCATATAACGCGCCGACTGCCGGGAACAGTTAAGGCTGTCGTCCAAGAAAAAACCCCCCGGCTGCTGCTATGGTCAGCCGGAGAATATTATTTCGTGGACAGCGACGGCGCCGCCTATGAACGCGCCAGCCTGGACAAACTGCCGGAGGTGGTGTTGCCTACCGTAAAAAATAACGACAGAGGGAGCCAGGTAACTTTGGGCGCGCCGGTGCTGGACCACTCTTTTGTCTCCTTTTTGCAGGAGGCGCAAAGCGGCCTGCCGGACTACACGGGCAGGGAGGTAGCTGAAATACGCATACCCTCCCTGGCTGCCCGGGAAGTGCATTTTACCTTAGACAATAACTGGCGCGTGCTCTTTGACGCCACCCGCTCTCCCCAGCAACAATTGCGCGTGCTGCGGCAGGTACTGGAGGAAAATATAAGCGACCAGGAAAAAAATACGCTGCGGCACATTGACTTGCGCATTCCCAGGCGCGTTTATTACCAGGCCAGCGAGCTACCCGCGGACGATAAAGACGATCAGCGGGAATAACGCGTGACCAGGACTTTACCCTGATAAGAAAATACTTCCGGGAACACCCGGGAAGAAACCGGCTGCCACGGCGCTGGCGGGTTAAGACGAGTGGCGCCGAAGCCAGTGGTATCCACCACCCACAAATCGCCGGCGGCTGCCTGGTATATTTCCGGCCCGACTATATCTTCCTCGGTTAAAATGGGGCCGCCGGCGAAGTGCGACAGTTCGCCGGCAGCGGAAAAAAGTCTGGGGGGGTCGGCGTTGAACTGCTCCCGGGCGTAATAGTCTATAGCAAAAAAAACGAAGGGTGAGTTAACTACCACCGGCGGGGGCGCTTGCCGGCGGCTGAACACATACTCCGCCGCCGCCCGCGCTCCGGGACTGCCTGCCACGTTAAGCTCCAGCCAAAAACTGTAGGAGGCGGCGCCAAACAGCAACGCGGCCGACATCACGGCCGCCAGTTTCAACCAGGCCGGCCGCAGGCGGGACAGTAGTACAGCCAAGCCTATGACCACGAACACGTGAGCAAAGATAAAGAAGCGATCCTGGTAAAGGCTTTGTCCGGCTAGAGACAGACTAATGGCCAGTACCAACGGCACCGCGCCGCCCAACACTACCAGCCAGTCGGCTTCCCGCCGGGTCCTTCCAGCCAGCCAGGCCCAGCCCAGAACGGTAGCGGCCAGCGGCAAGACGGCCAGCGTCCACCAGCCCCAACCGCTGTGCGCCGGTATGGAGGCAGTGGGCAGGTACATGCGATAGAAGGTGTCAGGCACCGACCAGCCTCCCAGAGCCGGAATCCAGTAATCCTCCTGCACCTGGGAGTTTTGCGACAAGAAGACGGGCAGCCAGGGGAGGTATAAAATAACTATGAGCAGGGCGGCTACGACCGCCTGCCAGGTTTGCCGCCAGCTTAATATTTCACCCACGCGGCCCTTGGTGTGGACCAGCAAATATCCCAGCACAAAGACGGCTTGAGCGGCCAGAGAGAACATAGCAAAATAATGAACATAAATCATGGCGGAAGCCGCCGCCGCGTAGGCCAGCCAGTAAAACCATTCACCCCGACGCACCGCCTTCAACAACAGCCAAGATGACAGCAGCAGTAAGGCCGTGCCTAGGGTATACATCCGCGCCTCCTGGGCGTATTGAATTTGCCAGCCAGAGGCGGCCAACAGCAGAGCCGCCGTCAGGCCGGCCGGCCGGGAGTAAGTGGCGTACCTGACAAAAAAGTAAGCTAGCGCCACCGTGGCGCCGGCCATAACCACGGAAAAAGAGCGCAGCGACAGCAGCGTACTGCCAAACACAAAAGCCCAGTTTTTAAGCAACAGGTAGTACAGCGGTGGATGAACATCGGCTGCCGCCCGGGCCAGCATCTCTTCCAGGGGAAAGCCGATCAGGCGCCAGGAAAAAGCCTCGTCAAACCACAAGCTGCGGGCGGTCAGGCCGTAGGAGCGCGCGGCGGTGGCGGCGGCCACTATCAGCGCCAATAGCCACTGGGACGCGCGGCGTGTCACAGGAAAACTTTTTTCTTCCTTAAAAACAGACCGCCCGCCGCGGGATACCTCCCGGGAAGATTTTCAAGCAGACAGCACGCTGCGCGCATGGAAAACTGTCCGCCGCCCTCGCGGAAGCGGAGCTAAGGTGAACAAGATCAAGGAAAGTTAAAATCCGCGGCCAGCGTCCTCGGCGCGCCGGCGGCGGCGAAGTATCATCGGAAGGGGTAACCATACACACGAGACTTTTTATTTACACCACATCATTGTACTATTAAGACTAATATAAACAACATACTCTATGAACATTGATCCACGCGCTCTGGCCTTAATAAAACAACGCTTGGACGAGGCGGAGCGAAATATCCAGTATGTACGCCGGGAATTAGACGGTGACGGGGCAGGACAGGACCCCGCCAGAGACGGGGCGGAAGCGGCGGAACGCGATAAAACCGAAACCGGAGAAAGGGTAATTGAAGGAGTATTTGACGGACAAAACATGCAGGGCAACGACGGCCAGGAATATCCCGTGCCGCCGAATTACGCTTCCAAGTCAAAACTGGTGGAGGGTGACGTGTTGAAACTGAACATCAGTCCCGACGGAGCTTTTACCTACAAACAAATAAGTCCGGTCCAAAGACGGCGGGCGGTGGGACAGCTAGTGGTGGACGAGCACAGCAACTTCGGCATACAGACAGAAGAAAAAACTTACCGTGTGCTGCTGGCCAGCGTCACTTTTTACAAGGCAGAAGAAGGGGACGAGGTTACCATCCTGCTGCCGGAACACGGAGAAGCGCAGTGGGGAGCGGTGGAAAATGTTATTAAGTAAGACATGGTAATTCCCCGGACGGCGCGACAATTCATTAAATTCGCCATCACCGGTACCATCGGCGCGATGGTTGATTTCGCCACGTACAACGTGATTACCAGGCTGCTGGGGTTTACGGCTTACTACGTGGTGTTCGGACAGAAAATAATTATCGCCAACAATATCAGCGTATTGCTGGCTATCGTGAGTAACTTCGTCTTTAATAAATACTGGACTTTCCGCGATCCCAGCAAACAAGTCATGCGGCAATGGACCGGTTACTTCCTCCTTAATACTTTTTCCTGGATGCTCAATCAATTATTAGTTTCCCTGTTTGTGTTTAAGGTGCCGCTCATGACCGAGCTCTTCGGCGGCCAGCGGGACAACGCGGCCAAAGCGCTGGCGATCGGCATCATTCTGTTCGTTAATTTCTTCGGCAGCAAATTCATCATTTTCCGAAAAAGGCCAGTGATAGTTAAGGCCAAGGCTTCGGCCTAACCCCGGCAGGGGGCAAAGCCGCAGCGGTTAACTATACAGGTAACATTATGCCATGCCACTATACTTGTGACGGGCTCTTATCGCGGCCCATGCACCCCCACCCCGCGCCACAGTGGCTCCGGGGCGCGGGGACCCCGCGCGCCGCGCCA
>CAZLVG010000016.1:0-18748 GCA_964562905.1 uncultured Candidatus Saccharibacteria bacterium | reverse complement strand
AGCAAGCCGTCTCGGTTGGCGCCGTGGTGCAAACACTGTCCGTTCCCGGCGCGGCCCGATTTACGCGCAAAGAAATTGACGAGCTGACTGAAGAAGCAAAAGCGGCGGGCGCGGGCGGCCTGGCGTATATTATGGTAAAAGACGAGCCGGTCTCTCCCATTTTGAAATACATGGATAAAAAGCAGGCGGAGGACATTATAAAAAAAACAAACACGAAAAAGGGCGGCGGCGTGTTCTTCGGAGCGGGAAAGTGGGAAGTAGTGTGCCGGGTGCTGGGAGGGGTAAGAGAGCGGGTAGCCCTCAAACAGGGTTTGAAAGAGAGCTCCCAGGCTGCCTGGTGCTGGGTGATAGACTTTCCCATGTACGAATGGAATGAACAGGAGAAAAAAACGGATTTCTCCCACAATCCGTTTTCTATGCCGCAAGGAGGCCTAAAGGCGCTGGAACAGGCAGAAAACCCGCTGGATATCCTGGGATATCAATACGACTTGGTGCTGAACGGTTTTGAAATTAGTTCCGGAGCTATCAGGAACCACGAGCCGGCTACTATGTATAAAGCTTTTGAAATAGCAGGATACTCAAAACAGGAAGTGGATGAAAAGTTCGGCGGCATGATCCGCGCCTTTCAGTACGGGGCGCCGCCGCACGGCGGCATCGCGCCGGGCGTGGATCGCCTGTTGATGGTATTGTGGAACTTGGAAAACATCCGGGATATTTACGCCTTTCCCAAGAACGGCCAGGCGCAGGATGTTATGATGAACTCGCCCGCGCCGGCCAGCCCCTCGCAGTTAAAAGAACTTCATATTAAACTTGATTTATAATCGTATTGGAACTGATGGATCTTCATAACTTGGATACAGGCCAGCCGGACGCCGCCCGCTCGCCCGATGTGCCCAGGGCGGTGGCTTTGCCGCAGCGCTCGCGCCGTTTTGCTCTTATCCTGGCCCTGGTTCTGTTTTTCGCGGGTGGTTTGTTTATCGGCCGTTACGTTTTCCCCGCCGGCGAGCTCAAGTACTCCGCTTTAAGGTTTGTGGCCGTGAAAGACGGCCAGCGCCAGCTTATCTTTCCCACTTTCTGGGAGGCCTGGGATAAGCTGCATGACAGTTTTATCAACGGCCTGGAAGATGAAAAGCTGTTCTACGGTGCCGTGGAGGGCATGGTGAAAGCCGCCGGCGATCCTTACACCGTTTTTGCTCCGCCGGCCAAAACACGGCAGTTTGAAGAGAACATCGCAGGCAGCTTTTACGGGGTGGGCATAGAAATAGGCGTGCGTAAGGGACTGGTTACGGTTATTGCTCCCCTGTCCGGATCCCCGGCCGAACAAGCGGGCGTACGCGAAGGCGACGTTATTGTGGCCGTGGACGGTGAAAACATCAGTTCCGACACCTTCATTGACGATGTGGTGCGCAAGATACGCGGTCCTAAAGGAGAGCCGGTAGTGTTGACCGTGCTGCATCAAGGTTCATCCGATACGGAGGATATAGAAATTGTGCGCGACAATATTCACATAGAAAGCGTGCGGGTGGAGATGGAAGACGGTATGGCCAGGATTAAGGTAACCAACTTTAACGAAGACACGGCTGACAGCTTCACCGCCGCCGCTAAAGACGTTAGAGAGCAAGGTGTCAAGGGCGTACTGATTGACGTACGCGGCAATCCCGGCGGTTTTCTGGATTCGGCCGTGACTATCGCCTCGCGTTTCCTGCCGAGCGGTACGCTGGTAGTGGCGGAGAGAGGAGAGAAAATCAGGGAATACAAAGCCGAAGGCAACGCCCTGCTGCTGGAGGTGCCAACGGTGGTGCTGGTGGACGGAGGTTCCGCTTCCGCCTCGGAAATTCTGGCTGGCGCTTTGCAGGACCAAAGGGACGTGCCCACAGTGGGCACGCAGACATTCGGCAAGGGGTCGGTGCAGGAATTTGTGAAGCTGTCCGACGGGTCTAGCCTGCGGGTGACAGTGGCCAAATGGTACACGCCCGGCGGTCGCTCTATCAGCGACGAAGGCATTGAACCCACTGTCAAGGTGGAGCAGGACAGGGAAACGGAGGAGGATGAGCAGTTGCAGCGGGCACTGGAGGAGCTGGACAAATTGATTAAAGAGAAAGATGAATAAGAAGGCATGAAAGACAGGGTTTCCGTAGTATTGCTGGAGGATATTGAGAACTTGGGGGAGGCCGGCCAGGTGGTGGACGTGTCCGAGGGCTACGCCCGCAATTTTCTGTTTGAGCAGGGTAAAGCGGCCTTGGCGGAAGCGCCGGCCGGCCGCCAGGCGTCAGCCAGAAAAACGGCTGAAGAAAACAAGGGGAAGGAGAAGCTGGAACGGGCACGGGAGAAGGCGGAAAACCTGACGGGTACGGAGCTGGTCATCTCCGCCAAGACTAAAGAGGGCGAGGGCGAGGAGTTGTACGGCAGCGTGGGGCCGGCGCGGATAGCACAGGAGCTGAACCGGCAGGCCGGCCTGGAAGTAAAAGCTAAGGATATTGAGCTGGGCCGGCCCATAAAGGCAGCCGGCAGCTACGACGCGGCGGTGACGCTGATGGAAGACGCGGAAACGACTATTAAGGTAACGGTGGTTCCTGAAGGGGATGGCTTCTCCCGTGGTAGCCGGGAATAAGCGGCCGAAGTATATCTTTGTCACGGGCGGCGTCCTGTCCGGCCTGGGCAAAGGGATAACGGCGGCTTCTATCGGCAACACCTTGAAGGAAAGGGGGCTGGCCGTCAATATGCAGAAGTTTGACCAGTACATTAACGTGGACGCCGGCACTTTGAACCCCGCTGAACACGGGGAAGTGTTCGTGACCGACGACGGGGCGGAGTGCGATTTGGACCTGGGCCATTACGAGCGCTTTCTGGATGAGAACTTAAGCGCTGAATCTTCCATTATGACGGGGCGTATTTACTCTTCGCTGATAGCCCGCGAGAGAAGAGGAGAATACTTAGGCAAAACAGTTCAGGTCATACCGCACATTACGGATGAAGTCAAAATGTACACCCGCGCCGCCGCCTTCAAGAAGAATAACGACGTACACATCGTGGAGATCGGCGGCACAGTGGGGGACGATGAAGGCTTCCACTTCATTGAAGCCGCCCGCCAAATGAGGCTGGAGGAAGGAAGAGATAACGTCTTATATGTCCATGTGGTTTTTCTGCCGTACCTCAAGGCCAGCGACGAAGTTAAGACCAAGCCGGCGCAGAACAGCGTGCGCGACCTGCGCAGCATAGGTGTCCAGCCGGACGTGCTGATAGCCCGTACCGATCATCAGGTCCGGGACGGGGTAGTTGAGAAGCTGTCGCTGTACACCAATGTGGACCCGGAAGCCATACTGGTGCTGCCCACGCTGCCCAGCGTTTACCAAGTGCCGTTGGTTATGGAGCACAGCCGTCTCCATGAAGTGATAGCCAGCCGTCTGCGGTTGCGGCTGAAGCGCCGCGTTAGCGGCCGCTGGCCTCGGTTGGTGGAGCAGATAAAAAAAAGGAAGCCGCCGATAACCGTGGCCCTAGTAGGAAAATACACCACTATGTTAGACACCTACACCAGCGTGGTTGAAGCGTTGAAGGCAGCTTGCTGGCGGAATGACCGCGATTTGAATCTGCGCTGGGTGGACGCGGAGGAAATAGAAAATCGCGGCGCGGAAGAATTTTTAAAAGGCGCGGCCGGCGTTTTAGTGCCCGGCGGCTTTGGCACGCGAGGCTTTGAAGGTAAAATTCGGGCCATCCGCTACGCCCGGGAAAACAAAATGCCTTACCTGGGTCTGTGTCTGGGCATGCAGCTGGCAGTGGTGGAGTTTGCCCGCCACGTGGCTGGCCTGCCGAACGCGGTCAGCCAAGAGATCCTGGACGAACTGCCGAGCGGCAACCGGCCCGCCGGCAAGGACGCTATTTCCGTAATTCACATCATGGAAAGTCAAAAGGACGTGGAAGACAAAGGAGGCACCATGCGGCTGGGCGGCTGGAACTGTGTTTTAAATAAACAGTCCTTCGCTTTCAAGGCTTACGGCAAGGAACAAATCAGGGAACGCCACCGCCACCGCTACGAGTTTAACAACGCTTTCCGCCAGCGGCTGGAAGACGCCGGCTTGCGCGTGGCCGGCACCACGTCCGACAACAAATTAGTGGAAATCGTGGAAGTGGCTAATCATCCCTGGTTTGTGGGCGTGCAGTACCACGCTGAATTTACCTCCCGCCCCATAGACGGTCATCCTTTGTTTAACGCTTTTATAAGGGCGGCTAGAGGTTAGTAGTAATCAGTAACCAGTAACTAGAAGCTATCCTAAAAATGTGAAAAGTCGCAGAAGTTTGCGGTTTTACGGGAAATTTGCGTATCACCAGGTATTTTTAGGATGAGTTTTAGTAGTAAGTGCGACGATTTGGGGACAGACGGACTCGGACGGCATTTTCCCAGAGGAAATCCGGAGACTTCAACAGCCGCGCATGGAAGGAGCCCACCTGTAACACACTGCCGGTTTGCGCCACTGTCCACTCGCCATCCGCGCGTTTTACCTCGGCTTTTTAATAATCGGATAAACTGGTTATACTGTTAGATAATCCATAATCAATCATCATATGAACAAAACAAAATACACCTGGGAGCTATTGCGGTTGGCCTACGGCTGGACATTTTTCTGGGCTTTCATTGATAAAACGTTTGGCTTTGGCTTTGCTACCGAGCCGGGCAAGGCATGGCTGGCCGGCGGTTCGCCCACCTATGGCTTTCTAAAGTTCGCCACCCGTGGCCCTTTGATTGAGTTTTACCAGGGGCTGGCCGGCAGCCAGTTAGTCGCCTGGCTTTTTATGATGGGTTTGCTGGGGATAGGATTAGCCCTGCTGCTGGGAGTGGCGGTGCGTCCGGCCGCAGTCTCGGGCATAGCTATGTATCTGCTTATGTATTCCGCTTTGCTGCCCCCGAAAAATAACCCCTTTCTGGATGACCATCTCATCGGCGCCCTCGTCCTGGCCGGCATTGTCTTGGCCGCTCCCGGCGCCTGGCTGGGCCTGGGTCGCTGGTGGTCCAATATCTCTCTAGTGAGACGACTGCCGTGGCTGCGGTAGTAATAGTGGGCGGCGGCTACGCCGGGGTGCGCTGCGCCTTTGAACTGGCACAACAGAAAAAAAGCGGCGGCTTTAAGGAGCACGACATAACTCTTATCAGCAAGTCAAAACGGCACGTGGAATATCCGTCTATGTACGAGGTAGCCGTTACTTGTCCGTCGGAAGAGACGCGAAAAAATAAAAGACAAATTGCCGCTGCTGTCGGCGTTCCGCTCACGGAACTGTTTAGGGGCTTGCCGGTGCGCGTGCGGCGTGGCACGGCGGAGCGGGTTGATACTTCCGCTAAGCGGATTGTGCTGCGCGGCGGAGAAACGGTGCCTTACGATACGCTGGTTCTGGCTCCGGGGGCCAAGCTAGCTGACTTTGGTGTTCCGGGCGTTAAGGAGAACGCTTTTTCCGTTAAAACATTTCCCCAAGCGCTGCGGCTGCGTTATCACGTTGCCCGGCAAATCCAACAGGCTGCGGCTGCTTCGTCAGAAGAGTTCAAGCGCCGGGTGCTGACCTTCGTGGTAGTGGGAGGCGGCGCGACCGGCGTGGAGATGGCCGCCGAGTTGGCCCACCACGCGGCGGAGCATTGTTCGCTGCACCGGATTGACCGCCGCGCGCTGCGCGTTGTTATAGTGGAGGCTAAAGACCGCATTCTGTCCGGCGTCCCGGAGCACCTGCGGGAGAAGGCGCAGAAGCGGTTGAAGGGCGTGGGAGTGGAGGTGCGGTGCGGCAGCGCCATTAAGGAGATCCGCGACGGCTATGTTCTGGCAGGTGAAGGCGGAGAGCGTCTGGACACTAACACTGTTATCTGGTCAGCTGGTCTACAGACGCACCAGCTGCTCAAAGAAGCAGGCTTTGAAGTTGGCAGCCGGGGCGTGGTAGTTGAACCGACGCTGATGGTAAAAGGGTATGACCGTATCTTCGCGGCGGGGGACTGCGCCGTAATACCCTCTGATGAAGGCAGGCCGTCAGTACCGGCCACTGTGCCCGCGGCCTACAACCAGGGATCGCTGGCGGCCCGTAATATTGTTAATTTGTCCCGCGGACGCGGCCTAGAGCCTTACCAGCATCACAAGCTGGGACAGCTGATAACGCTGGGCGGCAAGAAAGCGCTGCTGGTAACGGCCGGCGGCCGCGGCTGGCTGGGTTTTTTGCCTTGGGCGGCCAAGATGGCCGTTACGTTTAATTACTGGCGTCGGCTGCTCCCCTGGCGCCGGGCGGTCGGACTGGCCGCGAGGAATTTGCGCTTGCGCGTGGTTAATGATTAAGCCGGGTGGGGCTGCCGCGCTTGCTTGTATAAACCGCGATACTTGTGGTAAGAAGATACCGCCAAGGTTCTTTGGACATCGGTAGGGGTAATCCCGCTTTTCAATGTTACACAGGATAAGGAGCGTGATATTATGGTTTGCCAAACTAATAAAGTCCCGATTCCCGAGGAAGCGTTTCTTCTTAAAAACGCTGCTCATCCCTGGAAGGCCGCTTTCGTCACGGCATTCATGTGGCTGGGCAAGGCGGCGGTGGCGCTGATCTTTATTATTGTCTTTCTGGTCATGACGTGGACGTCATGTGTTAATAGCGCACACTGACCATCACACCCCCGCGGGGGTTTTTCTTTAGAATGGCCGCCAGAAGGCTTCTAGTCCTCGTAATTAAGGAAAAGGGGGTAGATAGAAATAACCAACCCGCTTTTTCGGCCGGTTGCTAGTTCACTTTCAACAGGCGAAAATAGCGCTAAAAAGTTTATTTAACACTGACCACTGTCTGTTTCTTAAGGCTGCCGGTGAATTTTCTTATTTTTTTGCGGGTAAATTTAACTACGCCCGCCGCGGCCGCGTAAAGGGTGTCGTCGGCTCCCACGCGCACGCCGTCGCCGGCCCGGTAGTGGGTGCCCCGCTGGCGGATAATAACCTGGCCCAAGGCGGCCGGCTGACCGCCGTAAATCTTAACGCCCAAGCGCTTGCTCGCCGAATCGCGTCCTAATTGGGTTGACCCTCCCGCTTTCTTGTGTGCCACAGTGTTATTTCCCGTCCCACCAGGGCGTCCGGGCGGGCGTACACCACCGTACCCCTTTCCGTTGTCCTGAAGTAAGGTTTAAATTGTTCGGGGACGAGTTGTAAGTAATCGTAGCCCAAACTTCGTATGTCGTCAATGAAGCCGGCGGGAAAGCGGGTAAAAGCGGGATGGCGGCTGGAGCGTGGCGAGGTAAACGCCGGCAGAGCAAAAACCACCCGCGCGTTTGGCTTTAAAAGAGGGCGGACATTGGTGAAAAAGCTTTGGTATAAAGGCGTTAGCGTGTTTATCGCCTCGTCAGCCTGCTGCCGGGGCAGGGGAGAGACAAGGGGTTTTCCCAGGTACGGCTCGGTGACCACGGCGTCCACCGCGTCGGCTATATCTTGCGGAAACGGCTGCCGCACATCGTGTTTAAAGACAGCCGGCGTCTGCGCCGGCTCCTTCCGTCCTCGCCCGGCAAGTTTTATCACGTAGTTAAGGTTTTTTCGTGAGGCGTCAACCATCCGTTCGCTGGCATCGGAGCCGACCATTTTGTAGCCCAGCAAGTAACCTTCCTGCAAAACCGTACCTAAGCCGCAGAAAGGGTCCAAGACCACCGGAGGATTTCCCATCTTAATATTACCGCTCAAAGCCAGGTTAAGCATGATTTGCGCCAGCTTCGGCGGCAGCATGCCGGCCCGCGGGTCTCTGGCCGGACGGCCGGTGTCGCGCCGCTCGTACCGCCGGATGTCCTGTATTTGCACCGTTTGTGACCATAAATACTGCCCGTCGCAGTCGACCCTGGTCATCTCCTTGTGGGGGGCAGTAGTAAGATGGTTGAAGATAACCTGAGCCGCGTTCAGCCGGCCGTTTTTACCTCCCGGCACGATAAAATTAGCCTTTACCCCTATTTTTTTAAGGTGCTTTTTTACTTGGAGACCAACTCTTTGGGTTTGCCTGGTGTTGCCGCCCGGCACGCTTAAACCAAAACTCATTTTCTCGGCGGCGGGGGAGGAGAGAAGCTGGGCCAGCTCCCGCGGCGCCCAGGGTGAGGATTTCCGGCCGACCACCAGGCCGACACGCTCCGTCCCGCCCAGCCGGTTCAGAAAATTTTCCGGCAGCTTCTGGTTAAGCCTTAAAATTATGAAGTTATCGCTCACCTGGCGTATCTTTGCCGCGTAGCGGTATCTTGCCAGCACGGTCCACAGTTCCGCCGCCGACAAAGCCGGATGGCTGCCCAGAAAGAAAATGTACTCACCCCGCTTCGCAGGACGCCCCGACCGTAAGGCCGGGGAGGAATCAGCCATCGCCCTGTCGGGGCTATGGCTGACACGGTGCGAAGCTGGGGTGTCTCCTATAGCCCCGGCCGAAGGCCGAGCGACGGGGGACGGAACGCCCTGGCTACGAGGGGTTTCGCTCGTCCCGCCGCGGCGGGACGCGTCCCGCGGGATGCCCCGGGCGTAAGCCCGGGGAGCTTCACAGTTCATGTTACTATTGGTCATATGATGGACTTTACTACCGCTTGGGCTTTTGTCCAGAGATATAAACATCGGACGGGCTATCTTATAACGGCTGTGCTGATATTCGCGGCCGGGTGGCAGGCGGGCAAAGTTATGTCGCCGTACTACGCCGCCAGCCCCATAGTGTTTGAAGAAAAAACCGGCGAGGGGTGCCCCTCGGGCGGCGGCAGCCCCGCCGAGCTTAACGCGCTTAAAGAAGAGGGCGGGGGAGGGGTCGCCGGGCAGCAGGCGGCAGGTCCGTCGTTGGCGCCGTCGGCGGCTGCCATTGGTGGGGCGAAACCCACTGCCGGAGTCCCGCAAAAACTGTTTGTGGGCTCCGTTAATTCTGACTTGTACCATCACCAAAGCTGCTCCGTGGTGGGCAGAATAAAAAAGGAAAACCAGCTGTGGTTTTCCTCGAGGCGGGAGGCGGAAGCAGCCGGTTATTCTCCCAGCGAATGCACGCGGCGCGTACTGGGTTTATGAAGGCGAACAAAGACTGAACAATCGCCAACTTTTTTAGCCGGTAGGGGATAGCGGTCCCCGCTGCGGTGACGCCGGAACCGAGGCGGGTCGCCGCCGGAAATGCGCGGCCTAATATCCTTGAGTATAGGCGGAGGAGGGAACAGGGTGGTGGACTATAATATGCCCCGCGGGCGGCACCAGTCGGCGACGCCATAAGAGATTTTCTAGCTTGACAGCTGGTATATAAGCGTGCCGCACCCTGCTTGTGGATAAACAAAAAGGGGAAACATCGGGCTTCAGCGTCGTAAAATATACATTGCGCGACGCCATTGCCTGGCGCTCCTGTTGCTTTTACACGGACCTTACTTAGTGAAGTTCTCCTCTCTGCCTTGCTTGTGATAACGGTGGTGTTCTCTGTTCATGCCGGCGGGACAACACTGTTCTGCTCCACTACCCTCCTCGCGCGGTAATTTATTTTATCAGCGTGTAATAAGCAACCGTAATACCCACTACAGCAGCCGCTAGAATCATCAAGAACCATTTTAAGGTTTTGAAAATAAATTTTGTAACAACGGCTGTCAATACTAACAGCGTCCCGCCGATTACGTACCATTTGTAGGGTCCTTCCAGCTTGAGAAAGAAAGTAACTATGTCCCCTGCCCCGTCCGCCATAAAATTTAAGGATTAATCTTCCGGGCGCCTGAACAAATGCCGCAGGGCCAGGCGGGTCAGGTAATACACGGCGTAAATCGGTCCCCAAATAAATACTGTCCAAACAGTGAATTTTTCAAAGATGTCGTCGGGATCCATATACAGCGGCGTTAAACCGTCAATGTTAAATATTGACTTACAGGTATTTACGCGGATTTACGGGCACGTTTTCCTCGCGTACCTCAAAGTGCAGATGGGGCCCTGAAGAAAGACCGGCGCCGGGAGTGCCAGGCGCGCCGCCTGTATAGCCTATTACTGTCCCCCGCGTTACCATTTGCCCCTCGCTGGCGGCGAAACTGGACAAGTGGCCGAACACTGTGGAAACATTGTCGCCGTGCAAAAGCAGCAGGTAATTGTAACCCGGACCGCCGGCATTGTGGACCCTGGCCACGTATCCGTCAGCCGGCGCCATCACCGGCGTTCCTACGTTTTGCGGAATGTCAAGCCCGGAGTGGGGTCCGATCAGGTAGGCGTAGGGGTAGCCCGGACAGTGGAATTCGCACGATATTCCCAGCGTAGGCTGCACGGGCCAGTCAAACACGCCTACTGACGGCAGCTTGCTTATGCCCCGCCGCCGCAACTCCTGGCGTATTTTTGTGTCTAGCCGTTTTATTTCGGCCTGAGCGGCGTCATGAGATTCTTTGGCCGCCTTAAGCAGGCGCTGGTATTCGCTTTCTTGCGACTGTGTCAGGTCCAGAATACGCTCTTTGGACTCTTTGTTAGCCGTCAGTTGAAGTTGTTGCTGCTCTTGGCGCCGGAGCAGGTTTTCCAGCTTTTCTTTGGTGCTTTCCAGTTGTTCCTTCTTTTGCTCTAATCTAGCTTTTAGCTCCTTAACCTTTATTAGCGCTTCCTGACCGCGTCTTTGCAACTCTTCCAGCGTAGAGGCTTCGTTCAGAGCTTCGGAAAAAGTGCCGTATTTCAAAAATACAGCAAGGCTGGATTGCTGATGATGGCTGTAAAGCGAACGAAGATACTCCGATAGCAGCTTCTTCTGATGTTCTATTTCTGTCTCCTTAATCCCAATTTCTTTTTCCACTCTCTTAATTTCGGTATTGGTTTTCTCAATTTCAACTAAGGTGCGTTCAAGGCTCAAAGTGATACTGGTGATGTTGTCATCAATGATAGTAATCTGATCCTCCAATGAACGAGCTTCCTTCTTTTTTATCTGGATCTCTTCTTTGAATTTCTCTATCTTTTCCTGCACCTCAAGGAGGTCTTCTTTTTTACTGTCCAGATCTTCCCGCAACTCCTCCACCGTCACGGCCTTGACCGCTCCCCTGCCCCACGGCCAAACTAGCAGTCCTACCAAACAGACGCAGAATAACACTCTTTTACTCATAGCTTATGACTTACAATTTATGGTTTACAAGCCTATGGAGAGCATTCCCAGCATAATCAGCGCGACTATAATAGCGTAGAGTATGCGTTGCCACTTTTTCACGCGTTTCATAGTTTTTTTAATTTATCCAAGGCGCCTCTTAGCCGTTCTAGCGACTTGTTTTTGCCTAGTACTGAAGCCACTTCAAAGGGCCCGGGCGAATTTTCTTGGCCGGTCATGGCCACTCGCATAGGCCACAGCACGTCCCCCCGGCCCAGCTTCTCGCGGTCAATCCAGTGCAGAAGCTCTCTCTTCAGTTGTTTCTCGCTGAATTGCCCGGGCGGCCACTGTTGTAATTTACGGATTAACGCTTCCATTAATTTTATTGTCTTACTTTTATCGCTTTTACGCCACACCAGCGTTAGCGGGTCGTAATCCGCGGGCCAGCCGGGCATGAAAAAGGAAACGGCTGCTGCCAGTTCGCCGAGAGTGGAAACCCGTTCCCGTTCGGTGTCCAGTGCCGCTTTAAGATATTTTCTGTCTAAGCTTTTAACTGCCCGCGGGTTTTTCCAGTGGGGCCGTATGCGCTCCAGCAGTTCTTCTCCGGAAAGACGCTTCAGGTAGTGCTTGTTTATTGACCGCAGTTTGGTGGCGGAGAAAACGGCTCCTCCTTTTTGCACGTTGTTCAGGTTGAACGCTCGTATGAGCTCTTGGTGGGTAAAGAATTCCCGGTCGTCTCCCGGGCTCCAACCTAAAAGGGCGAGATAGTTGAGCAGCGCCTCCGGCAGGTATCCCTCCTCCTGGTACCGCAGCAGATCCACCTCCTGGTCTCTTTTGGACAGCTTACGCCGCTGCTCATTCAGAAGCAGGGGCAGATGGGCCCACTGCGGCTGGCTGTATCCCAGCGCTTTCTGCAGTAGGATGTGTTTGGGCGTGTTGCTTATATGGTCCTCCCCGCGGATAACGTGGGAAATATTCATCTCGGCGTCATCTACAACTACGGCCAGGTGATACAGCGGTTCTGCTAGTGTCCTGGCTATGATAAAGTCTCCTCCCCACGTATCCGTGTGTATCTTCACCCGTCCCCGGATAAGGTCGAAAAATTCAATTGTCCGAGGCGGCACTTTTAATTTTACCACGCCGTCTCCTCCTTCCTGGTAGGCGGCGCCGGTGGCCAGTAGTCGTTGTACAGCTTCTTGGTACAGTTCGCTCCGCTCTGACTGTCTTACTATCTTTTCGTCCCACTTAAGCCCCAGCCACTTCAATCCTTCTTCGACGCTTAGCTCGTACTCTTTACGCGAGCGGCTAGCGTCGGTATCTTCTATTCGCAGCAGAAATGATCCTTTATGGCTGCGGGCAAAGAGCTCATTAAACAGAGCTGCCCGGGCCGTGCCCACATGGAGAGGGCCGGTGGGACTGGGCGCGACGCGGGTTCTTACCTTATCTTTCTCCATACAGCAGCCGCTTGAGTTTATCTTTTTTGTGATTGTCTAATTGCGCTTCCAGCAGAGATATTCTGATGACCGGGTCGCGCATCTTAGGATTATTGCCAAGAGCCAGGAATTCGTCAAAAGTGAGCAGGAGCGGCTTAATCTTCTCCCCTGCTTCCGGCCGCGGCCGCGCGGTCTTTGTCAAGTTGTGCCCGACGAAGGAATGGATGCGGAAATCCACCTTTCCGCCTGGACCGTAACTTCGCCAGAACAAAAGCTTCCCCACCGAATAGCCGGTTTCCTCCAGCAGTTCGCGTTTGGCTGTCTGTGCCGGGCTTTCGCCCGCCTCCACAAGTCCTCCCGGAGGTGTTATTAACGCTGGCCGGTCGGGCTGCTCGTCCTCGGCCAGCAAGATGCGGCCGTCCGGCAGCACTCCGGTCACGTGGGCCGCGTCGTTGCGTTTAGCCCTCTCGTAGGTCCACGTGCTGCCGTCGTACAGTTTTTGCTCCCATTGCCAGATACTGAATAATTTACCCTGAAACACCTTCTGGGCGTGTGGCGGTATGGGATGGTGAGAATTCATGCTGGTCACAAGTCTATATTATACATGAATTACGCTTCAGCCGCTTCTGCCCCGCTTCAGGGGCGGAGGGGGGCGGCTTAAGCCCGGCTGAACGCGGCCGAACATGTCCGGCCGCGTTGGCCTTCTCGGCGCGTCTCTTAAATGCGCACTGTGTCCACCTGTTCGCCGCTTCTCCGCCCGCGGCCGGCAGGCGCGCCCTTGGCTTAAAAGCGAGAATCATTGTACAGCAAAAACCCCGCCGCGGCGGGGTTTTTGCCTCCCCCCTTAAAGGTTGGAAAGATCAGTTAAGAACCGCCGTGTACTGGCTCAGATTGTTAAGCTGCTGCTCGTTCAACTGCGAGGCCGCGTCCACTGCTTCTGTTATCAAGTCAAACGGAATGGTGTGGCTGGAGCCTAATTCTAGCCCTTCTGTTCCCATTCTGTTCTGTATATAATCTTCAATGTAAATTCTGTGTTCATCGGTCACTTCAAACCCGGGCTGGTTTTCCGACAGCCAGCGACTGGTTGCCCGTCTCGCCAGATGCGTGTAACCGTCCCCCGCCTGGGCTATTTCCACGTATCCCTGGCCGGTACGCTCCGCTTTGGCTATGCCCTGTTTTTCCTGCTCTGTCGTTTCTCTTTCCCCTTCCTGCTGCTGTGTTTCGCTGACTTCGCCCGCCACTTGCTCCGTTTCTTCTTTTTGACTTTCGTCCTGTTCTTCAGCTGGAATTACTTCCTCGGTAACCGCCGTTTGTTCCTCAACCTCTCCCCTTTCCTCCGGCGTGGCTTTTTCACCTGAAAACGCGTAGATGGCCGCTGCTACTATAAGGATGATGATCAGAGCCGAAACTGTCCGCGGCGACTCTTTCAACCGCTCCCAGAAACTGCTTTCATTTGGTGTGTCTTCCATGACTGCTGTCACCTCCTTTGCCGGTATTTATGTGCTTGGTTAACATCATTTTACCCTATGACGTAGCCATGAAATCGTCAACATGGCAGGCGTGTGTAAAAGTCAGTATGTTAGCTTTATAAAGCTATATCTAACGCATTGTTTTTTGTTTTTTTATCAGCCAAGGGAACCTTACCACGGCCTGCCATATTCGGGGCAGGCGCCTTGGCTCCAGGTATAGCCTCCACAGCCACTCCAGGTTAATTTTCCGCAGCCAGGCTGGAGCGCGCGGAAGTTCCTCGCTAAGCATGGCGAAAGCGCCGCCTACGCCCGCGGCGATACGCACGCTGGTAAGGCGGTACCGGTTTTTTTCAATCCAGATCGTCTGCTTAGGGGCGCCGTAGGCTACCAGCAGCGCCGCCGGCCGGCATTCCGTGATGCCGTCCGGCGGCATATGTGTTTCTAAGCCTGGAAAACGCTTTTTAAGTTTTTGGGCGGTCTTCTGTCTTTGGCGGTGCGTGCTTCCCAGTAGGTACAAAGGCAGCCCTTTCTGCTGGCACAACCGGGCCAACGTCATAACGGAATCCACTCCCGTTACTCTCTCCACGCGCTGCCGCAGGAAAGTTAGCAGGCTGGGCAGCAGCGGCCAAAGAGTAGAGCGTAAATACCAGCGCGCCCACACCAAGCCGACACCGTCCGGTACCCGCAGCTCGGCCGCGCCTACTGTCTGGCTGAAGCCGGTGTCCCGTTCGGCCAGCATGATCATCTCCGGGTTCAGTGTTACCACGTGGTGGAAGTCGTTACCGTCCAGCCAGTGGTCGCACGACTTTTCAAACTGCGCCGGCGTCAGGAAGTCGCAGTCTACTTGTCCCAGGCGCACTGTCTCTTTCATGGTGAAAAATATATTGACGCCTCTTTAAAATAGACGGAACCGTCCGCTCTCAACTCGCTGCGGTATATTATGGCCCGTTTAGCTGTAAAAGATGTTAACAAAGGCATGTCAGCCAGTCCTTTTTGGTAGTATCCCGGGCGCAAGCCGGCCAGGGTGATGTGAGGGGTAAAGCGCTTCGGCTTCCCTTTACCGTAGTTAAGTTCTATCCCCCGTTGTCGCACTCGCCGTTCCATTTGGACGCGGATGCGGTCTAATATGTTTGTCTTATGGACATAGGTCCATAACTGCTTCCGGTTCAATCCTTGGCCCACGTGCGTCAAGGTTATGACGGGAGCGTACGGCTGCGGCATGTCCTGCGCTATTTTATCTATGTACTCGCGGTAGCCGCGCACCTGGCCCAGGAAGAGGAGCGTTATGTGCCATTGTCGCCGGGGGACAATTTTTTTAATTTGCTCCGAGTACGGTAGCGTTGCCTTATCCAGCAATGACTTGGGACGCCGGGATATGGGAATCCCCACGAACAACCGGCCTGTCTTTATAGTATGGTCCGTTGTTGTCATACTATTACTGTACAACTACGCGGCATTATTACCATGAATACTTACGCCAAATTGGCTAAGGATGTTACCGAGCATTATGTCCGGCGGCACGCGGTGCTGCCGCTGCCTTCGGTGCTGCCCGCGGAACTACGGCGCCAGCGAGCCTGTTACGTGTATCTGTATGAGAATCCTGGCCACCGTCTGCGCGCCTTTTTCGGGGCGCCACTTCCCTATGAGCCTTCCGTGGCCGGCGAGATAGTAAGACATACTATCACTGCCTTAACCCGCTTTCCGTCGCCGTCTGTACGCCGAGCCGATCTTTCTTTCCTGGTATACACGGTAGCTCTGCTGGAACCCCTACAGCGCGTTAGTAGTGTGGCGCAGTTGGACCCGACCAGATTTGGACTGTACGTTCGTTCTGACCGCGGACACAGCACCGTTCTTTTGCCCGGCAGAACAGGGGTGGGGACGGCCCAGGACCAGGTAGCCACCGCTTTACGCGAGTTAGGAGCCGATCCCCGGTATTGTGCGATTGCCATGTACCGCTTTGGCGTGACTTACCACGAGTAAATTATGAGTATGAGCAAGCGGGACGCGTACTGCCAGGTGGCGCCGGCCGTTCCTCTGCCGGCTCCCGGGCGGCAGACGTATACCTACCGGCTGCCCGCCGGCGGGCAGCCGGCCGTAAGGAAGCACAGCTGCGTAGCCGTGCCGTTTGGACGGCGCGTGGTGCCGGGCGTGGTCACCAAACTGAAGGCGGCTCCGCCCGGGGGTCCCGTCAAGAATCTTGCCCGCGTGTCTTCTTGTGTCTTATCCGCCAGGCAGGTTGCCCTGGCTCGTTGGATCGCTTTGACCAGCCACGGCGGTCTGGGGTACACCTTGAGACTATTTTTCCCGCCGGGGGGGCTGTTCGCGGAAGAATTCGTCCAGCCTGACGCAGGGGGCGGAGCGGATGCCGTCTCCCGCGGGCAGGTGGCGCGGACGCGGACGGTGATTGATGAAGATGTAACACGTCGCTGCCGGACGGTGGGCAGAATAATAGCGCGGTCTTTACGGCAGAAGAAACAGGTATTGGTGGTGGTGCCGGAAAAGTGGCTAGCCTTGCGTTTGGCGGCTTGCTTGAAAAAACACGGACCCGCGGTAGTTCACGCCTCCCTTTCCGTCTCTGACTTGACTGAAATCTGGCAACAGGCTGCCGCCGGCCTACCGCGCCTAGTTATAGGTACGCAGAAGGCATTATTCATGCCTTTTACCAACTTGGACCTGGTAATAGTGGAGGAAGAACAGTACACCACTCATAAGCTGTGGGATCAGTATCCCCGTTTGCACAATATATACGGCGCCCGCCAGCTGGCAAAGTTGCATGGAGCTGGTCTTATGCTTACTTCTTCCTGGCCTTCTTTAGAATTGCGTTATCGGCTGCAGCGTGGCCGCGCGGACAGGGTGGTTGAAAGGCCCGGCCGACTACGAGCATCGCTGGCCGGTTACAGTTTTGAAGATAGGGTAAAAAGATACCCGCTGCCCTCTTCTTTTGTGTCTTCCTTAAGAAAATGGGTAAAGGATCGGGAAGAAGTACTGTTATTTTACAACCAGCGCGACGCTGGCTACCTTAACCGCGCCTTGAAAAATCTTAAGTTACCCGCCGAGAATCTTACCATAAGCACCAGCGCCATTTTTGCCTCGGCGCCGAAAAAGAAATTTGGCCGCGTCGCCTGGGTCAACCCTGAACGCAGCCTTTCCTACCCCGACTTTCGCAGCGAAGAACGCTCCCTTATAACACTGTCCCGCTTGCGCGGCATACTGGCCAGCCGGCGCCGCCACGTGGTCTTGGTAAGCCGGCGGCCGGATTTGGCGGAGCGCACGTTATTAGCAGACCCTGCCGCCGTCTTTAACAGGCTTCTGAAAGAGCGTGAGCGTTACTATTATCCTCCCCTGTCAGATCTGGTGGTTCTTACAATCAGCGGCAAGACCAAAGCGGCTGCCGATAAAAAAGCAGCCAAAATATGCGGACAGATAGACAGGGAGGTAGAGCAACTGGACAGCCAGATTAAGGTGCGGGGGCCCTTTCACAGGCTGGGACCACCGGCTGAAGCTCGCCGGAACGCGCACATTCTTTTGTCCGGGCCCTTGGACCGGCTAACCGACATTTATAAGGACTTGCCGGTGGATACCGCCGACCTGGCGCCGGAGAGAATATTGTAACTCGTAACTCGTAACTGGTAACTGGTAACTACGACGACGAGCGGGTTAATTACTAAATCACCGGCCGTCGCCCCGCCCTCTACGCCTTTTAGATGCTGCTTTAAACATTAAAAATAAAACTTAACTAACCTGTCAGATTATAATCTGAAATAATGCTTAGAAGGCGGGGCGGCGGCTGATAGTCTGCCTGCCGACAGGCAGGCTTCGGTCGCTGAAGTTCCCTCCTAATGACGGTCTTTATGCTTGCACCGAGCTCCCTGCCCCGTGGCGACGTAAAGTCGCGTGGCGACCACGTCGCTTTACGCGAAGCTTTACGGGAGCCCGTCCCATCCTCCCCGTTGGATTTCTTCCGTCAAGGAAAGTTATAGAAAGAGTTTCTTGTCTCTCGGGCAGACAATCACCAAAAAACCTTGACAAAGTAAGTTGATAAGAAAAAATATTAGTATAATTCTTAACTTATAAAGCTAATTTTGAAACTGTGAGCTTAATTCGTTGGGAACCATTCCAAAATATTGAACGTCTGTTTGACGAAAATATAGGGCCGGTCTGGACGGGTAATTTCGGCTTGGACTTGGCCGCGGATGTTTATGAAAAAGATAATAACGTAGTTGCCGAGATGCAGCTGCCCGGAGTGGATCCGAAAAAAGTGGAAGTCACCTTTGAGAGCGATCACCATCTGCGTATCGCTGGGGCGCGCGAGGAAAAACAGGAGACGGATGAAAAGCAGTACTACAGCAGGGAAATCAGGCATGGTTCCTTTGAGCGGGTTGTGCGGCTGCCGGTACCGGTGGATCAAAGTCAGACCAAGGCGTCCTATGAGAGCGGCGTGCTGCGCGTGACCATGCCCAAAAAAGAACAGCTGGTACCGGAAAAGGTTAAGGTGGAAGTGGAAGAAAAAGAAGAGAAATAGACTCCGCGTCCCGGACGGAAGCGTAAAATGAAGTGATTACAAGCCTCCTTTTTTGGAGGCTTGTTTGTGGCAATGTTCACCTGGCGCGGCATTCTTAGTCCCTCCCACTCGACGGGAGAGGCCTCGCTTATAATCCTTCACCTTGATAGGAAAGCTCCGCTCTTAATCCTTCCCCCTCGACGGGGAGGCTAGGAGGGGGTGAAGAAACGTAGATGGTGACAGCCTTCAGCTTCCAGTCACCCTCCCCTTTTGTCCCCTTCCATCAAGGGAGGGGGAAAATTAAGGAAGTTTTTACGAATTACGAATTA
>CAZLVG010000015.1:0-18940 GCA_964562905.1 uncultured Candidatus Saccharibacteria bacterium | reverse complement strand
CAGTCCCAGTGTTGGGGTCCATGCTCTCACACCCGCTACCCGTCGTAGCCTTGGTAGGCCGTTACCCTACCAACAAGCTGATAGGACGCGGGACCTTCCGGAGGCGACTTGTCCTCCCCAGCTCCCGAAGGAGCGAAGGATGGATAAATCTTTACTCGTGCCTCGCTGCCGCTCGCCACGAGCAGGTACTAGTAACTCGTAACTGGTAATCAGGGTAACGACGTCGCCGCCCCTAGTTACTAGTTACTGATTACGAGTCCCTGCTCGTGCTAAACGATAGTGAAGCACGAGACTATGGAGTATTACTCCGCCTTTCGGCGGGCTATTCTCCACCTTCGGGTAGGTTCCCCACGCGTTACTAACCCGTTTGCCGCTGCCGTGCCTCACTACCATTCGGCACGGAGTAATCAGTAACTGGTAATCAGTAATCAGCAGTAACGACGCCGCCGTCATTACTAGTTACCAATTATCAGTTACTAGTTACTCGTGCTGAACAATAGCGAAGCACGGCCGCTCGACTTGCATGCCTTATCCACGCCGCCAGCGTTCATCCTGAGCCAGGATCAAACTCTTAGATAGAACCATAAAGCGGTCGCTATAAAAAGCGGCGCTTTATGGATAGACGTTTTTTGCCGCGCGAAAGATGTCAAGGCGCCAAAAGCGCCACATCTCACGCGGCCCGCCGCGTAAAATGCGCTTCGCGCATCACGCGGCTGCGGCCCCGTAAAATTGCTTACAGCAATCACGAGGCTGCGACGCTTGCTTTTAAGGCAAGCGCCTTGTTTGCAACCGCACAAAACTGTGCAGTTCCTTTTATTTTCGTGGTATTCAGTTGTCAACGTACGCTCCTGAAAAGATTCTGACTAAACTAAAAAAGGGCGTCAACCTCACCACACCCTTTACCGGCACAAGTCAAGATAACTGCTAAGTATTACTTCATAATATGGTGTGTTATGAGATAATCCTCCTTTCAGGATTACATCTACTATGATAATCATATCCGCGGGGAAGTCAAGAGTGGCGGGCTCTTCTCAAATTAGTGTGGTGCGAAACTGGCACGTGCTGCTTAATACAGCCACAAGTCGGTATTTATTTACCGAGATACCAGTACCCGCGTAAGCTGTCCGCGGCCGCTCGCCTGAAAACCTGCCCGCCACACGCGTCGTGGGCAGGAACACGCTTAATTGAGAGGAGCCGAGTGGTGACGGCGGCTCTCTAGCCGGGAATCTTGCCATCGCCGGCCGCCGCTGGATTTTTGCCGTCGCAAGCGAGCGAAATAAGCGAAGCAATCCGCAAATGTTTCTGTCCGGCCCGTTGACCCCTTTCCATAGTTATTTTCAATAATTACCCAGTATTTTCTTAAAGCGCCGTCGTTTACACTGCCGGCAGCGTCCACAGTATCAGCAACGTCAGCGCCACTCCCAACGCGCCTCCTACCACGACTTCAAACGGCCGGTGCCCCAGGTGGGTTTCCAGGTAAGGAAAACCCCGGCGCTTGTCTTCCGGCAGGTTGTCAATCAGCCGGTGCAAAGCCCGGCCGTGGCTGCCTAGAAAGGTTCTCATCCTTAAGGCGTCGTCAATAACAAAAATGACCAGTGAAATGGCGATAGCGAAGGCGACACTTCCTATACCGTCAACCACCGCTACCACCGTGGCCAGAGACATAGCAAAGGCGGTGTGGGCGCTGGGCATGCCGCCGTACCGAGGCAAGACCCGTCCCTTCTGCTCCATGGTGGTGTACCACCTCCTGTTTAGCAGCGGCTTCAGCCCTTGGGCCACCAATCCGCAGAGGACAGGTATCAAAAAAAGAGGTAGGGCCATATCTTAATATAGTAACCAGTAATCAGTAATCAGTAACTAGCACTTATCAACCTGTTTCTCCCGGCTCATTTTCTTGCGCCAGCGGGTTATTTCTTCATGGTTGCCGGACAGCAGCACCTCGGGGACTTTCCACCCCCTAAACTCCGCCGGCTTCGTATACTGCGGGTATTCCGCGAACGAAGTGAGCGGCCCCGCACCCAACGTGGTACGGGGTAACCAAGTGAAGCTCTCTTCCTCCAGCGACTCTATATTCCCTAACACTCCCGGCACGAGCCTTGCTGTCGCCTCAATGACAGACATCGCCGCCACCTCGCCGCCGTTTAACACATAAGGACCGGTAGAAATCTCTTCATCAGCCAGATAATCGGCCACCCGCTGGTCAATGCCCTCGTACCGCCCGCAGATAAGCACCAGCCGGTTCAGCTTGGCGTACTCTTTTGCCTTTGCCTGCGTAAACTGTTTTCCCCGCGCCGACAGCACTACCGTCCGCTGTCGTGTTTGGGATTTGGGACTTGGGAATTGGTCATTGATTGAACCAATTGCTCTGGCAATTGGTTCAATCTTTAATACCATCCCCGCTCCTCCCCCGTAAGGCGTATCATCCACCGTCTTGTGCTTGTCGGTGGCGAAGTTTCTGACATCAGTCACGCCAATATCAATGATTTTTCTTTCCACTCCTTTTCCCAGCAGCCCTACTTCTCGGAAGGGAGCAAAAAGCTCGGGAAAGATTGTCAGTATCTCGAATTTCATTGTTTGTCAGTAGTTATGATAACCCAGGCTGCCCGCGTTTTTCCAGCTATGACGCGGAGATTTAGTTGGCGGGGCGGGATGGCCCGCCCCGTGGCGAAGCTTTACGGGAGCTTGCCCGGAAGTTAAACCGCGGCCTCTGCTTCACGAGCTTCGTCGCTCGCTTAGCAGGGGACAGGTACAATACCGTATTTGCTTCGCTAATGGCAAAGCGCGTGTAATACATAAAGCGATTTAAAATTTCTTATTCAAAGAAAAATCCGCTCGCGAGTAAAGCGGATTTCCCTTTTCACTGTTTATATGGCTATAGGTTCAGGTCGTCGATAGCGTCCTCCACGGTGTCCTTCACAGCTTGGGGCTTTTCGTTTTCCTCCGTGGCTTTTTTGTCCTCCTCGACCGCCGGCGCGGCTTCACCTCTCCCGGAACCTTCCGGTTCATTGATTTTCAGATTAACCCGGGCGTTGTTCTTGGCGCCGATTACCCGCAGTAGGGTGCGTACGGACTTGGCGGTGGCGCCCTGCCGGCCGATGACCTGGCCCATATCGTCGGGGTTAACGGTCAAGGTGAGCAGTACGCCCATCTCGTCAATTTCGCGGTCAACCTTCACGTCGTCGGGGTGATCCACGATAGACTTTACCACGTACTCAACGAACTCCTGATCATGGCTTGGCCTTTGTTCTTCTGTCATAAGGTAATTTGAGTTCTAAGCTTAACGTTTTTATATAGAAGCACAACCGAGATGCCCTTTAACATTTTGAAGCCGTCGACCACAGCTCGCGTTTAGAGTCTCGGATGGCGGCACTGTAACACAGATGTCGGGCAAAAATCAACACACCCCGTACTAACGCCCCCGCCGTCCCCGCGTATAGCGGCTGGCGCGGCCGGATTAATAGCACGGCCCGCGCCGCCCGTTTTAGAAGAGCGGCGCTTCATAATGTGACATCTATACCTCGGTCGGCTCTGATTATGACTGCTCCGTTTTCTGCTCTGGTTCCTGTTTCTCCGCCTTCTCCGCTTCCCCCGCTTGGCTCCCTGTTTTCCCCGGCGAGGTTTCTTCCTGGTTGTCCCCCGGTTCCCGTTGCCCGCCGTCGGCGGACTTCCTGCTGCCTGCCTGCCACGCCTTCACCTTTTTAGCTTTCAGTATTCCGTGTTCAACCAGCAGGTTGTGAACGGTGCTGGAGGGGACGACTCCCTTATTGAGCCAGCCGGTCGCTTCGTTTTTGTTGACCTTAAAGGTGTCGGTGTGAGGGTTGTAATAGCCCACATCGGCTGTGAATTTGCCCTTGACGGGCGAGCGGGCGTCAGCCACCACTACACGGTAAGTGGCGTACCTTTTCTTGCCTCTTCTTTGCAGGCGCATCTTTAACATGTAGCTGTGATATTAAAGGGTGGTAACCGGACAGTCAAGATGAGCGGCTGTGTAAGCGTCCTGTCGGGTCGGCAAGCCAGGCTTCTCGCTTGCCTCCAGCGCCCGGATTCCAGCCTACGAGGTAAGGGAAGGTAAAATTAAGGAAGAGCCTTCCTTTCAACTAGGCTCCATTTTCTCCAAGGCTTTTTTGGCGGCCTGTTGGTGAGCTTGCTGCTTGCTGCTTCCCGAGCCTTCGCTAATTTTTCTTTTGCCGAGGAACAGGCCAACAACAAAGCACTTGTCGTGGTCCAAACCCTCTTCCCGCAATACTTTATAGACGGGCGTTATCCGGTATTTTTCCTGGGCCAGCTCCTGGAAGCGGCTTTTGCTGTCTATGTGCAGGCCCTTCTTCACTATTTCCGGCAGTTTGGAGGCTATGTATTTTTTAACAAAAGTCTTGGCGGCTTCGTAGCCTTGGTCCAGATACAGGGCGCCGATCAAGGCTTCCAGGGCGTTAGCCGTAATGTATTGGCGGGCTTTGTCGTTTCCCCGCTGCTCTCCGCGCGACAACAGGATATATCTATTCAGCTCTAATTCTCGCGCTACGCGGGCCAGCATGTCGCCTCTAACCACTGCCGCCCGCAAATTGGTAAGCTCGCCTTCCGCCAGCTCTTTAAATTGCTGGTACAGGAAGTGAGTTATCACCAGCTCCAGTACGGCGTCGCCCAAATACTCCAGGCGTTCGTTATGCCCCAGTTTGAAATTTCTGCTCTCGTTCAGATACGACCGATGAACCAACGCTTGGCGCAACAGGTCTTTATTTTTGAACCTGTATCCGATTTTGTCCTCCAAGGACGACAAGTTTTTCATGGTTAATTTTTACAACCCCGCTCCTGGCTGCTCGTCATTTTAATTAATTACCGACAGCACCCGCTCTTTATTATTCGTCCTTGCGCGGCTCCCCCATGTTTTTATAAATCGTGCCCAGCACGCCGTTAACAAACTTACCCGAGCTGACGCCGCCGAAAGTTTTAGCCAGCTCTATGGATTCATTAATGGCGACTTTAGGAGGCACGTCGCCGGCCCCGGCGAACTTTAACTCGTAGATCCCGAGGCGCAGTACGCCGCGGTCCACGTTGGTTATCTGCTCCAGCGGCCAGTCCGGCGCCGCTTCCCGGATAAGATCGTCAATGGCGTCAATGTTTTCCATAACGCCGAAGACCAGGGAATTGACAAAGTCCGCGTTATCCATGCCTGGGGCGAATTCGGCGATGTTGCGCCGCGTAATCTCCTTGAGTTGGTCTTTCTTCTTGCCGCGAAAATCCCACTCAAAAAGACTCTGCAGGGCCAGAGAGCGACTTAAATGACGGTTAGCCATATTATATAAGGTGCCACTACTTAAAGGAACTTCCTTACTATTCTTACCGTTAGCGGCTGGTTTAGTCAACAGCGGCCTCAAGACCGGTCCGCCGCCATAACAAGGCGCGCGATTTCGTTTCTTGCTTACGCCTCCTCTTTCTGCTTTCGCAGTTCTTTTTCTTTTTCTTTCCTCTCCTTCTTGTTCAGTTTCTTAAGCACGTCAATAACTTCCCGCCCCTTGTATGTTCCGCAGTTGGGGCAAGCCGTGTGGGAAGGAAGGGGCTGCCCGCAGCGCGGGCAATCGGCCAACCTCAGCGCGCCGCGGGCGTGGTGGCTGCGGCGCCTGTTTCTCCGCGACTTAGGGGTTTTTTTCTTGGGTACCGCCATTTCCGAACAGTAGCCGGCTAGCCTGGCGCCGTCAAGGCCTCGGCCACCGGGGCGTAGGTGGGGCGGTGGCAGGCGGACGGTCCGTGTTTAGTCAGCGCCTCTTTGTGCGCCGCGCTGCCGTAGCCTTTATGCGCGGCCAGTCCATACCGCGGAAATTTCTTGTCCAGCTCGACCATCAGCCGGTCCCGGTACACTTTGGCCACTATACTGGCCGCCGCGATAGAGAAAGAAAGCTTGTCTCCTCCGGCCAGTCCCACGGCTGGGATTTGTTCATAAAGTCCGGCCGGGCGGCCGTCCACCAGCAGAAGGTCAGGTTTTATTCTTAAAGCTTTAACCGCCCGCCGCCCGGCCAGGCACGAAGCCCGCAGGATGTTTGTCTTGGTTATCTCTTCCACCGACGCTTTTCCCACCGCCCAGGCGGCCGCGTTTTCTTTTATCCAGACCTCTGCCTCTTCCCGCTGTTTCGCCGTTAACTGTTTGCTGTCCCTGATAAACGGCCGGCCGCCCATTCCCAACTTGCGTTTTAGAAACAGTATTTTTTTACCGTCAAACACCACCGCCGCGGCCGCCACCGGTCCTGCCCAGGCTCCAACGCCGACTTCGTCCACTCCGGCGACTAGACCGAGACCTTGCTCCCAGTAAAGATTTTCATGCGCGAAGGAAGGAGTGTCCACCATCATTTCCATTATCCCTCTCCGCCCGGAAAATAAAAATGAGCGCTTTGGCCGAGGATTCCGGGTTGCCTTTGGTGCCCTATTCTTGAAATAGTGCGAACCGTTTTCGCCGCCGAAGGCGGCGAAGGCAAACCCCCCGATTAGGCGGCTCGCCCGCCAGCGGCGGGCTCGCCGCGCTCTTTAACAATTTCAAATTTTTCTTTGGCGGCAAATTCTTGTTCTTTCAAATTCAAAAAAGAATGGGGCGTTAAACCGAAGTTCAACGCCCCTTGGATGAAGCTACTTCCACGTCCGCTTCTCGTTCTCTTGCTCCTTCTCGTGGAGAGCGTGAAAGAGCGAGATGTTGAGAAGGTTGGCGAGATCGAGAAGGTAAATGAACACATCCGCGAGCTCGCCTTCAAGCGTCGGGTAGCGCGCCTTGCGCTCCTCGTCGGACTTGAGGCCGACATACTTGCGAAGCGCTTTGGCAAGTTCGCCAACTTCCTCCACCATGAGCAGAAGAACATCGCGCGGTGTTTCCTTGTCGAATCCGCGACGTATCACCATATCGTGGATGTACTGCTGGAGAACTGTTGCCGAGGAACGCTCATTGATGACCTCAAGCGGCGCACGGTTTACGAGTGCCGTCTTCACTTCCTCGGGAGTGGCAACCGTGCCGCAGAAGAACTTGAGCGTGGAGTCCGCAACCAACTCCTTGCAGAACACGGGCTTTCCAAGGGCAACGGCCCAGCCAAGCTCCATCTTGGACGAATCGCCGATGTAACCATCGGGGTCGTAGAGATAGAGCGCGTCCGCAGCGGTGATGGCGTCCAAATGACGCTGTTCCAGTGTCTTCGGATCGTCGGTGTCGTCCGTCTCCAGAACGGCGAATTCATCGCCAGGGTTGATGACTTTCGAGGCCTTGGGCAAAAGCACATCAACGCCCATCGTTTCGAACGCTTTGACGGTTTCGCTAATTCCGTCGAAGTAACGACGGAACGAGCCGGAGATGACGATGCTTAGCTTACGATTAGACATAGTTTCTTTGTCTCCTTTCGTGGTTGGTGTTGTCAAGGTTCGCGATTAACACCTTATCATAAAAGGATTTTACAGTTAATAGTTATGATTAAAAAATTTTCTTGTCCCAAAAGCGAAATCGCGAATTGGTTTTTGCCCCCAAAATCCCGTATAAAATAATCGCCTCGCCCTCGCTTCCGCCGCCGCCAAATTTCGTGCCAGTGAAACTGGCGTGCCACTTTTTGTATTCAATCTATATCAGAAAGCGGCAAAAAATTAAAGTCGGATTTCCTTTTCTAACCACGGGGTTTTTTCATTCTTTCTTTTCCAAAACAGATCTTCCCAAATGTAGTGAACGGCAAGCTGTTTGTATTTTCCAAATCTTTCAAAATGTTTCAGGATTTTTTTAACTGGCACAGGATTTTCAGGGTCACGATCGAAAAACAATTTTGAATAGATTTTCTGTTCCCATGGCGAAACATGATTGAAAAAATCCCAATGGTGGAAAACATCAAAAAGTAAATACCAAACCGTTGCGGGTCCAACTCCGTAAAGTTTCAATAACTCCGTCATCTGCGCTTCCCTGTCTTTTGCTCGTAATTCTTTCTCGTCAATTAAACCTTGTAAGAAATAATCGTCAATTTTTTTGATTGATTTTGCGCGATAACCAACTTTTAACGCCCGCAACGCATCCTCACTTACTTTTTGAAGTTTTCCCGGATTCCAAAAACACCATAATTTTTTGCCGTCAAAATCAAGCAAGGTGCCGTAATTTTCCAGAAGTGCTTTGAACATTTGAACTGAACGACGCACTGAAGAATTTTGTAAAACTATTCCGATAATCAGATATTCATACAGACAGCTTGGGTGTCCGGGTCTCATTCCGCGCCATTTTTTGAAAATTGGGGCAAGAATTTCATCCTTACTAAAAGTTTTGTAAAAATCCGTTAGGTCTAAATCAAAATTGTAAAGATACTTTATTTCTTCAATCAGAGAAGTTGAGAAATTTACCGGTAGTTTTTCTCTCGCGTATATTTTAATTTCTACAAGCGGATTTTCCAATGTTCCTTTGTTTGAAAATTTAATGCCGAGGCACTTCCCTTGCCAATTCCAAGTTTGCCAACGAATTCCCGGCTCCCAGTAGTTATCGCCCGAAGTGAAATGGTCGGGTTTGTGAAAAGTCGGATCAAAAGCAAATGGTTTGGTTGGCTTAACTTTGAAAGTTCTTTGTAGTTTTAATTTAATCGGTTTTTTCATCTTGCAATTTTTCAGGCCATGGACAAGGCATCATTTTTGAAATCGGAATCTGTTTTATCTGATTGTCTTCTTCAAAAACTACGACAACATCTATGCCCGAGCGCAAACTGCTTTCATAAATAAGTTGTTTGCAAATATGGCAATTTGGGCCAGTAATTGCCACAATGTCTTTTTCGTCGTGGATAGCGGCATGAGCTAACGCCGTTGCTTCCGAATGCGTTGTTAAAGTTTCAGTATCCGAAAGATAAGAAATGCCAGTATAGGTATTTCCCGTTTTTGTCATTAAAGCAACGGCGTATCCTTTGCCACTTACAGGATAAGTATTTTTCATTGCTTCATCACCGAGTTTTATAAGTTTTTTGCATTCGTCCTCGGTTAGTTCGTAATATTTTTTGTTGCCTAAAGTTTTTTCAATCATATTTTTTCGCGGTTTATTAAATCTGAATAATGTTTAATCATAAAATCATGGTAAAACCTATTTTCAGAAATGTATTTATAGACATTGGCTGTTTTGTCTGCAGGCTCGTTGTTAAATTTCGCACATAGTTTATCTACTTCCTGCTCGTTTTCTGGTGAAAGTATATATTTTTTAATAGAGCCGTCATCAAACTTAAAAATAAAGGTAACGTCATTTGATCCAATTATTTCATTCCAAAATCCCCTAGATAGTTTCGCTTCTATCAGTTCAACATATTTAGGTAACTTTTCTGCAGGAATTTTTAGTGAACGATCCCCGTCATTATTTTTCGCCTCAATACTAATATCCAGCGATTTTATTTCCTCGTCTGAGATATTATCCCCGCCCATTAAGTAGCTTAAATAAAAATTCTTCATAGTTATTATTTTAATAAATCATCAACTTGAACTTCCAGCGCCTTAGCAATTTTTTGCAAAGTTTCAATAGTCGGGTTAGTAATGCCGCCAGTTTCAAGTTTGATTATGGAATTATAAGAAACATCGGCCAGTTTTGAGAGGCGATCTTGGGACAAACCTTTGGCCTGTCTTAACTTCTTTATATTCTTGCCGATTTTATTCTCTTGTGCCATACTTGTATTATAATAATGGTATGCTACAATAGTATTATGAAAACTTGTATCTTAAACCTATTATTAGAATATATCTTTTCTCCGATTTTTACAAGGGAGCTTGATATTGTGTGCGCACGGGAGGGCGGGGCAAACACAACTCCTTTTTTCATGACGGCGCATTTCGAAAAGCGAAATACGAAATTTGGCGGCGGCGGAAGCGAGGGCGAGGCGGGCATTCATTTTCCCCACACCCCTTTTTCTGCCCGCCTCGCCCGAGCTGTTTGACGCGCGAAGCGCGCCATCAGTTCCGTTCAAAAAAGGTTCGGATTTGGTCATATAATTGCACCAAGATTAAACTTTCCGATTTTTGCCCGACCGATTCTGCCGCGCGAAGCGCGTCCCAATGGTTCCCACCTGAATTTCGCCCCGAATCCACAGGGGAATCCGCCAAAAATGAATCCGAATCCGGCGCGCAAGCGCGCAGAGTTTTTTCGCCAAGGAGGAGGTTCGAGCCAAAGATTTCTTTGGCACAGACCTTTTTTGCAAAAAGGTCTGAATCAGAAGCGATTTTGTCCAATCCCTGTGCGACTTCTAACCAGTTTTGGAAAGGTTCGAGCCAATCATTTTGCTTGTGTGAAAGATTGTAGATTTCTTCTTCGAGCGACTTCTTTTCGGATAACAGTTTTCCTTTTTGTAAACGATAATCTTCCTTATCAATTATTTGGTCAAGATAGCCATTAAGAAGTCGCTCTAACTTTTGCGACAAAGAAGAAATCTTATCTTGTTTCTCTCTCACACAAGCAGTCAAAGACTGGGCGGATTTTACGTGGTCTTGCAAAGCAAGACGACTGAGTTCAACCGCCCAGTCTTTGGGCAAAGAAACTTTTTGAAGTAGAGAAGAGATTTGTTTGTTCAAAACTTCTTGGCGAATACAAGGTTCTTTACATTTGTTGGTTTTGGATTTTCGTGAGCAATGATAATAAACATATTCGTGAACGTTGCCATTCTTCTGATGTTTAACCTTGTATTCGTCGGTTATCATCATACCGCAAGTACAGTGGAGAAGTCCGCAAAACGGTTGCGGCTCATTTTTTGTTTTGTGCCTCGGTCTTCCTCTCTGTTTCAAAACTTCTTGAACTCTATCAAAAAGTTTCTTTGTAATAATTGGGTCGTGCTTTCCTTCGTGTATCTCTTTGGCATAGCGAAAATGTCCGTAATAAAAGGGGTTGGTGAGTAGGTATTTTACTCTGTCTTTGTGCCAAACTTTACCATTTTTTGTTGTTATTCCTTGTTGCGTCAAAAAGTGAGAAACATCTTCAAGGGTTTTATCGCCTTGAGCGTAGAACTCAAAAGCAGCTTTGATGGTTTTGGATTTTTTCTTGTCGACAACAACCTGCTTTATTCTCGGGTCACTCAGATAGCCAATCGGTGCAGGCCCTGGATATTCTTCCCGTCTAACTTTCTGGCGCAGTCCTCTACGAACATTTTCGCTCAAAGAATCAATGTAGTATTTGCCTTGCCCAAAAGCTATGCTCAACATAAACTTTCCTTGGGGAGTCGGTTCAAACCAGAAAGTAGGAAATTTTAGAGTGGTGATACGCCCGCAATCGATAAGATAAATAATTTTCCCGCCGTCAACAGAATTGCGCGCTAATCTATCAGGATGCCAAGCTAAAATTCCATTGGCTTCACCTTTCTCAATTTTCTTTAGCATTGTGTTAAAAATTGGCCTGCCCGGAATTTTGGCTGGCCGCTTTTCAATAAATTCTTCAACGATATCTAGATTATTTTGTTTGGCAAAAGCGTGCAATTCTGCTAATTGGTCTTTAAATAGACTTAACTTGCTTATCTTCAACATCTGTTGATTTACGGGCGTATAAAAAGGATTTTTGCATAAGTAGTTTTATTAAATTATTAAAACTTAAATGGCCGCCCTTGGTGTACTCAACCCAATCTCTTGGATTGTCCAAAGACGGCCATTAAAAAAGAGATTGGTCGTTGAGTACATTTTCAGTATAGCAAAAACAAAAAGCGTCAACAAGCAAAAATTCTTTTTGTCGGCAAAGCAAATACCAAAATCGCAAGTGGTGCCGAACCTCTTTTTGTCCGGCCGCGAGGCACGCTTCAGCGCGCCGAGCGGAAGGGAAAATGAAGCGGAAAATCAATGGGCGGCGCTTTGCGCCGCCCACCAAATGGCTATCAAAAAGCCGAAAAGTTTTATTATGGTGTGGCTTTACAACCACGCTCGAACTTATTTTAGCAAAAATCTCTAAACCCGAACAGTCACGAACGCCTCCGCGCCCCGCCGAGGGCGGGGCTACGCCTCAACAAAATTTTCTTCTACATTTTTGATTTCGCGCGCGCCCATTTCCTTTTTTCAATTAAGGAAGAAGAAAATTTTGTTTCGGCGTTCTGCCCTGACGGGCGGGCGGAGGCTTGTGCCAATTCTCCGCTCGGACGGCGCGGGAGGAGAGAGTCTGGGGGCCTGTCTGCGTGCTACGCACAGGCAGGCCCGAAAGAAGCTCCTTTACTGGGGCTTTGACTGTGGCTGGCAAAATCTCTATACTAAAATCGGTGTGAGTGTTGAGAAGTAAGCCCTAGTATTGACAAACGCCAAGTGTAACAATAATACAAGAGGTACAAGAGGTACAAGAGGTACAAGAGGTATAAGGGGTATAAGGGGAGTTTGGTCGACTCTACTCGAAAATAATCCATAAAAAAAGCCATTAATTATATATTTTATGTTTAAAATCATTTTATCGAAGAATCTCGCAAAGAAGTTTTTAAGCGGTTTTGTGGTCGCGGCTTTTCTGGTAACGGGAGCGGGCATGGCTTTGCCCGGCCCGCAAGATACCCATGCTGCGGAGCGCGTCGATGTGCTCATCGGCTTTGGGAACACACCGGGGCAAAGCGAGCAGGCGCTGGTGCGCGCCTTTGGCGGGGAGATTTCCCACAGTTTCCATCTCGTGCCGGCAATAGCCGCAAGTGTACCATCAAGCGCGCTCAATGGTTTGCGCAATCACCCCCTTGTTACGGTGGTGGAACTTGACGGCACGGTGCAGGCCATTGATGCCGAATTAGACAATACATGGGGAGTAAAACGGATTGGCGCCGGAGACGCGCATGCAGATGGCGAGAAAGGCACCGGAGTCAAAGCTGCCGTGATTGACAGCGGTATTGATTACAACCACGAAGACCTTGACGCAAACTTCGCCGGCGGCTATGACTTCGTAAACGATGACACTGACCCGATGGATGATAACGGCCACGGCACGCATGTTTCCGGCACGGTTGCCGCAGAAGACAATGACACCGGCGTTGTCGGCGCGGCTCCCGAGGCGGCGCTCTATGGACTCAAAGTACTCAACGAAAACGGCAGTGGCTCGTGGAGCGACGTTATTGCCGCGCTTGAGTGGGCGGTGGATAACGGACTACAGGTAACAAACAACAGCTACGGAAGCGGTAAGGATCCGGGAAGTACGGTACAGGCGGCCTTTGACAATTCGGCCGCCGCGGGAGTTCTGCATATTGCTGCCGCTGGCAACTCCGGTAATCCGCCTGGTAAAGGTGACAAGGTTGGCTACCCGGCACGCTACGATTCGGTTGTTGCCGTCGCCGCAACGGACAAAGACGACGAGCGCGCGTCGTTCTCAAGCACCGGTCCTGATGTAGAGCTGGCGGCTCCCGGCGTAGACATTCCTTCTACGCTATTGGGCGGCGGCTACGGCGAGAAGAGCGGTACTTCAATGGCATCGCCGCATGCAGCTGGCACGGCGGCACTCGTGATTGCAGCCGGCATCAGCGACGCGGACGGCGACGGCAATATAAACGATGACGTGCGCCAGGTGCTCCAAGATACCGCCGATGACTTGGGCGAGGCCGGCAGAGACGAGAAGTATGGCTACGGCTTAGTTAACGCTTACGGCGCCGTTCTAGCAGTCGGTCCGGTAACCGACATTGCGGTGACGGCAGTTGATGCACCGAGTTCTGTTGTAGTAGGTGACACAACCAGCGTAGATGTAACGGTGGAGAATGTCGGCAATCAGGATGTTTCAAGCGACATTGATGTAGCGCTGGAAGATGAGACGGATGTTGTTACCATCGGCACCCAAACCATAACCGGCGGGCTTGTTGCGGGAGAGTCGGTCACCCTGACATACTCCTGGGACACTACGGACAGCTCTCTCGGCGACCATACGCTCACGGGCTCGCACAACTTTTCCGACGACGACAGCACCAACGATGCCAAGAGCACGGTGGTAACCGTAGAGGAAGAGACCACTGACATTGCCATCACTGCAGTTGATGCGCCGGGCACGGTGACGCAGGGAGATGTCGTTGATGTTGATGTGACCGTTGAAAATGTCGGCAACCAAGATGTTTCAAGCGACATTGATGTAACGCTCGTTGACGAAACCGACGGGGTAACCATCGGCACACGGACCATCAGCGGCGGCCTTGCCGCAGGGGAGTCGGTGGTGCTGACGTACTCATGGGATACCAGCAATGCAAGCGAAGGCGACCACACGCTCACCGCCTCGCACAACTTCTCCGACGACGACAGCACCAACGATGCCAAGAGCACGGTGGTAACCGTCTCAACCGGCGATTCAAGCGAAATGGGCGTCTTTGACATCAGATGGAGCGCGAAAAAACACCTTGAGTTCACACCCAACATCCGGCAGGACTCGGACGGCGACGGCACGCTTGGAAGCGGCGATGATCCGGTTGACGGCGCGGACGTAGCGGCAACGCTCACGTACGACTCGGACGGCGACGGAGTGTTTGAGTGTGGCGGCGACGACGACTGCTGGAACTTCAGCGCCACAACGAACAACGATGGGGATGTAAAATTCAAACTGCTCTTCGCGCCAAGCGGCGACTACAAAGCGGAAGTGACCGACCTCACCCACTCCTCGCTGACTTGGGACAGCGCGCTTGATGAGGACAACCCTGACTTCTTCACGAAATAGTTCCTTCTGTGAGTGTGAGCGAACATTGGCCGAGTACTATAAAGGTCGAGTATTATAAACCTAATATAAACGCACCGTATATCTATGAGCATTTCTATCCGCACCATTTTCGGCGCAGTGTTTGCACTGGCGCTGGCGACAGCCGTATTCTCCATCGGCGCAATGAGCGCTTCGGCACAGCCGCCCGCCTTTGGTCCAGACCATCCTGCATGTACAAGCCCGGGCGAGCCGCATGTACCACTTTGTCCCTAGTAAAAAGGAGTGTGGCGAGAGTGATTGGCTTGGGCATATCCCAGCAGATAAAACAAAGCCCTCACCGTTTTGGTGAGGGCTTTGTTTCTCAACAGAAGACTCTCCGGTTTTCAGCTTCGCCGCGTGCGCGGCGCCCGCCTTGTTAAATTTTGCGGTATTGGGTGTGTGGCGGAAGAGATGAAAAATACGGCTGGGGACTGGTGAGTGCGGCTCTCGCGGTTGCGGCAGTCGGCCCGGCTGATCCAGCAGTAAATGTCGATTTGAGCACGGACAAAACTGATAATCGGAATAATTAATTAAAGCCAAACCAAATTTAAGACAACAAAAGAACTTACAACATCCGACGTTGCTTGGAAGGTTCTGCTTTTGGGGTTTGTTTCCGCGCTTGCTTTAACCTTATTTGCCGATTCTGCTTTTGCTTTTCATCCAGGTCAGAACCAAAATGGTGATGTTCCACAGGGTCCGCATCAGACCGCTTGCGACAATGAAGGTCGACAAGGAGTTGATGTAGCCATTGCCAACGGCGGGGAGGTGCATTGCGAAGATGATGGACACGGAGTACCTGGGTACCTGGAGAACCCGGAGTTGGTATCTAATAAGTAGAAATTTAATCTGGGTTCATCAAAATACCGCTCCAAAGCGGTATTTTGATTCCCATGATTTCCGCCACAGTCAAAGCCCCAGTAAAGGAGCTTTACTCTCTTTCGGGCCTGCCTGTGCGTAGCACGCAGACAGGCCCCCACACCCTCCTCCTTCCCTCGCTTGCCCGCCGAGCTATCATTTTTGCTCGAAATGGGTTCGCGCTAGTTTCATTATTCCCCACTACTCCAATACGCCACCCGGGTGGCGTATTGAAATAGTGCCCTCGGCAGGAGTCGAACCTGCGACACCAGGTTTAGGAAACCTGTGCTCTATCCACTGAGCTACGAGGGCTCTCTTATATGTATACTAGTTACTGTTTACTAATTACCAGTTACTATAGAGGTAACATTATGCCATACCACTATCCTTGTGACGGGTCCTTATCGCGGCCCATGCGCTCCCACCCCGCGCCACCCGTTTATTTAAAGAGTGGCATGGCATAATGTGATATCTATATAACCTCGTGACAACGGTATTTTTTATCCGCCACGGACCCACGGAGGAAAATATAGAGGGCAGGATCCAAGGCCAGCTGCCGGGCACGCTTATCGTGCCGAAGACGGAAAGATACCTGGCGGCCATAGTACCCCTGCTGCGCCCGCAAAACCCGCGACTCCTTTTGTCGTCCGACCTGGAACGGGCCGTGCGCACCCGCAAGATCCTGAAAGACTTTCTTCAGCTTAAAGGCATAAAAGAAGCGCAGACCCCACTGCTGCGGGAAAAGGGCATGGGGTTTTACGAGGGCAGGCTGTGGAGCGAAGTGCCGGAAGAGTTTAAAAGGCAGCTAGCGGGAAAAAGCAGCTACGACTTCCACCAGTTCGGCGGAGAAAGCGACAGGGACGTGCGTCGGCGGGTAAGGAAAGCCCTACTGTGGGTGGCCCGGCGTTACCCCGACACGCGGATAGTGTGCGTCACCCACGGCGGCTGGCTGCGCCAGCTGGCGGAGATGACCGGCGCGGACGGCGTTTTGCCCGACGGCTGGATTAACCGCGCGGCTATTTGTGAAGGGGGTCTGAAAAGAGGGGCGGGGGGCCGCCTGCGGTATCTTCGCCCTATTGACATCAAAGCCAAATACCAGCTGGAAAAAGAAGAGTGAACAGCGGCCCGCCGTGCCCATCTGGCCAAATCCTTTGACATTTAAGGCCACTTGCCATCATCAGAAAATATAGGCATGCTGTCAACATTATGAATAAAATCGGCAGAAAGCAGCCGTCCCCATCTCCCAAAAACAACCTGCTTAAAAACATAGGCATAGGGTTGCTGGCCGCCCTGACGGTTCTGTCCGTTATCGGCCTGTATTCCCGTCCCCTGGAGAAGCGGGAGGAGGTCAGCCTGTCCCGCGTGGTTAAAGAGCTGAAGAACGACAACGTGAAGGGCGTGGAAGTAAACCAGGAGGAGCTGATGGTGTCGCTTAAGGACAGCGACACCAATCTGCTGGCCCGCAAGGAAGCAGGCGTTTCCGTCACCGAAACCCTGAAAAACCTGGGCCTTCCCGAGCAGAAGCTTAGCCAGCTGAATCTGACTGTCAACAAGCCCTCCGGGCTGTCTTTCTGGTTAAGCACGCTGCTGCCCATCCTGCTGCCGTTCCTGCTGCTGGGGGCTTTCCTGTGGTTTATGATGCGCAGCGCCCAGTCCACCGGCAGCCAAGCTCTTTCCTTCGGCCAGATGCGCTCCCGGCCGGTTGAAATGGACCGCAAAAAGAACGTCACCTTTGACGACGTCGCCGGCAGCGAGGAGGCTAAAAAGGAGCTGCGCGAGGTGGTGGAATTTCTAAAAACCCCCAAAAAATTCCAGAAGATGGGCGCCCGCGTTCCCAAAGGAGTGCTGCTGATCGGCCCTCCCGGCACCGGCAAGACGCTTATGGCCCGGGCCGTGGCCGGCGAGGCCAAGGTGCCGTTCTTCTCCATTGCCGGTTCCGATTTTGTGGAAATGTTCGTGGGTGTCGGCGCCAGCGTTACCGGCGATACCCCTATCCTTGTTAAAGATAAAAACCAGACTAAACTTCTGCCCGTCAGCCAGTTGGTGGACCAGTATTACGAGGGAAACCAGGAAGGTTTTACTGTTCCGGTTAAAGGAATACAGGCCCTTGGCTTTACCGAGAAAAAATCAAAGTTTACCGGCTCGCCCAAGAAATTCTTCGGCCATAGCAGCTGGAGTAAGGTGGCAGCCGTTTACCGCCATCGGGTCAAAGAAATATATGAAATTGAATATCGCGGAGGGGCTATTAAAACCACCGGCGACCACAGCGTTTTTGTTCGCACCCGTAACGGCGTTCACCCGAAGCAAGCCCGCGAGCTCAAGCCCGGAGACAGGCTGGTTCAATTGCCCGTTAAAGTGCGGGAAAGATACTCCCCCGCTTACGGCACTACCCACAGCGTCCGCGGCCATCTCTTTAAAAAACGCCATTCCCATCCTCTCATTCTGCCTGTAGATAAATCGGGCGAAGATAGCGCCGCGGCCATGCGGCGAAAATACCAATTTGCTCTTTCTCATCAGGGAAAAATGACGCAATCGGCCATTGGCAGCCGTCTCGGCCTGGCGCAAATGACTGTCAGTAAATGGCAGAGGGGAATTCATCAGCCCCGGGCCGTAACTAATCAACTGTCCACTCGTACCCGTCTGCCGCAGCGTGTGGCCGCCACGCCCCAGTTGCTTAAATTATTTGGCTACTACACGGCAGAGGGAAGGGAAAATGGCAGCCTGCAATTCACTTTCGGCGCTCACGAGACCGCGCTGCACCGTGATGTTATCCAGCTCATGAGAGAAACTTTCCGGCTGGAGCCGTCCCTGGAGCGTACGGAGGACAACACCTTGCGCCTCATTTATTACTCCGCTCCGTTGGGACGCTTTTTTGCCCAGCATTGCGGTACCGGATCACATAACAAGCACCTGCCAGAATTTATGTGGGATATGCCGCGTTCCCACTTCCTGGCTTACCTGGAAGGATACTCCCTTGGCGACGGCTACCACACGAGCGACGGCAAGCTTTCTATCACTTCTGTTAGCCATCGGTTAATACGGGAGCTGGCCTGGTTGTGCGCTATGCATGGCCTACCCTCGGGCATCAGGCACCAGCAAACGCCGGGCGGCCGCGTCATCAAGAGCAAGCCACTGTCCCCACTGGAATCCTGGAACTTAATTATCGGCAAAAGCCACAACCCGCTCTGTCCGACGTCGGTTAGCACGCCGCGGGGAGGTAAAAAACCGGTCGTTACCAAAGTTACCAAAAGGCCGCGCGACGGCTTTGTCTATGACTTGTGCGGCTGCGACAACGAAGCTTTCTTCGGCGGTGAAAAACCCGTTCTCCTTCACAACAGCCGTGTGCGGGACATCTTCCGCAAAGTAAAGCAAAACTCTCCGGCCATCCTTTTCATTGACGAGCTGGACGCGGTGGGCCGCCACCGCGGCGCCGGCCTGGGCGGGGGCCACGACGAGCGGGAGCAGACCCTGAACCAG
>CAZLVG010000014.1:7004-19038 GCA_964562905.1 uncultured Candidatus Saccharibacteria bacterium | reverse complement strand
CCCCTTCCATCAAGGGAGGGGGAAAATTAAGGAAGTTTTTACGAATTACGAATTACGAATTACGGATCACGAAGGCGCAATACTTTCCTTAACTTTCATAGTGGTGATTATGGCCGCCCGTCCCTGTTCTTCCAGCTTCATCTCAATGTACTTTATGGTCTGTTTTTGCCGCGGGATGACCACGTGTTCCAGGGCGTTGACCCGCCGGCGCGTTTTTTCTATTTCCAGCGCCATCAGTTCAGCTGCTTTTTCCCGCGCCGCTAGCTCCAGCAACAGCGGCAATACCTTCTTAAACCACACCAGGGCGATATCCAGCTCCGGCGAGGTTTCCCAGTTAGGATATTTGTCCCCCATCTCTTCGTAGTTGGTCTGGAAGTCAGGAATTATAACACCCATAATATTTTTTTCTGATACCCAGGCCGACACCCGCTGCAGCTTCAGCCATGGCAGCAGGCGCACCGCCTGCGGGTCCATGGAGGCCTGCGCCAGCGTAAAATGCCTTAATGCTTCCGCCAGCCTGTCGTCTACTTGCGAGCGTAGCTGCCGCACTTGGCGCATCAGCTTTAAAAATTCCCGCATAAGACCGTCACGCTTTTCCTTGAGTAGTTTGTGCCCTTTTTCCGCCAGAGCCTCGCGCTTCTTGAGCCGCAGCAGCTCCATGCGGGTAGGATTAACTTTCGCCTCAGCCACGATGGTTGCTTACTTATTGCTTTTCCGAAACGACTTGGTTCTCCCCAGGCCGTTCGCTTAGAGTTTCCCCGTACTTGGCTATGTGCTCTTCCTTCACGCGCTTCAGTTCGCTCTGGGGCAGCAACCCCAGCAGCTTCCAGCCTAGCTGAAGGGTGTCGCTGATTGACCTGTCTTCTGTCTCGCCCTGACTGATGAAATCCTCTTCAAACTTCTCAGTGAAAACTAAGTATTTCTTATCTGTTTTTGTCAACGCTCCCTCGCCCAAAATAACAGACAGTTCTCTTACTTCCAGTCCCCGCGCGTAGGTGGAGAAAAGCTGATTGGCTACGCCGCTGTGGTCCTCTCTGGTCTTGTTCTCCCCTATGCCTTTAGGCATTAGGCGAGACAATGATCCCAGTACGTTAACCGGCGGGTATATCCCCCGCTGGTGCAGGTTGCGGTCCAGCACTACCTGCCCCTCGGTAATGTATCCGGTCAGGTCGGGGATGGGATGGGTCTTGTCGTCTTCCGGCATGGACAGTATTGGCAGTTGTGTTATGGAGCCTTCTTCGCCCCGTAAGCGTCCCGCCCGCTCGTAGATAGTGGAAAGATCCGAGTAAAGATATCCTGGATACCCGCGCCGCCCGGGCACCTCTTTCCTGGCGGAACTGATTTCCCTTAAGGCTTCGGCGTATTTAGTCATGTCAGTCATGATGACCAGCACGTGCATATGGCGGGTGAAAGCCAGGTACTCCGCGGCCGTCAGCGCGATGCGCGGCGTGGCTATTCTTTCCACGGCTGGATCGTTAGCCAGATTGATGAATAAGACCGAACGTTCAATAGCCCCGCGTCTGGAGAAATCACTGATAAAGAATTGCGCTTCCTCGTAGGTAATGCCCATAGCCGCGAAGACAACGGCGAATTCAATTTCGCTTCCGCTCAAGCCGCTGGCTGCTTGCTTGGCTGAAGGGACTGTTGCTTGCCTGGCGATCTGTGCCGCCAGCACGGAGTGGGGCAATCCTGCTCCTGAAAATATAGGCAGCTTTTGTCCCAGCACCAGAGTGTTCATGCCGTCAAGGCTGGAGATTCCCGTTTGGATAAAATCGTCAGGGTAAGCTCGGGCGGACGGATTAATAGGCGCCCCGTTTATGTCCCTTTCCTCTTCAGGGATTATGTCCGGCTGGCCGTCAATAGGCCTGCCCGCCCCGGAGAATGTTCTTCCCAGCAGGTCTGCGGATACTGGCATCTTTAGCACCTCTCCTTGGAAGCGCACCTTGGTGCCGGATACGTTAAGACCGCTGGTGCCGGCAAAGACTTGCACTACCGCCCGGTCATCCGATATTTCCAGTACCTTGCCCCGCCGTTTTTCGCCGTCAGGCAGTTCTACTTCTGCCAGCTCGTCGTAGGCTACTCCTTCCACGCCCTGCACGATCAGCAGCGGCCCCGCGATTTCGCTGGTGGTTTTATATTCTTTAAGCATATTATTTTCCAGTTAGTTAACTTTTTTAAGCCGCGAGCCAGGCGCTGCTGCTTCGGCCTTCTCTTTCTTCTCACCCAGCTCCCGCATTCCTTTGAGCTGGCGGTCCAATTCGTCGAAGAATGACTGCGCCTGTCCGGCAGAGACCTGCTTCATGCGGGCAATCTTCCCCACCGCCTCCTGCTTCAGTATCTCATCCACGCTAACCTCGCTTTTTTTAAGCCGCTCACGGCTGGTGTCGTAGAAGGCTATTATGGCTTTGATCATCCGGTACTGCCCCGCCAGGGCGGTGTAGGTGTCTATCTTATCAAAAGCGTTCTGCTGCAGGTAGTCTTCCCTTATCATTCTGGCCGTATGCATTACCAGCTGTTCTTCCCTGGACAGAGCTTCAACTCCCACTAAGCGCACCACTTCTTCCAGGCTGGCTTCTTCCTGCAGAATATTCATGGCTTCCTGCCGCAGTCTAGCCCAGTCCTCGCCGGCCTGTTGCCGGTAATAGCCAGCTAGCTGCTCCGTATATAAGGAGTAGCTGTTAAGCCAGTTGATCGCCGGATAATGACGGCTGTAAGCCAGTTTTTCATCCAGCCCCCAAAATACTTTAACCACGCTCAAAGTGTTCTGCGTAACTGGTTCCGACAGGTCGCCGCCCGGCGGCGATACGGCGCCGATGGCCGTCAGGGAACCTTCCCTATCTTCCGAACCGAGTACCTTGGCGCTGCCGGCCCGCTCGTAAAAGCCGGCTGTGCGCGAACCCAGGTAGGCGGGATAGCCTTCGTCTCCCGGCATCTCTTCCAGCCGTCCCGATATTTCCCTTAAAGCCTCTGCCCAGCGGGAAGTGGAATCGGCCATTAAGGCGACGGAGTAGCCCATGTCGCGGTAATATTCAGCGATAGTCATGCCCGTGTAAATAGAGGCTTCGCGCGCCGCCACCGGCATGTTGGAGGTATTGGCAATAAGCACGGTGCGCTCCAGCAAGGGCTTGCCGGTGTTGGGATCTTCTAACTCGGGGAATTCAATAAGAATGTCTGTCATCTCGTTTCCTCGCTCGCCGCAGCCGACATAGACGATAATCTCCGCGTTGGCCCATTTAGCCAGCTGCTGCTGCACCACCGTTTTGCCCGCGCCGAAGGGGCCCGGCACGGCGGCGGTGCCTCCCTTGGCGATGGGAAAGAACGTGTCAATTACCCGCTGTCCTGTCAGTAGGGGCACGCCAGGCGTCAATTTTTGCCGGACAGGACGCGGCGTGCGTACGGGCCAGCGCTGGGCCATGCTGACGTGGTGTTGTCTGCCTTCCTTGTCTTTTAAAACTGCCGCCGTGTCTTGCACCGTTAGGTTGCCACTGGCTATCTTTTCAACCGCGTACGTTTGCTCTAATTCCGCGGTTAAGGCGGGAGGAACCAGCACTTTGTGTTCAACGACTTCCGTTTCCCGGACGGTGCCTAAGATATCGCCTGCCTTGACTTGCGCTCCCTCCTCCACCGTCGGCGCGAAGCGCCACTGCTTTTGCCTGTCCAGCGGCTCCACTTCCACTCCGCGCCTGATAAACGCGCCGGTCTTTTCCCGGATTACTTCTAGCGGCCGCTGTATGCCGTCGTAAATAGCGCTTAACATACCTGGGCCCAACTCCAGCGACAGCGGCTGCCCCGTGGAGATTACATCCTGGCCCGGCTTGAGCCCGGAGGTTTCTTCGTACACCTGAACGGCGGCGGTCTCGCCTTCCAGTTTAACTACTTCTCCCATCAGCTTCTGAGGGCCGACCAGTACCAGGTCATACATTTTGGCGCCGCGCATGCCCTTGGCTACCACCAAGGGCCCGGCAATTTTCTGTATCTTCCCCCTGATTTCATTCTCACTCATAAATTACTAACGACTAACGATTAAAGACTAAAGACTAACGGCTAGAAAAACACGTCTGATCCTACAGCCTTCACCAGCAGGCCGTCCATTTTCCGCGCGCCTATGTGTCTCGGCCCGCCCGGCCCGGCCACCATGACCACGGCCGGCAGCGCCCCTTCGCTCATCTTCTGTATTTCATCCGTCACCTGCTCCGCCAGCTCTTCGTCCACAAAGATTATGCTGCTGGGCGCTTCCTTTTTTTTCTTTGTCAGTTCCGAGAGGAGTTTCTGTGGCGTATGACAGTCCGTGGCTTCAATTCCTGCTAGGCGAAAGCCCAGCCCCGCGCCGCGCCGTCCCAGGTAGATTATGCCAGCTGGTTGTTTCTCTTCCATAGGAGATAGTTAGATCTACTGCCAGCTCCTGAAAAGGGACCGCCCTATCTTTCTCAACTGGTCCGCTTTCATACCGGTAGATTTAGCTGCTAGTAACAGGCGTATGTTGCGCACTTCCAACTCTTTGGCATACCAGAAAGACATCACGGTGTCATAGCCTATAGGCTCAAAGCGGTATTTCCTGATGAGACTTAACCATTGCTCATCCTTTTGCTTTTCATATCCAACCGCGTCTCCTTCAGCGGCAAAGGGGCGTGCTTTCTCGTCTTGCTCAGCCCATCGGCTCTGCCAAGATGTTAGCTCGTTCATAAGAGAAGTAAATGCTAGCTGCTGTTGCCAGGCGTGCTGCTGCCGCCCCGCCGCTGCCATTATTTCTCCTTCGCTGTGTTCTTCTTTTAGCCACTCTTTTAAGAAGCGTTCCCAGATTTCCGGTATTGTTTCCCACCCCAGATCGTGCCATATCGCGCTTTGCCAGTCATCCTTGGCTATGCTACCCAAGAGCGACTTGTAGCCTATCTCCAGTCCTCGTTGCTTCTCCACTAGTGCCGTGGCCGCATTCAAACTATCATAACGGGCTGACACAAACTGGTACACCCTTTCGTCGTCCAGGTGCTCTTCTAGCCAACGGTGCAGGCTGACTAGGTGCTCTTCTGGCGGACGTTCTCCGTAAACGGTGTCGGACAAGACATGCGTTGCTTCTTGGTAGGAAGGAGCTTCAATCAGGCGGGTATACTCGTCGTCTTCCAAGAAGCCTTTCTCCCATTCGCGGATCACTCCTATCAGGTAAGCTGTGTTGGCTGGCGGCATGGTAGTGATTTGTTATTATTCAAACAATATTTTAGCTATCTCCGTCCGGTGGCGGGTAAACGTGTTTTTAACCAACTCTCCCACCAGCATGTTTACTTCAAAGTCCCGGCTGCTAAAAAGGAAACCGCCCTCTCCCGGAATCGTCTGGGGGGACATTTTAAAGCCGCGCTTGACTGCTTCCCGCTGCACTAATTCCGCGTGCTCATCGCCCGGGGTTACCGTGCCCCCTTCTTCTTCCGGCAGCTGGCTCATCAGGCCTTTTATCAGTTTGGCCGCGCGGTTTTTATCCCCGGACAGCAGCTGTCGTTTGGTCTCCTCAATTACTTTGTCCAGCTCCTCCCGCTTGACTCGAAGAACCTCCGCTCGGCTTTTAAGCTGGGCTTCCTGGTGCAAGCGGCTGGCCTGCCGCGCTGCTTCCTTTTGAGCGTTGTCAATGACCGATTCCTCAACGGCTCTGGCCTGGTCTTTTATCCTTTGCTCCTCCTGTTCCATTTGCCGGCGGTAGCTCTCTTTGAGTCCGTCTATTTGCCGGCGGGCATTTTCGGTAAGAGTCTGTTGTAATTCAGCGAAAGACATGGCAAAGGTGGCCAGTAAAGCTTTTTATTACAAGCCCAGGCCGTTAATCAGCAGGATGGTGACTAGCAGCCCCAACACGGCGTACGTCTCCACGATGGCGGAGATGATAACACCCTTACCGGAAGCGTCCGGCTTTTTGGCGGCGATGTTTACTGAAGCCGCGCACACCCTTCCCTGAAACAGGCCCGAAAACAGGCCGGTAATAGCAATGGGCAGGGACGACATGAATACTTGCCAGCCCTGGGCTACTGTCAGGTCAGCCAGCTCCCCTCCCAGCAAGCCTATGGTGTTAGCTATGATAATAGCGGCCAGAAAGCCGTAAATTCCCTGTGAGCCGGGCAGTGCCGTCAACAGCAACACTTTACCGAACTTGTTGGGATCTTCGGAGATGACACCCGCGCTGGCTTGCGCGCCGGTGCTCACCCCGAATATTGAACCCAGGCCGGCCAAAGCCGCTGCCAAGGCTGCTCCCCCTAACGCGATAACTACTCCGTAAGGCATAGATGTTGTGATTATAAGTTAAGGAATTAGAGATTAATTTTAGTTAAATTCATTAGGATTATCAACATAGCGGCTTACGCGTCCTAAAGGCTTATAAGCCGCCCCTCCTCCCTCCAGAAATTTAGGGAAGAATTCCACGAATTGCAAACGTCCGGAGTGGATGAAAGCGCCCAAAGCGTTGATGCTCAGGTTGAACACGTGGCCTATCAGCAGGACAGTCGCGGCCAGCACCCAGCCCAGCACAGGTATGGAGCCGGCTACCATGCCCCCTATCATATTAACCACCAAAGCGATGATGGCGGTAGCCAGCCCCAGGGCTAACAGGCGGGAGTAACTTAAAGTATCGCTTAAGAAGCTGACCAGCCCGTAGAGGCTCAATACGCCCACGCCTATTCTGATAAGAGGGTGGCGGTAAGAGCGGCCCTGAGTCAATATTAGCACGGCTGCATTAGCCAGTGTGAGGTACCAGAACGGCTTTTCCAAGGAAGCCGGCAGCAGGCCGCGGGCGCTGGCAGCCCAGACCAGGATAAAAATTATCATGGAGATCCAGGCGGCGTCATCAAACAATACGGACGCGTATTGCCGTCGGCGCCAGTGGTCGTATCCCCTCACCACCCAAGCAAACAGCAGTTGTACTGTGCCGACGGCGAAAGCTACCAGCAGCAAGGTCATAGGCGAGCTGATGGGATCGATGAGCTTAACCGATAAAAGCAGATCGCGCGGGCCGCTGGGCGGCAAGTTCTCCAGTGTTATACCGAACCAGCCGCCGGTCAGCACGCCAAAGACAAAGGTGGAGGCGCCCGCGTAGAACAGCAGGCGTATCATCTTGCGCGCGCCGGTTTTTAACCGGAAAAAACTTTCTGCCGTCCACATGCCGCCCATCATCACCAAGCCGTAGCCCGCGTCCGTCAGTGCCAGTCCGAACGCTATCAGAAAAAAGATTGACAGAGCGGGCGAGGGATCAAGCTCGGTGTGCTTGGGCCGGCCGTAGATGTCTGTTACGGCTTCAAAGGGTTGGATTAAGGTTTGATTGCGGAGCAATACCGGCGGACTCTCGCCTTTTTTAGGTCTTATCTTTTGAACACAGGCGGCGGGAAATTGTCGGGCCAGTTCTTCCTTAAAAGCAGGCAGTCTTCTTTCGGGCGTCCACCCGGTGATAACCACGGCCAGGTCGAGCCGGGCTATCATTGACTGCGCCGCCGCCCGTTCTCTGTGGTGAAGCAGGGCGTCATAAGCAAATTTTATATCTTCTTCCCGCTGAAGATATTTTGCCGCTTCTTTGACGATTTTTTCTCTTTGCCGCCGCAGACCTTTCAACCTTTCCCGCAGGTCGCCCACGTGCTGGTTTATCGTCTTGCTGGCGGGCACCTCCAGCTGTACCCGTTCAGCGTTAGTGCTTTGCATGACTTCCTGCAGTTGTCTTGCCTCTTGGCGATGGACCAGTATCTCCAGGTAGATGGCGCCGTTTTTTGGGGTGCCCTCCTGCCCGATCTCCTGCCAGACCGAGGTCTTAATTTTCTGTAGTTCGCGCTTGAGCAATGGAAATTCCCGCCGGCTCGTGCGCGCCAGGTTGTGCTGCACACCCGGCGTCCCTTCAAGTTCCTCACCGGTAGCTTGAAGCCTCCGCCAGGGCTCCATGGCAGCCAGCTTTTCCTCCGTCTTCAAGGCTCTAGTGTCAATATTGGTCAGGGCATCGCTGCGTTCATGCATCTCGCTCAACAACGTCTTAATGTCCAATGACCGCAACACCCGCTCCAGCCTGTCCAGGGTGGCCGCCGGCCTGGGCGCGAACAGACTTTTTAAAGAGCGCCTTGGCCTGATATTAAGCTCGCTTTTTACTCGCTCTATAAACTCCAGTGCGAACTGCAACTGGGCCAGTTGATAGTCAATATCCTGGATTGTGCGGGCCTGCCCCTTCGTTTTAGCCGTTTCCGTGACCTGCAACAACTCTTTTTCCTGCAGCCAGCGCAACAGGTCTTCTTCCTGCTCTACCGGCGTCGCCAGCTGGATTTTTGTCATCCGCTCAATCATGGCATGTTTTCCCGGCTGAACCGTTCAATGAGGCCGGTTACGGCCCGCTGGAAGTTGCGCTCGGCAGTTTGGCGCAGGGCCGCTATCGCCCGCTCCTTGTCCTGGCGCATGGCGTTAGTTTCAGCCTGTGCTTTTTGTACAGCTTCCGCTATTATTTTCTGGCCCTGCTTTTCCGCGCGCGAGCGGATTTCGTGGGTGACGCTCTCCTCGCTGGCTCGTATGTCGGCTAACTGCTGCCGGCCCGTTTTTCCCACCTCTTTTAGGCGTTCCCTGATCTCTCGCTCTATATGGCTCACCTTACTTAACAAGCTTTCCCTCATCATGTTTTATGAATAGATTAGATTTAGGTAAAACAAAAATCCGCTGCCGCACGGAGAAGAACCAAACAAACTGAAGATAGAAGATAGGGAGAAGTTTAAGGCCATATGTGAACGCTGTCAACAGCCTCTGTTCTTGCTATATACGGAGAAAATAAGTATAGTAAATGCTACTTCACGTCCGGTTGTTGGCTGCTGCTGCCCCGGATGCGCAAAAAAGAAAACGGTTCTGCGATGCAGAACCGTTTTTTGCCGCTGTATAATCCAGTTCAAATACGGCCAATAACATCTTTAGCGCCGTCAACGCTTCTGCCCAGCACTTCCTTGACAGAGTCTACCGCCTCGGTGCCGATCTTACCGGCCGCGTTGATGGCCCCGGTCACGGCTTCGGTAGTGGCAGTCCCCACGTCTCCGCCGACGTTCTTTACCGCGTCAATAGACCCGCGTACAGCCTCCACAGCCGCGGTGCCTACGTCGCCGCCCACTTGGCTGGTACCGGTAACGGCGGCGGAAACAGTCTCCTTGACCACGCTGGTAGCGTCACCTCCCGCTTCCGACACTCCCCTGATCGTCCCGCTCACGATGCCGCTGACGGCGTCGGTGGCGGCGGTACCCGCGGCTTGCGCTCCCTGTAGGGCACCGACCACGATATCGCTTACGCTGTTGATAGCCGTGGTGGTCACGTCGCCGCTTCCTTCCAGGAAGGAAACTACATTCCCCTTCACTGTGTCAAACAAAGTGTCATACACTTCGTCTACTCCCTCCAGCACACTTGTTAATGTATTTTTTATTTTTTCACCTACCTCTCCCAAGATGCCTTGTTCCATAGTGATTTAATTATTTATTCAGGTTAAATTTAAGTAAATTTAGAGTCTTGAAATATTTTTTGGCCGAAAGTGCTAGTTTAAACTAAACTTATCCACAGCCTTTTCTGTATTTTATCACTTTTCTCGTCCCTTGTGGTAGTGCCAGGCTGCGCCAAGCCTTTCTGTCTTCATCCTGACAAGAGGCAGGCTCTCTCCGGCCTGGCCCCTCCCTGGCCGGGCGCTGCCGGTTTTCCGTTAGTTCCCACAATTAAGCTGAAGCTTTGACGTTGGGACGCCGCCATGATTATTTTAGCAGTTGTATTTTACCGATTAGGGGCAGAGGCTTCATGCTGCCGTTAGCCGCGTTGATAATACCCATTACCATAAACACCAGCCCCCCGATGTATACTGCCGCTAACACCAGTATGCCCACCAGTACGACCATCAAAATACTGCCGGCCACTTGGCCTATTACCCACCACAGCAACAAGTTAAGCTGCTGGTTGGCGTGGAACAGGGCGTACCTGTTTTTCTTGGCGTCCGAGAGCAGGGGTATGAAAAATAGCAGCGGTATAATGTAGCCGATTATGGCTATGGCTTTGTACTGCTCCGCGCCTTCCCCCCGCGGCTGCTCTTCCCGCGGTGGAGCAGGCGGCGGATCTGGCTGGGAGGTTATTGGTGGTTGCTCGTTCATAACTGTCATGGAACTTTGTTTACGGATAAGATTAAAAGTTAAAAGACTTATCCACATTCACTGCCCTTATCATAACACCAAGTGGCCCAAAAAAGATATTTTCCGCCCGCTTCGTACCGGCCGCGACTGGCTTTACCCTGTCCGCCCGCGCCCGTTGTTTTAGCAACCTGGCTGTTGTAACATAACTCGCATTACAGCTCATGACGGCATGAGAAGGCCCTTGAAAATTGGTATAGTCCATTACCGCGTTGGCCGCACGGACGGGGTTTCTTTTGAAGTTGAAAAAAGGAAGCAGGTTCTTGAGGAAATGGGCCATGAAGTCCACTTAGTGGCGGGGCATTTCAGCAACGGCACGGACTACATTATTCCCGAGCTGGAAGTGGAGCTGCCGGAAGTGACAGAGATAAAAGAACACGCCTGGTCTTCTTTCAACAGGGAGCCTATGGATCCGGATGATCTTATGCGCCGTATAGACAAAGTCAGCGCCATTACCAAGCGCCAGTTTATGAAATACCACTATAAGAAAGAATTTGACCTGCTGCTGGTACACAATATTTTTTCCTTCAGCCTGCACATCGCGGCCGCTAAAGCTTTCGCTGAAATTATAACGGAACACAGGATACCCGCGCTGGCCACTAATCATGATTACTACTGGGAACGCGGCGCCTATGCCTGCCCGTCCAACCAGCGCGTACAGGAGTTTCTGGACACTTATGTGCCGTATGAAAGCGATTTGATTAAATACATCAGCATAAACAGCCTGGCGGCCCGGGAATTAAAAAGGAGGCGCGGGATTGACTCTGATGTTGTAGGCGACTTTCTGGACTTCAGCCAGTCTTATTGGATTAAAGATGCCTACAACAGCACCTGGCCGCGCGATATGGATCTTAGTGAAAACGACCTTGTTATTCTGCAGGCCACCCGCATTGTGCCCCGCAAAGGCATAGAAATAGCGTGCGACCTAGCGCGCCGGCTGCAAGACAACATGCCCGCCCTGGCGGGACGCACTCTGTACAACGGCAAGAAAATTACCCCCCACAGCCGCATCGTTTTGGTGCTGGCCGGCTACACAGAACCTTACGATCTTCCTTACCAACGCAAGCTGGAGCAGAAAATTGCCCGTCTGGGAATTACGGCCCGCTTCATTAATAACCTGGTGGACGCCGAACGCCATCCAGGTTCCCGCAAGATATATTCCCTGTGGGATTGTTACGCCCACGCCGATCTGGTTACCTATCCTAGTCTGATAGAAGGTTGGGGTAACCAGCTTATTGAAGCGGTTTTCGCTAAAAAGCCCGTGGCCTTGTTTGAATATCCGGTGTTTAAATCCGACATAAAAAAGGAAGGATATTTTTACATTTCATTGGGTGGCGAGATAACCGGACGAGATGAAGAAGGGCTGGTAAAGATAAGCGACAGCGCCCTGTCGCGGGCGGCGAACCAGGTCCGGTCTGCTCTTCTGGACGAATACAGCAACGCCCGGCTTGACCACAATTTCAATGTCGGACGCAAATACCATGACGTCAGTCTGCTCAGGGATTATCTGAATAAAAATATCAATAATATGCTTTTGGCTCATGTCCAAAACGGTTGAGTACGTGGCTGATAAATTGGCTGGCGTGTACGGCGTCCCCGCCGCCCATCGGCTGGCTGGCAGTCTAAGAAAGTTGGCCAAAAACCGTTCTCCCGGCCGGCGGGCCAGGTGGGTTTACGCCTCCGCGGCCGGCGCTGCTCTTAGCTGTTATCCGGACGCTGTTCAAGACGGCGCCGGCCGCTCTCCCCTCTCCTGCCTTAATGATTTTCTGGAGAGATACCGTTTGAACGGTCCCTTCCATACGCTGCACCTGCTGCCGTTCTATCCTTGGGACGCGGACCGCGGCTTTTCGGTGGTTGACTACTGGCGGGTTTACCCCGCTTACGGAACCTGG
>CAZLVG010000014.1:0-6994 GCA_964562905.1 uncultured Candidatus Saccharibacteria bacterium | reverse complement strand
GGGGCGACGTAGCGGCGCTGGGGCAGCGGTTCAAGCTGATGTTTGATCTGGTCTTAAACCACGCTTCTATCGGCAACCCGTTGGTGCGGGGCGCTCTCATTGAGCGCCATCTGGCGCCCCATGACCCCCGCCGCCGCGCTTACGCGAAGTATAAGGATTTCGCGGTGGCTTTCAGCGATAAACAAAAACCGTCTCTTAAGGCGCTGAAAATGGCGGCCCGGCCGCGGCCCTATCCCCTACTGACCCCTTATTTCGTGGCGGAAACCGCCCCAGGCCGGCTGCGGGTCGGCCTGGGGCGGCCCGCAGCGAAGCGGGACGGTAAAGTAATCGGGCGGGGCTGGGTATGGACTACTTTTTCCCGGGCTCCCGCGGAGCGGGGCGGCACTGGCACGCGCCAGGTAGACCTTAATTTCCGCCATCCCCGCGTCTTGCTGGAGATGATAAGAACGGCTTTGTACTACCGCCGTCGGGGGGCCGATTTTCTGCGGCTGGACGCCGTGGCCTACCTTTGGAAAAAAATTCCTGGCACTTCTCTGCACGAACCTGAAACCCACGCCATTTTAAGCGCCATGACCGCCGTGCTGGACGCCGCCGCTCCCCGTCTTGTCACGGTAACCGAAATCAATGAACCCCAGTCTGAGATATTGCCCTATCTGGGCACGGAAGAAAACTGGGAGTCGGATATAGTGTACCAGTTTACGTCTTTTCCGCTGGCCGTGCACGCCGTTGCCTTCGGTACGGCCGCTCACTACGTGCGCTGGCTGCCCACCACTTATGCTTTCCAGGGCCGGCAGTTTATCACCGTGCTGGGCAGCCATGACGGCCTGGGACTAAAACCGCTGCGCGGCGTGCTGCCAGAGAGAGAAATTGAGCGGCTGGCGGACCATTTGGTTAAAAAGCACGGCGCGCTGCCAAACTACGCCAGCCTGCCCGGCGGGCGCCGGATCATTTACGAGCTGTGCTCCACGGCCTGGCGGCTGGTTAACCGCGCCGGCGGCCGGGAGCCGTTGGCGCGGCAGCTAAAGCGCTACCGCGCCGTGCTGGCCTTGGGGCTGCTAGCGCGAGGTATGCCGGCAGTGTATTTCCACAGCCTGTTGGGGGCGGACAATTACCGCCCGGCTGGCGGCCTGGATGAAAACCGCACCGTCAACCGGCAGACCTTTAGCCGGCGGCAGTTGTATAAGTTACTGGACCGGCCGGACAGCCGCTGCCGCCGAGTCATGGAGATGGTGTCCGGTCTGCTGGAAAAGAGGGCTAAGCAGCCCGCTTTCGCTCCCGACGCTCCGCCCCTACAAGTACTGGATACGCACACCGACGCGGCGGCCGCGGTTTATCTGCCAGCCGAGAAAGCTGCTGACAGCATAATCGCTGTCGTTAATGTAACACCTATCCAGCAAGCCATTACCTTACCTGTCCGCTTCCGGAAGTTACATGATGTCCTCTCACGCCGACGCTTTTCTGCTGTCGGCAAAGACCGCGGCGCTACTCTTACTCTTAAGCCGTATGACGTGATGTGGCTCAAGGAAATGTGAAGCTCCACGGGCTTACCCGCGGCTTTCGGCTAAGCGGGCAATTTTTCTTAACCTCGTTTGTACTTAATTACTTTCCTAACCGCGTCTTCAATCGCGTCCGCGTCCATCCGGTATTTGCGCAGCAGCTCTTCCGGCGTGCCAGACTCTCCGAAAGAATCATGCATGCCGATAAACCTCATCGGCACGGGGTAAGTTTCCGCCAGAAATTCCGCTATCGCGCTGCCCATGCCGCCCATAACCTGGTGCTCCTCGCAGGTTACCACGGCGCCGCACTGTTTGGCGGCCGCCTCAACGGTTTTTTCGTCCAAGGGTTTCACGGAAGGATTATTGATGACGCGGCAGGAGATGTCCCTTTCCACCAGCCGGTCCGCCGCCAGCAGCGCCGAGTGGACGATGGGGCCGGACGCGATAATCGCCACGTCACCCCCTTCGCGGAAGACCCGCGCTTTGCCTACTTGGAACGGCGTTTGCGGCGTGGTGAGCAGCGGCGTGGCCGCCCGCGCGAATCGGAAGTAAACGGGGCCTTCTATTTTAGCCGCTGCCAGCGTGACCTTCCGCACCTCCTCCATATCGCACGGCACCAAAACGGTCATCCGCGGCAGGACGCGCGTGAGGGCTATGTCCTCCATAGCCTGGTGAGTGGCTCCGTCCGGACCCACCGACACGCCCGCGTGGGCCCCGGCATACTTCACGTTGGTATCATTATAGCAGCCAGAAATTCTTATCTGGTCCCAGTTGCGGCCCGGTGAAAAAACAGCGTAGGTGGAGAGAAAAGGAATTTTGCCCTGCAGCGCCAGCCCCACGGCTACGTTGGCCATGTTTTGTTCCTGTATGCCGCATTCAATAAACCTTTCCGGGAAGGCGTCCCGGAACTTACCGGCTCTGGTGGAATCGGACAGGTCGCCGCACAGAACCATTATTCTTTCATCCTTTTCGCCTGCTTCTACCAGCCCAGCACCAAAGCCATCACGCGTGGGCACAGCTTCAACCTCCTGGCTTAAAATATTTTTTCTTAAACGTGCTCCTTCAGCCAGCATAAGTTACAAATCAATGTTATTTATCTTGCCCCCTAAAGTTCTAAGCTGCTTCAGCGCTTCCTCCGCCTGCTTGCCTTTCGGGGGTGTTCTCTCTGTTTCCACCGAGCCGGGCGGACTGCCGTGCCAGCGGTAGTCCCCTTCCATGTACTTTACCCCTTTGCCGGCTATAGTGTGGGCAATGATGCAGACCGGTTTTTCCACAATGGCCACGGCTTCCCGGCAGGCGTCAATAATCTCTTCTATGTTATGCCCGTCTACGTCTATCACGTGCCAGCCGCCGGCCTCATACCGGTCTCGCAGCGGCTCCTTGGTCATAACGTCCTCCGTCATGCCGTCTATTTGAATGTTATTTCTGTCTATAATCGCGGTTAGGTGTTGCAGCCGGTAATGTCCGGCAAACTGGATCGCTTCCCAGGTTGACCCCTCGTCGTGTTCTCCGTCTGAAAGCACGCAGTAAGTTTGATATCTGTTACCGTCCATTTGCGCCGCGTAAGCCGAGCCGCACGCTATGGAGAGGCCTTGCCCCAGGCTGGCCGATGAAGACTCCACGCCCGGCACCGTCAGCCGGTCCATGTGTCCTTGCAGGCGCGTGCCTAGCTTCCGCAAAGTCTTAAGCTCTTCCACCGGGAAAAAACCGGCGCGGGCCAGTGTCGCGTACCACACCGGCGCCGTGTGTCCGCAGGATACATACAGCCGGTCACGGTCAGGATTGTCCTTTTGCTTGGGATCAACGTCGAGCACGTTAAAGTAAAGGGCCGCCGCTATGTCGGCCAAGTCTAGCGATCCCGCCGAATGTCCCGAGCCGGCCGCCACCAGCATTTCAATGATATCCTGTCGTATGGTATTGGCCATGCGTGCCAGGTCCTCAAGCTTGGTCAACTTTTGCATAAGTTGCTTACCAGCATATCACAGATCTTCAACCGCCGCACGCGCCAACAGCCTTAACTGTTCCAGATTTTCTAGAGGATTACCCTGGCCAAAAATAGAGGTATTGGCGCACAGTATGCTGGCGCCCGCTTTCACGTACGGCGCTACCGTTTCTTTGTCCACGTGTCCGTCCACAGCCACGGGCGTGTCGGCGTGTCTGCTTTTAAACTGCCCTATCTTTTTATATACCACGGGATTGATCGGCTGGTTAGCCCAGCCGGGGTTATACCCCATGAACATGACGTAGTCCAGCAGGGGCAGATGCTCTTCCAGCCGCTCGTTTGATGTTTCCGGGTTTAGGGCCAGGGCCAGCTCGCTTTGGGTTTTCTCCCGTAGTTTTTCGTAAACAAACGCCGTGTCGCCCGTGTCAAAAAACGCTTCCAGGTGAAAAACGCACCGCGCCGGATTGAGGTCAATTATATCGTCAACGTAATACGACGGTGTGTGCACCATCATGTGCAACTCGCATTTCTCGCTTTTAGCCAGCCGCTTAAACCGGCTTACCTGCCGGAACGTGCCATCGCCGGCAAAGACGCCGTCCGTAACGTCAATCTGAACGTGCGCGGCCGCCTCGCGCACCACGTTCCAGTCCTCTTCAATCTTTTCGTAAGTCCGCCGCAGCACCGCCGGCACTATTTCAATGTTAGGCATTGGCGTTACTCGTAATCCGTAATCCGTAATCCGTAACTCGTAATTCGTAACTGGTGACAGGCGTGGTGGGATTAAAATTTGCTCGTCTCCGGCTAGCTCGCGTTCGGGTTTGGCAGTTTGCAAGGCTTATGTCTCTTGTCATTTCCACCGTGTTATGGCAAGCCCGCCGCCGCTCGCTATAACGGGTAGTTAAACGGGTCAGCCCTGATTTAACCATATTTCGTCGTCGCAATTACTAGTTACTGACACTAATTACTAAGCTGCTTCATGGCTGCTTTCATAAGCTTTGACCTTGTTGATCCTTCTTACATGCCGTTCTGCTCCTGAAAATTTTGTTTCTAGGGCAGCCGCCACGATTTTTCGGGCTTTTTCTTCGTCCACAAAGTCGGCCCCGATTGATATCACGTTGGCGTCATCGTGCTTTCTGACCATCTCCGCCGCCCGCGGCTGGCAAGCCATGGCCGCTCTTATCCCCTTAACCTTGCCGGCCGCCATACTTATCCCCGCTCCCGAGCCGCAGAACGCCAGTCCCAGGCTGCCCCTGTTTTCTGAAACTTTCTTTCCCAGAGCAATGCCAAAATCGGGGTAGTCGTCATCCTTTTCCATCTTCATGGCTCCCAAGTCCTCCACGCTGTATCCTTGTTGCGCCAACCAGTCCCTGATACTGTTTTTAAGTTTCAAACCCCTGTGATCCGCCGCCAGGTAGACTGTCATGCTGGTAATATAACACTTGCCGGCTGTTGCCGCCAGTAAGAGAAGTCCAATCGCGGTACTTTTTACGGGCGCCGTGGCGGAAAATGAAAAAGCACCGGCCGGGCAAATCTGTGTCTTAAAACAGTGATTCGCGCCGCCGGTGCCGCCGGTGTCGAGAGTAACTTTACTAGTCGGCGTTGAGATATTCCGTTATCTCTTTGTACAACGGTTTGGTGATCTTCCTCTGGTTCAGGTAGCATAGCAGCAAGTCGTGAAGGCTAAACAAGGCGTGCAAGCGGTAGCCGCTCGCCGCCAGTTGCCGGGCGCCTCCTTGCTGGCGGTCCAGTAAAACCAGCACATCCCGCACTTTCATCCCGGCCCGCTCCAGCGCGGCGATGCCTTCCAGTTTAGTGTCCGCTTTGGTGATCAGGTCATCAATTACCAGCACCACCTCCCCGGGTTTGTGCCCGCTGCTGGCCACTTGTGCGACTCGCCTTTGGCCTGGGGACTGTTCCTTTTGCAGTTTGACCACCGGCAGGGTAAGTTTGCCCTGGTAAAGTCCGGCGTGGGCCCGGGCGAAAGCCTCCGCCAACGGGTCACCCGCGTGGGGCAAGCCGGCCACGCCGTTGAATTTCAGCATTAAGCCGCGAGCCAGGCCTGCCAGGTGTTGACCGATTTTCGCCACCAGCTCTGCCGTCAGCGGTCCCGGTTTAGGGTTAGCCGGGGTGCGCAGGTTGAGGTAAAAGGGAGAAAGCGGCGCGCTCGGGTCCCTCTCGTGCAGTTTTAGTTTAAATCCACGGCCGCCAGGCGACTGGCGCTTATCCATAAACGCTCCCGAGTTAAAGATTTCCAGTGCCAACCTAATCTGGCCGAAATCCAACTGTCTTGGCATAACATCTCCCCTGTTTTGTGATGCGGGATGAGAGTTGAAAACTTTGGCTGTTTAAGCCGGGCGTTTTCGGTACCGATTGCTTTCATTCTTTAGCTCGGCCGCCTTCTCTGCTCCTGCTTGGGCGAAGCTCTTGTCGGCGCCGGCAAAAATAATGCCCCGTGAGGAGTTGATCAGCAGGCCGCGGCCGCGGCTGTCCTGGGTGCCTGCCACTGTTTCCTTAAGCGCTCCTTGCTGCTGGCCGATTCCCGGAACAAGCAGCGGCATGTCGCCGACTATCCGGCGCACCGTGGCCGCTTGCCGGGGATAGGTCGCTCCCACTACCAGGCCGCAGTTGCCGTGCTGGTTCCACTGCCGCGCTACCTGGTAGGCTACGTACTGGTACAGGTTGACGTTTCCTTCCGTGCCTAGCAGCCGCGCCAGCTCGTCAGCCGGTCCGCTGGGCGGATGTCCCACAAAGTCCTGGAATTCCCCGCCGCCGGGATTGGATGTCTTGCACAGCACCATAACGCCTTTATCGCGTTGGTCCAGAAATGGCTGCGTGGCTTCCCGGCCGAAGTAGGGATTGACCGTAACCGCGTCGGCCTCGTAGTAGCTGAAGCCCTCCCTGGCGTAGCCCAGGCTTGAATTGCCGATGTCCGCTCGCTTGTAGTCCACGATGACAATCAGGCCGGGGTCAATCTCACGGCAGTGTTCAACACTTGCCTTAAGGGCGATTTTTCCTTCCGCGCCGTGCGACTCGTAAAAGGCCGCGTTGAATTTGACGGCGGCCAGCAGGCGGTGGCTGGCCTCAAGGTGGGCCCGGTTGAACCGCAGAGCCGACTCCTTGAAGCCGCCCGACTTGACGCAGGCCGGAAGCTTTTGATAGTCGCTGTCCAGTCCCAGGCAGACGCAAGAGTCAACCTCGGTAATTCGGGCGTCCACTTTTTCCCTAAAAGTTCTCACTTTCATGGCACCTCTCCCGCAGATTGTTAAAGAACAAAACTTTCTCGCCAAAACACCGTGTTTTGGCATCAAGCCAGTATAGCTTTCCCTTCTGCCGCGCGCAAGCGGCTGGTAATTCGTAATCAGTAACTGGTAACTAGTAACTGGTAACTAGTAACTGGTAACTAGTAACTGGTAACTGGTAATTCGTAAAAGACTGCCTTAATTCCTTACCTTGCTCTGGAAGACGGGCGCGCAAACACCGTCATTTCAACTCCCGGTGTTTAACTCCCGGTGTTTAACTCCCGGTGTTTACGTAACGGTGTTTGCAGCAGTCTTTG
>CAZLVG010000013.1:0-20158 GCA_964562905.1 uncultured Candidatus Saccharibacteria bacterium | reverse complement strand
AATAGGAAAAGGTTACCGAAGCCGAGCAATTTTAAAGATCTTAGTAACTAGCATATCAATTTCTTTTTTTAATACCAGCGGGTTCAGGTCGTCATATATTTTCATCAAGTCATCTTTAACGTTTTGCGGAATATCGTCGTGTTCCAAAGCTCGTTGATACGGAGTTTTGGGAGTGTCATATTTTCGGATATATCTGGAACCGATTCTCTTTTTCTCAATGCATTTCATAACCGGTTGAAAAAAGTTGAAGTATAGTCGCCATGGTCCGGAGTAAAGTTTGTTCATTAAGATAATCGCTTCCTCGGTTTCAATTCGAGAGTAGCCCAGTAATTTCCGCACCGCGGTATAGTTCTTTTGTTCAATATGAGCGTTGTCATTCTTATGGTTAGGCCGGGAACGAGTCAGCTCAACCTTCTCTTGCCTGGCCCACCTGAAACAATGCCAGTTGACGAACTCGGAGCCCGAATCCGGATCAAGACCGGTTAGCTTCCAGGGTAGCCGAGACCGGATGGCAGCCAAACTTTTTAAGGTCGTAGATTAACATCCTAACTGCAACACTACTGTTTTAGCACCTGATACCAACCGCATCTATTTACATCCACGGTGTCATGCCGGACTTGATCCGGCATCCAGCGAAATTAGCCTGGATTCCCGCTTTTGCGGGAATGACGCGGAATTAATCAGGTGTGGCTGGTATTATCTCAACGAATCAAAACTGCATGAGCAAGTAAGCGAGATAATCTCAAACGTGGCTTTGCCGGAGACGTGGGCAACTAAGATGCTGCAACAAGTTGCAGTCTGGGAACAGGCAAAAGCCCAAGCTTCCGCCCATGCGGCCGAGGAAACATATCAAGCTTTAGCAAAAGTCCGCAAGCGGTTATCCAAACTGCTGGACGCTCATCTCGACGCCATCATTGAACAAAAAGAATACCGAGAGAAAAAAGCAGAGTTACTCAACCAAAAACTCGCCCTTGAACAGCAGCTTGGCCGCACGGGCAATCAATGGCTCGAACCGTTGAAAAACTGGATACAAGAGGCTCGCCACGCCTGGAAACTTGCTTTCTCGGAAAATGAAGCCGAGAAAGCGGTGTTTCTTGTCCGCATCGGCTCGAACCTCCACCCCACCGGCGGCGCCGTTTCCGTTACGTTCAAAAAACCGTGGCGTTTCGCGGCGGCGCGGCAAAATTCGGCGGCGGGCAGCGCGACGTCGTTTCAGCGCGAGCGCAGCGAGCGGTTTCAAAAGAAATCTTTTTCCGATTGGCAGGGGCGGAGGGAATCGAACCCCCAGTTCGGGTTTTGGAGACCCGTGGTTTACCATTAACCGACGCCCCCGTGGTACTATAGTAGCCGGTTATTACTTTTTATCCACCCTTATTTTTTAGGTCTTTCCTGGTGATCCGTGTGCCGCCGGCACCGGCGACAGAATTTTTTCAGCTCTAGCTTGTGCCCGTCCTGCTTCCTTAAATTGCGTCTGGTGTGGTAATTGAACGACTTGCATTCCCCGCACTGCAGACGTATTAAACTGTCTTGGCTCATAGATTAGTAACTAGTAACCAGTAAGATAAGTCCTTATCTTACTCTTGTCCAGAGTTATACCAACCGCATCTATTTACATCCACGGTGTCATGCCGGACTTGATCCGGCATCCAGCGAAATTAGCCTGGATTCCGCAACCGCGAGCGCTACCAGATCAAAATGCTGCTGGGTTTTCACCCCGTTTCAGAGCTCACAGGGAGCACAGTTAATTGAGAGGAGCCGAGTTAGTACTCTTCTTTAAGAATCCACCTTTTTAAACCCGTTTCCCACTCATACAGACGCCGGGGTTTAGGGTCAGTAAGTCCCCCGCCCTGGGTTTTTACCCACTCGCCGGAACTTTCTTCAAAATAGGCGACTGCTGACCACTCGGTGTGGACGGCGTCGTTGACGGTAAGCAAAAGGCGCTTGTCTACGCCGGTGCCGTCGCGGTAGTCGACGTAAACAGTGTTGGGCTGGTCAGTGATGGTAAGGCGCTCTGGCTGGACATTGGTTTGGCGGACAATGTCGGGCAAATTGCTGTCAATAAAAGCGACTAACTGGCCGTCGTCCAGCGGCTGAGTGATGCCGGCCACCGCGCCGTCCTTTTCATCTAACGACTCAACATGCACCACGTAAGCGGCGGCGCCAGCATCGCGGGCGGCATAGTCCAGCTCAATAATGCTGCCTTGCCGGATATTTAAAGCAAAAATACGCGCGGGCTGGCGTCCGGCCCGGCCGGCGAACACGGCAACCTGCTCCCGCGGGTCGGTGCGGGCCGACTCAAACGTGCCCGGCTGGCGGGCCAGTCGGCGGCGCACGGAATTTTTAGCCAGCCAGAAAGTGTAATCGTATTGGCCTTGAACCACATACAGCAGGCTGCCATCGTTGAGCCACTGTAAGTAAGAAACACTACCGCGGACCGTGATGTCTTCAGGATATGAACCTTCCTCCACCGTGATCACCTCGCTGCGGCCGAACGCGGAGGGACGGGCGTAGGCCAGCCTGCTGCCTTCTTCGCTTATATCCATGGCGACGCTTTCAGCCATGTCCTCAAGTTCACTCCAATCCGTATTTTTAAACCGGGTTTCCAAAGACGGCGGCTGCAAAGAAACCACGTGCACCTGATCGCCGTTACCTATAAACCAGAGCAGATTGGAAGCCTTATTCCACCGCGCCTTAGTGTTGATGTCCGGCCGGAACAACTTTTCAGCCAGCAACTTGGTCTCGTCGCGGGTCGAATCATACACCCAGAGCTCGGTCAGTTTTTTTTCAGGCTTATCCGTGTTATCAAGCCAGTAGGCCACCTTTTTGTTGTCAGGACTAATGATAAGACCGCGCGGTGAAACCAGCGGCGTGCGGTCAACGATAAGTTCCGACCGCTCTTCATTGATCCAGGTACGGCGCAGGCTGCCGTCTTGATAATGGTACCAACTGCGCCCGTCGGTGACGGCGGGAACATTTTCAGAAACAACGGGACCCATCAGCCGGCAGCGTTTCTGGCGGCAGAACACCAGTCGGCGCCGCGTGTCCTGTGTTTCCAGCAGGATAAAGCTAAATGACGGAAAGTCATGGCCATCCGCGTGGAACGGCACTTTTTCCCGCTCTCCCCTGACCGGCTCGGACCCTAAATAAGGGCCGGTTATGAAATACAGACCCGCGCCGACGGACACCAGCAGAAATGCCAGCACTACCCAGCGGAGCGGATATAAAGACATGGGTCTATTATACACTGGTGAGCAGGTGGACCGACGGGAGGATCGCCCCGCTTCGCCCTTACCCGCCATTTATGGCGGGTGAAGAGCTTCGCGGGGTTCTCGCTTCGTTCAAAAACTCTTGAGCCGATGGGGAGAATCGAACTCCCGGCCTACTCCTTCGCTTACACCTTCATTTCCTTCATGGAGAATTTATAGAAGGGCTAGACTGTATCTTATCCCGCTTCAGCGGGATTCCCTTGTCAGTCGTTCGGGCGGCATACTGCGCCACGGTCTTGGCCTGGTCAGGCTATTAACCGTTATTCGGGATGCGTTCTTGGCATTACTGCCAAAAAGGGCGGGGCCGGCTGCCCACCATGGAGTTGCTCTACCACTGAGCTACATCGGCCAACTAAAGGCAAAATTCAAAATGAAAAATGCGAAATGTTGGTATCACCTTGGGGCGACTTTTATAAATTAACGGTTTGCCAGCACCTTGTCGAGCTCGGCTTTTTTAGCGGCGATGGCTGGTTTAGTGAAGTGGTCGCGGACTGGCTTGAGAAGCCCGATTAGTTCCCCGGCGACGGCGTCTTTGAGATCCAAAGGGTGAATATCACCGACGGCGTAGGCCTGCTCTAATTCTGCAAAGGTGTTAAATTCTACCACACCGCCGTGCTCCGGTTTCCTGGCAATGGTGAAGGATTTGCTCCGGTTCCAAAAGAGCAAGTGGCGGGTCCAGTTGAGGATGGGATTGTGTTTGATTTCCTTGTCGGGGCAGAAGGCTTTGTTAATCTTTTGGGAGATGTCGTTCGGGGTATCGTGAATGAAGACGGCGCTTTGGGGACGGGATTTACTCATCTTAGTTTCGCCATCCAGACTGTCGATAAGCGGATGGTGAAGAGCGACAGGTTTTGGTTGGCCGGGAATAATCTGGTGGTAAACGTCGCGCAGGATAACGTGGGCTTTGCGTTGATCCAGAGAAGAATGGGCGATGTCAATCCCTTGGTAAATAATATCTGCGGCTTGCATGGCCGGGTAGGTCAATTTGGCGAAATCCACCCTTTCCCCTTCTGCCCGCCCCATAATGCTGATACTGCGCTGGATACGGGCGAGAGTGGTGTTCTTTTCCACCAGTTTTTCCAGCTCCATGTAACGGGCCGCGTCTTTGGCGTACCATTGGCTGGCTAAGCGGAATTCAAGGTCGGCGGGATTGCCCCCGACCGCCAAGAAGCAAGCTTTGACGGCTTCAGTAAAATATCCCTGACCGATCCGGGCAGCAGTTTTTTTAGTCCCGTCCAATTTATCATTCAGCCAAGTGTGCCAGTCGGCCAGCCAGACAGTGCACTTTACGCCGAGATCGGCCAAATCCTTCATGACCAGCGCGCTCATTATCCCCTGCCCCAGATGGACATAGCCGGAGATTTCAAAGCCGATGTAATGCGTCAGCTCCCGCCCGCTATCCAGCCGGGCGCGCAACTCGTTTTCCGTGATTATCTCCGCGCTGCCCCGGATCAGCCGAGCTATTACTTTATCCCTGTCGGTCATATATGTAATATAGGGGCTGGCGGAGGGAAATAAAAATGCCCGCCGGGGTAGAGACGGGCGAACAACCTACCGAAGGTCAAGGTCATGCTGGGTTTCCTCCCATTCGTATTCAGCGTCGCTGCTGCGCACGGCGATGGGCACGACCAGGATTTCCTGCGGCGCCACCTGGATCGACTTGGCGGCGCTTAGACGAACCAGCTCACTGTTGTCGCCAACGGATAAAATCCGCTTATCACGGACGGCAACATAATGGCCGCTCAGGCGCTGGAGCTCGCCATACTGCTGGGTAAGGTGGCTATGGAGCCAAGCGAGGTCCTGCGTCTTTCTTTCTCTGAGTTGCTCTTCGGCCAGCTCGGACTGAAGATTCGGCGGCGGCGCAGACTTCTCCGACGGCGATACGGTGATGACGGTCAATTGCAAGCCAGCTTCTTCGGCGAGATCGCGCAAGGCGCTGACCAGCCTAACTACGTTTTCAGGTCGGTCTGTTTTCTCGGTCATTTTCAGTCTCCTCCGGTGCCAGGGCAAACTTGGAGATTAAAGAGAACGCGTAGTCCATCTGCCAGCACACTCTAGCAAAAAACCGTGCTCCTGTCCAGCTTTTTTGGACGTAAACACCTCTTGTGCTCTTGTAATCTTCTGCTAATGTTTGTTGTTATGCCCGCATAACAGCGGTAGTTTTTTGAGCTTCTAAGTGTGTAGATATAGTGCGTTGGAGCCAGCTGTCGACCCAGCACCACAAGGGTGCTGGGTAAAATTCTTAATCTGCGGGAGCCAGCTCCGAGATTCGAACTCGGGACCTTCACTTTACAAAAGTGTTGCTCTACCACTGAGCTAAGCTGGCTTGTACCTCATCTTCTAACCCCTAGGAGAAGTTTCGTGAAACAAGTAGTAAATCGCATGCCGCTGCTTGTCCCTTAAATCCCCTGCCTCCAGGCGGACGAAGTGGAAAGCTAAGCTGGCTTGATACTCGCTCCACTCCCCTGACAAATCGAGATTCATCTACAGCGAACAGAGGCACGCCCGCGTCTGCCCCCACTAAAATCCGCGCCGAGCACGTACGAAGCAGGCAGCCAAATCAGCCTTTTCTTCCAAAGAGCTCCTGGAAGTATTGACAGTATAGGGTAAAATATTAAAATCTGATAGTCAAAGACAACCTGTATATAACCCATGCCAGGGATGGCCGAGCGGCTTAGGCGACGGTCTGTAAAACCGTTTTAGGTAGGTTCAACTCCTACTCCCTGGACCTAAGAAAACGCCGCCAGGGCGGCGGGATCGGTGGGAAGAACAAAAAAGAAGCCAGGCCTGCTAAACTGTGACAAAATCGGGTTCAAGGTACACAATCTGCAGTCCCAGGCGCTGGCCTAAATGGTGTTCCCATCTGGCGCCTTCGCTTGATTGCCAGTCGGGGATGAAATACAGGCGCGAGACGAGACCGGACGAGAAAATCGGGTGGTAAAACTGCTCCAAAAGCATGTCGTTCTGCCGCTTGCCCCATTTATTCTTAACTATGCGATCCTGTAAAAACAGAAGGAAAAATGTACTTGCCCCCTTTTTCTTGACCCCTTTTTCCCCTTTTTCCCCTTTTTCCTTTTAAGTAGGTTCGCTTCCTACCCGCTGGACCGCAAATTCCGCTGTTGACAAGCAGTTAATGTAGTCAATGGGTCATGTTAATGGGGTCAGGGAAAAATGGAAAAATGTACCTGACCCCTTTTTCCCGTCAGGCCGGCTGACCCGCTCGCTGATGGCTTTTTCTGTTTACTCTCCGTACTGGCAGCGGCTCCAGCTCTTTAAGGCGCGCGGACAGTGAGTGCTGCAGCGGCGCATTGTCCATGCAGCGGGCAATGGCCAGAAGCCTTTTTATTATAACCACGTTGTCAGGATCGGCGTCGTGGGCAATCTTCAAAGTCTCCATGGCCTTGGTCAGGTTGCCCGCTTTGTAATGAGCATAACCCAGGCAGGTATAGCAATCTTTAGTATCGGGGGCTATAGTGACAACCTGCTCAAATATTTCAGCCGCCTCCTCCCAGTTCTGCCGGCCCAGCGCGGCCTGACCTAACAACATGTAAGCGCGAGCGTGGCGGGGATTTTTTACCAAAAAAGGTACCAGTGTTTTTTCAGCGCTGGCGTAACGGCACGCCTTGATATACCTGCGGGCATTTTTAAGAGGCGACGCTTTCTTTTTGTCCCTTTGTTTTGAAGACAATATTTTATCAAGAGACACTCTGGCCGACACGGCCCGGCGGCCGGACCGTAGTGAAGTTGCGTCCGCAGCAGGGCTAACTTCCGGTTGCGTGCCGATAACCTTGCTGTCAGGTTCCGCTCCCCCGCCCGTTTTTCTGCTGGTAAGACGCAAAACGGGCTTAGCTTTTCTAAGCGGTGCCTGCGCAGCTATACTGCTGACAGCTCCCTTGATCTTCTGTGAGCCGGCACTAACCCCTCGCCTAATGCTCCGCCAGTGGCCAGGCAAGGGAAAAACGGCGGCAGACGCCCGTGCGATGGAGGGCGACTTCCCTTCTTCTTTTTTTGGTTTTGTAACGGACTCTGTAACGGGAGTGGTTTTTTCGCGACGACGACGAAGACGAGCAGGAACTGGAACTGAAAAGCCGCGAGGGCGAAGGCGCTTGGTGAGCCTTACCAGGCCTGACGGCCAACCGCGCGCAGACAGCGCCACTTGCTTCGCTTTCAGCAGCAGCTTGTTCAGAAGGTTTATAGCCAGCGCCAGGCGGCTGCCAATTACGTGAACACTTTTTTGACTCGGACCCACTAGCGCCGCCAGGTTCCTGGCCGACCGGGCCATGTTCGCAGGCGCTACAGTCCGTTGACGGCGCAATCTAGCCACCACCCTCGAGGTAATGAAAACCACTCCCCCTAGGGACGCGAAAAAAACTATTGGTGGAAGGATGTCGTACAGCATGGCGCGCATTCTCAGTAATAATAGTAGCAGCCTTCAGCCACTCCGCCAAGGGCAAAATGGGTAATTTATCAATTCAGGACTTATGCGTCTCGTCATTTACCTAAGTCATGGCGAGGCTCGTCCCCAAGGACAGGCCGAAGCATGCCTGCCTGTGCCGCTAGCACGGCAGACATGCAATCTCGTGCGATTATGCATTTACATCGGGTTTGCTTCGCTTCGATCGCAATGACAAGCAGGCTTGGCTGGGATGGTCACACTCCTCCGGTCGCCGCCATGAGGGACGGTTAGACGCGTAAGTCCTGAACTCGACTTTCGCAGTTCACTAGCTTAATGGCTCTGTTAGGCCAACGCTAAAAATATGAAACGGCTTTGTTGAGCGATTTTATTGTTTCAACTGCGAAAGTCGAGCTGAATTTATGATCCGCCCGGCCGCGCGGCGCGGGCTGGTCGTAAACGGTAAGCAACTATAGATATTACCTTATGCCATGCCGCTCTTTAAATAAACGGGTGGCGCGGCGCGGGGGTGCGGGAACGCGACAGCACCCGCCACCAGTATAGCGGCCTTGCAAATGTTACCTCTACATGAAGAAACTGCCTGTCGTTTCACTAAATATCCAGACGGCAAAACCGGTCTACTGATATATTTTCTCCCAGTTCATGCACAGCTTCGGTAATAAGATCCCGTACGGTTTTATTGGTATCTTTAACAAAGGGCTGGGTCAACAAGGACTGCTCCTCGCGGAACTTTTTGAGCTTGCCCTCCACCATCTTGGCCTGTATGGCTTCCGGCTTGCCCGACTCTTTAGCTTGCTCCTCGGCCAGCTCTCTTTCCTCTTGTATAAGCCCTTCCGGAATGTCGTCGGGGCTTACGGCGGCAGGGTTCATGGCGGCAATGTGCAGCGCCAGGTCACGCGCCAGATACCGGAACTTCTCATTCCGGGCCACAAAGTCTGTCTCGCACAACAAGGCTACCAGCACGGCTACTTTATGGTTAGTGTGCACATAACTGGCAATGGTTCCTTCGCCAGTCTCCCGCCCCGCCTTTCTGGCCGCCTTAGCCATACCTCTCTTCCTCAACACAACCAGGGCCTTTTCAACGTCACCGCCCGCTTCAGCCAAGGCTTCTCTACAATCAACCACGCCGCAGCCCGTGCGGCTTCGCAGTTCCCTTATCTGTCGTAGATCGTAAGTCACGACTGACGGGCCTTAAGGATAGCTTTGGTTAAAGTACCAACGATCAGATCAATTGACCGGATAGCGTCGTCGTTAGCCGGGATGGGATAATCAACCACGGTGGGATCGGCGTTGGTGTCAGTAATACCGACTACGGGTACGCTCACTCTCTTTGCCTCGCGCACGGCCAGTTTTTCGTCGTGTGATCCTACCACCACTACGGCCGCCGGCAGTCTGCGCAAGTTCTTAATGCCTTCCAGCACATCTTCCAGGCGCCCAATTTCTTTGATCAGCACCGCTTTCTCTTTCTTGGTCATTTTTTCCATAGCTTGTGTTTCAAGGGCGCCCTTCAGCTCATCCAGCTTCTCAATACTTTTTAACACGGTGGAAAAATTAGTCAGCGTCCCTCCTAACCAGCGCTTAGTCACATAGGGCATGTCAACACTTTCGGCGTATTTGCGGACAATCTCTCTGGCCTGACGCTTAGTGCCCACAAACAGAATCTCCTTATTGGAATCCCGGCAGGTTCCGTAGACGAATTCCGCCGCTGCGGCCAGAGCGGCGTGTGTTTTTTCCAGATCAATAATAGCCATGCGGTTGCGCAGCATGAACACGTACTCGTCCATACCGGGGTTTTTTTTGCTGCGTTCGTGTCCGAAATGAACACCAGCCTCCAGCATGTCAACGAGCTTGGGCACAGCGATAGCAGGCGTTTTCACCATAGTGAGCCTTACCATAGCGCAGGTACTTGCGAAAATCAAGGAAAATGACTATAATCAGCAAACATGAAAGATAAAATACATCCAAAGTATTACCGCCAGGCTGCTATTACCTGTTCTTGCGGGAGTACTTTTGAAACCGGCTCTGCCCAGAAGGACATGGAGGTGGAGGTGTGTTCCAGCTGCCACCCCTTTTACACGGGGAAGCAAAAGCTAGTGGACGTGGCCGGCCGGGTCGATCGGTTCAAAAGACGCCTCCAGGAGAGCGAGAAGGCGGAACAGTCAAAAGTTGACCGGAAGAAGACAAGAAAGAAAAACCAGCGGGGCTCCGCCGTAAAAATATGATAGATGGAGCCGCAGGTAGGGCAGCTAAGACATAAACTAGAAGAACTGGATCGGCAAATGGCCGAGTCGGCAGTTAGACAGCCGGACCGGATGCGCGAACTGGCCGAAGAGTACAGGCGCGTAAAAGAACTGCTAGGCTTTAAGGAACGGCAGGAAAGGGTGAAAAGGGAGATTAGGGAGGTAAGAGAGTTGTCACAAACAGAAAAGGGCGAGCTAAAGTCCTTGGCTTTACAGGACCTGGCCAGGCTGGAGAGCGAGCTGGCGCTGCTAAAAGAACAAGTTCGGCAGGCGTTAACCCCGCGTGATCCACGCGACGTGCGTAACGTATTGCTGGAACTACGGGCCGGCGCCGGCGGAGAGGAAGCTTCCTTATTCGCAGCTGAACTGTTCCGCGCCTACAACAGGTACACCGAAGCACAGGGCTGGCGGACGCATACCGTAAACAGCTCGCTGAGCGAACAGGGAGGCTTTAAGGAGGTAATAGCTGAAGTAAATGGGAAGAATGTCTTTGGTACCCTGAAATACGAGCGGGGGGTGCACCGAGTACAACGCGTGCCCGAAACTGAAAAACAGGGGCGTATACACACCTCTACAGTCACCGTGGCGGTTCTGCCGCAGGCGAAGGAGGCGGATATTACCCTCCGGCCGGAAGACCTGCGGATAGATACTTTCCGCGCCAGCGGAGCCGGCGGTCAGCACGTGAATAAGACCAGTTCCGCGGTCAGAATAACACACCTGCCTAGCAACACCGTGGTAGTCGTGCAGGAAGAGAGAAGCCAGCACAAAAATAAAGCTAAGGCTGTGAGCGTCCTGCGGGCCAAACTGTTAGATAAGCAAGAAGAGGAGCGCCGTCTCCAAGAAGCCAGTGAGCGCAAATCGCAAGTAGGCACCGGCGACAGGTCGGAAAAAATACGCACCTATAACTACCCGCAAGGCCGCGTCACGGACCACCGTATCAAAAAGTCATGGAGTAACATTGAAAAAGTTATGGAGGGAGACATGGGTAACATTTTCCGGTCTCTCCAGGAAGCGGAAAAAAGTGAACGCGGCCAGCAAGATGATAGGTAAATGTTCATTCCGTGATTATCGCCCGCCGGCAGCCGCGGTGTCACGAAGCAGGCCGGCCAACGACGGCCGGATAAAATGGGCAATTATACAGGCACGGCGGCGGTTAGCCGGCGCATCCGACGCCCCCGGCCTGGACGCGCAGTGGCTGATGCTGCACGCGTTGGGTCGGCCCGAAACCGCCTGGCTTCTGGCCAACGGCGACGGGAGATTAAGCCCGCAGGAGCGAGAAAGGTACCAGGAGTTGGTCAGGCGCAGGCAGAGCGGCGAACCACTGGCATACATTTTGGGTTACTGGGAATTTTACGGGCGCGAGTTCAAAATAGACCAAAGCGTGCTCATCCCCCGCCCTAGCACCGAGCGCCTGGTGGAGAAATCTTTGCCGGCCATAGGTGAACTACTCAAACGAAAGAGTCAGGTATCCGTAGCCGACGTTGGCACCGGTAGCGGGTGTGTAATTATTACTCTGGCTCTTGAGCTGGCGCGGCGCCAGATTCCCGCTTGGCGCCTGCGCTTTACGGCCACGGATATATCGCCGGCCGCCCTGGCCACGGCCAAGCGGAACGCGCATCTGTACGGCTTGGCAGAAAGAATACAATTTCTGCCGGGAAACATGTTGGAGCCGCTGGCCGACCAAAACATCGATCTTATCATCAGCAATCCTCCCTATGTACCCAGCGCGGAATTGGACAGGACCGGCTGGTGGACAGCCCAGCACGGATTTGAAAGTCGCGGCCTGCTGTTTGAGCCACGCCAGGCGCTGGACGGAGGCCGGGACGGACAAAAGTTTATCCGACAGCTTAAGTCCTGCGGACGGCCGGCCGTAATAGAAGGAACCGGCGGCAAGATACACGCTTGCCGTCTGAAGTAAAGACCCTCCGGCCGTAGTGATAACCGGAGGGATAAAAATCAGGCCGTCGCCTACACAAACTTGTAGGCCTTGCCCAAAATGAGCAGATACAGAGCCATTTTAGTAAGAACTCCATATTCCAGTTGGCTGTCATACCCTAGGTAGGCCGCGTTAGGCATGTCGTCCACGTCCCGGGAAAGCTCATCCACGCGGGGAAGGGGGTGCATAACAACAACGTCGCGAAGGCAGCGCTCTTCCAGTAACTGCCGGTTAAGGTGGTAACAGGTGCCGCCGCTCCGGGCCGGATGATCCACACCCTCAAACCGGTTCTTCTGGATGCGCGTCATGTACAAAACATCAGCCTGGCCTATGCCGGCTGTCATATCACTTGTCTCCATCACCTCAAACCCCTGGCGACGCACCGCCTCTGCAATGCGAGCCGGCATCTTGAGAGCATCGGGGGCAATGAACACAAAGCGAATGCCGTCATACAAAGATAATAACTTGGTCAGGGAGTGCACAGTGCGGCCGTACTTTAAGTCACCTATCATGGCCACGGTCAGGTCATCCAAGCGCCCCTTGCGGAAACGTATGGTGTTCATGTCCAGCAAGGCCTGGGTGGGATGTTCGCTTGGGCCGTCACCGGCGTTTATGATTGGAACGGTAGCGTGGCGGGTCGCCTCTTTGGCAAAGCTTTCCTTTGGATGACGCACAACCATCAGGTCGCTGTATTCCGACAACACCCTGATAGTATCCTCGGGAGTTTCTCCTTTAGCCATGGATGACATCTTCATCTCGGTCATGCTGCTAACCATGGCGCCCAGACGGAAACCAGCCGTTTCGGCGCTCTTGCGAGTGCGGGTACTCTCCTCGAAAAAGTTGACCCCAATGATGTCCGAGCTAAGCACGTTACACTTAACCCGGCGCCGGCAAATAGGCTTCATGCGATCAGCTAGATTAAACAAGCTCTCCAGCCCCTGGCGCGTGAACTGCGCGGCCGACACGATATCGGCGTTCAAGAAACCCTCTCCTGACTCAATCCTCTTACTGACAGCGTCCATGGACACAAGCTCCCTTCACATAAGGTACTGTGGCGAACCGGGTGAGAAGAACATTTTGGTAAAGGGCCAAAGAACAACCACACCGAATTGGAAGTAGTATACTGTCTGCACTGGAAGATGTCTAGCAAAAGTAACGCTCATGCTACTCGTGCTAATTAATCTGGCGGCGTTAAGCGCCGGCCGCGGGTGGACGGGCCGGCAGAACCCCCGGCTGTGTCCCGCGAGGCCTTAGCCCCGCCTAGGCTGGACGAAGGGGGCGGGGACGCGGGGCCGCGGCGGCGTAAAGCCGCGTGGCAGCCGCGCCGCCATACGCAGGACCCGCGGCGGGTGTCTAACTGGCCCGGATCGTGCCTATTTTTTAAAAGCCGGTTACGCTCTAGCAGCGGGCTCGCTATGGCGCGGTGGAAATGGCGAGAAGCGTAATAAGCACTAGATAAGACGCGCGTCAAGGAGCGCAGGCCGTCAGATCCATTATCAGCTTACTTAAGCCTTGCTTTCTTCCTCTGCTAGACCAGATTTCCCTTCCTTCTGCTGACGGCTTTCTTCCGCTTTTCCGCCTTCGTCTGCCTCTTCTATCTCTTCCTCCTTCACGCCCTCTACTTTCTCCACGTCCTCAGCAGCCTCCTCGGCCAATTCAGCTTCCAGTTCCTCTTCCGTCCTGGGCGGCTGCACGGAAGCCACTACTTCCTCCGGCTCATGTAACAGCTCCACCCCTTTGGGAAGAGACAAATCTTTAACATGGATAACCTGGTCAAAGTCGGTAAGTATAGAAATGTCCACCTGAATATCGTGCGGCAGGTGCTGGGGTAAAGCTTCCAATTCTACCACATCAATGCTGCGCACTAACACGCCTCCCCGATCCTTAACGGCCGGGGCCTCGCCCTTAAACACAATGGGTACATCGGCTGTGGTCTTCTCGTCCATGCGCACCTGGTAAAAATCAACATGCAGAATATCGCCCTTCACGGGGTGGAGCTGCACTTCTCTTATCAATACCGGCCGCTCATCAGACGAAGCCAAGTTCAGACTGATAATAGACGTATGGCCGGCTTCTTTAAAGGCCCCACTGAATTTTTTCTCGCCTACCCGCAACGACCTACTCTTCAGGCCATGGCCGTACAGTACCGCGGGGATGTCTCCCTGACGGCGTAATGACGACAAGCTGCCCCGGCGAGGAGCAGCTTTAAGCTGAATTTCTTTAGCCATAGCTTACAGCGCTTACCGTAAGCTATTTAGAGTTCTTCGTCAATTCTTTTACTACCTTGTGGCGTTTTTTCTCCAGCAGCTCGTATACCGCCAGAAACTCATCACTGGTGACGGCTTCGTTGCCCATAAAGCGCTTGGTATCTTCTATGGTCATATCCGTGACCAGGCCAAGACTGATGACACCCAAACCGGACATGGCCACTATGGCCACTATGGAGCTTTCGCAATCAGAGCACGTTATGTACACCATAGTAGCATCGTTTTCTTCCCCTATGACCTGCGCCCCGTCCAGATCGTACTCCGCGCTGCAGAACGGACAGCGGGTGACCAAATGCATGTTGTCACCTAACGTCATGCTCTAATGGTAACTCAAAAAAAATGTATTGTCAACAATTAAGTCAAGGACACCATGAACACTAAAAGTGTACTAACTCTTCTGGCGGGTGCTTGACCCACCTGCTGTACAAATGAACTGACTGGACAATACCTATAAGTATAAGAGTGCTAACCAAGTTGGACCCCCCGTAACTTAATAGCGGTAAAGGAATACCGGTCACCGGCAACAACCCCATACTCATGCCGGCGCTGACAAAGAAACTTATCAATAGCAACAGGAAAGCGCCTACCGCCAGGTACTGCCCGAAAGCGTCGCGGGTAATACGGCCTATCTGCATAATACGCCACAGAAGAATCACGTAAAGAATGACCACTAACATCACGCCGATAAAACCAAGCTCTTCCCCTATGCTGGCCAGTATGAAATCGGTGTGCCGCTCTGGGAGAAACTTGAGTTGCGATTGGGGGCCATGGCCCAGCCCCCGACCGAACACGTGGCCTGATCCCAAAGCTATGATTGATTGGGTGACGCTGTAGCCAGCGCCTAGAGGATCACCTTTCGGGTTCACGAAGGTGATCAGCCGGGCTTTTTGATAAGCGGCAAAAAGCCAGCGCCAAGCGGCCGCAAAACCAGCTGCTCCTCCCAAGCCTAAAAGTACCACCGTGCGCCATGATATGCCCATAAATATGATCAGGCCTGCCCAAAGCAAGAGCATAAGAGTGGCTACACCAACATCCGGTTCCATAACAACAATGGCGGCGGCCAGCCCTACCAGTAAAAAACTTAATACAAAGGGCCGTCTACTTTCAGGCCGAAATTTGGCAAACAACCAAGCCAACACCACGGCCAGGGCCACTTTCATGAACTCGGAGGGTTGTATTTGCACCCCCATGAATTCCAGCCGGGAAACGGTGCCGTGAATTACGCTACCCAGGCGGGATACCGCTACCATAACGACCAGGCCGAGCAAATAAATTGTCACCGCATAGCGGCGCAGCAGGTGATAAGGAAAAAGGCTTACCAAAAAATAAACGGTTGCGCCTAAAGCCAGTGAAACTGACTGGCGTAAAAAAAGCGGCGAGATCAGTTGGTCTCCCTGGTCAGTGCTTAAAAGCATAGCCAGGCTTACAGAAACCAGCAGCAGTAAGGCGCTGGTCAGTACCCAGTCAAAAGAGGCAATAATCTCTCTCACGCTCATGTTATCTTAATGAGCCGGGATCTCCGCCAATCTTCAAGATATTGTCTTCGTCAAAAACGTTGGTAGACGGCAGGACAATAACGCGCTGGGTGGACGGCGACGGCGCCGGCCACTGAAGGCTGAACTCCCGCTGTTCGCCCACTTTCATGTTGCCTAGAAAGGTGCGGCCCACTCCGATTACGTTGCCCTCCGCGTCAAAGGCCACCCCGGTAATATCGACACGCCTCCAGCCTAACGTGCCAGTGTTGATGACTACTCCTTTTTGCGTTTCTATGCTTCTGGATCCAATAGTGCGGACAGTCCTGTCTCTTAAGAAAGAGTTAAAAGGCGGCAAGGATACATAGGAAGGAAGGGAAGCAAAAACAAGATCTTGGGGAACCTCCACTTTCACTTTCAGCACGGGAGCCGATATGGAGACGCCTAACTTGGCTACGTAATGAAGGCTGCCCGGCAGCAGGTACGTTTTTTCCTGGTAGCGACCCAGCTCACTGCTGTCTTCGCCCAGAAGCACAAATGTCACCGGGAAATCCATAACACCGGCCCGCGGGTTAGGGTTACGGATACGGGCTACCACGTCCAAAGTATCCTCGCGGGAAACTATATCCACTTTCTCTACCATGACTGCTTCCGGGGGCGGAGGTAGGTTCGCCCACCCCGGTTTTTTCTCCCATGGCAGCCTGGGAACTATTATCAGGGCCGTCAGACTGAACAGTATGCTAAAGAATATTACCGCGTAAGTGGTCTTTTTTACTGTGCGCCTTATAGCGAGCATAGGTGTATGTTACACATATAGATATCACGTTATGCCATGCCGCTCCCCAAAATAAACGGGTGGCGCGGGGGTGGGGGTGCGGGGCCGCGGCAGGGCCCGTTATAAGTATAGCGGCATTTCATAATGTTGCCTCTATAGTAACTCGTAACTGGGTAACTGATAACTAGCGATTTCGGCGCTTTAGTGCCCTTCCCGCCAGGGAATCAGGGTAGCCTCAAAAAATAACAAGATGTGTTGGGAATACCAAGGCAAACTGTATTATGGTAAGTAAGTAATAACCGATATGGCCGACTTCACCCACCTTCACGTGCATTCGCATTTTTCCCTGCTAGACGGGCTGGGGAAAATTAACCCTCTGCTGAAGCGGGCACGGGAGCTGGGCATGGATAGCATGGCTTTGACTGATCATGGCGCCATGTACGGAACTATTCAATTCGTGCGTACGGCGAAGGCACTGGGAATCAAGCCAATTATCGGAGTGGAAGCTTATTTGGCGCCGGAAGGACATCAACAGCGAAACAGCCGGCCCGGTACAGGCGGCTCGCGGCATATTACTTTGCTGGCGCAAAACAAAGAGGGCTACCACAATCTGATTGAGCTGACTACTGTGGCGCACCGGCAAGGATATTACTACAAACCTCGCATAGACTATGAGCTGCTGGCTAAGCACAGCCAGGGCATTGTGGCGCTGTCTGGGTGCCTGAACGGCGACATAGCGCGGGCCGTGGTTGAGAGAAGGCATGAAGACGCCCGGCGCCTGATCCAGTGGCACGAAGACGTATTCGGGAAGGAACGCTTCTACCTTGAAGTACAGGACCATCCAGCCATAAACGAACAAAAAACAGTCAATGACGCGCTGATAAAATACAGCCGGCGATACAGCCTAAATCTGGTAGCGACATCCGACATTCATTATATCCACAGCGAAGACGCGGAAGCGCATGACGTGCTGCTGTGCGTACAGACAGGCAAAGTAGTCCAAGACAAGGGCCGCCTGTGCATGTTGGGAGAAGATTTCTCCATGCATAGCCCGCAGCAGATGAAAGAAGCGTGGAAAGAGTATCCGTCGGCCATTGATAATACCCAAAAAATAGCCGCTATGTGTAACGTTGATTTAGAGTTCGGGATAAATCGTCTGCCGCACTACCCCCTGCCGCCTAAAACCAGCCCCCTCCAGGCTCTCCGAGGTAAATGTCAGCGCCGCCTTGAACAACGTTACAAGTCGCCGAACATCCGCCCCCAAGCCCAGGAACGGCTAGATTACGAGTTAAGCGTCATAGAAAAAACGGGGTTCGCCTCTTATTTCCTAATAGTGGCGGACTTCGTCAACGAGGCCAAAAGGCGAGGTATCCTGGTAGGGCCGGGCCGGGGCAGCGCCGCGGGCAGCATCGTATCATATCTTACGAACGTCACCGGCCTTGATCCTCTGCGCTACAACCTTCTTTTTGAGCGCTTTCTTAACCCGGACAGGATCTCCATGCCCGATATTGACCTTGATTTTGCCGATGACCGCCGGGATGAAATCATAGACTACGTACGGGAAAAATACGGCCATGAACATGTAGCCCAGATAATTACCTTTGGCACCATGGCGGCCCGTGCCTCTGTGCGCGACGCGGGGCGGGCCTTGGGCTTTCCCTATTCGTTCTGCGACCGCATAGCCAAGACTGTTCCGCCCCTGATAGGCTTTGACCAGGCACTCAAGCAGTCAACCGAACTCAAGGAAATGTACCGCGAAGACCCGCAGGCCAAGCGCCTGATCGATACGGCGCGAAAACTGGAGGGCGTATGCCGCCACGCCTCCACCCACGCTGCCGGAGTGGTCATCACGGAGGAACCATTAACGCAGCATGTACCGCTGCAATTAGCCACCAGCCGGGAAGCACGCCAGGTAGTTGTAACCCAATACCCCATGGATGACGTAGAGGCGCTGGGGCTGTTGAAAATTGACTTCTTGGGGCTGAAAAACCTGACTATCATCCAGGACACCATAAAGCGCATAAAGTACCGGCATGGACAAACCATTGATATTGAGCAACTACCCTTGGACGATAAAGCCACCTACCGCCTGCTACAGGAAGGAAAAACAACGGGAGTGTTTCAATTGGAGTCCAGCGGCATGAAAAGATGGCTAAGGGAGCTGAAGCCAACCGAACTGGAAGACATTATCTCCATGGTAGCCCTGTACCGGCCGGGGCCAATGGATTCTATCCCCGACTTCGTGGCAGCCAAACAAGGCCGGCGGCGGATCGTCTATCTGCACCCTGTGCTTAAGCCAATACTGGAGAAAACTTACGGGGTAATCGTTACCCAGGACCAGGTGCTGCAAATCGCCCGTGAGTTCGCAGGATTTACGTACGCGGAAGCAGATATCCTGCGCAAAGCGGTGGGGAAAAAAATTAAAAAACTACTCAACGAACAGCGGGACAAGTTTATTCGCGGAGCTATCAATAATAGAAAGGTAGACAGAAAAACCGCCCAGAAGGTATGGGACTTTATAGAGCCATTCGCTCGCTACGGCTTCAATCGGGCTCACGCCGCCTGTTACGCGGTTATTGCTTATCAAACGGCTTACCTGAAAGCTAACTATCCGGCGGAATTTATGGCAGCACTGCTGACTAGTGAAGAGGGCAATGTTGACCGACAGGCGGTAGCCGTGGGGGAAGCGCTGAATATGGACCTGAAAGTATTGCCTCCCGATGTGAATGAAAGCGGCCGTAACTTTACGGTGGTTACCGACAAAGACGGGAAGGAGACCGTCCGCTTCGGTTTGGGAGCCGTAAAAAACGTCGGCCACAACGTGGTGGCTGCTCTTATCAAGGAAAGATCTAACAACGGCAAGTACCAAGACCTACTGGATATTTTTCGCAGAATTAAGAACAAGGATTTTAACCGCAAATCGGTGGAAAGCTTGGCGCGGGCCGGCGCTTTTGACCGCCTGGCCGAACGCAACTACCTTCTAGAAAACTTGGAGAGGCTGCTTAACTTCAACCGCTCCTTGCATAAAAAAATTGACTTAGGCCAGCAAGGACTTTTTGGAAATGAAGCTAACAGCCTGGCTCCGCCCAGAATTAACCTGGACCAAGTCGCGCCGGCCGGCCAGGAAGACCGTCTGGCGTGGGAGAAGGAACTACTGGGTATGTATGTATCCGAGCACCCCTGGCGCGAGCTGGCTGCCCCTCTAGCCAGCGTGGCAATGCCTCTCTCCGAACTCAAAGAAATGCCGCCGTCAGAAGAAAAAAGACGGGTTAGGGTAGGAGGGATCGTATCGCGAATAACAAGAATCACTACGAAGAGTCAGCAGTCCATGTTATTTGTTCAGATAGAAGACATGGCCGGCAAAGCGGAGGTGCTGGTATTCCCGTCTTTGTTGGCCAAGACGGCCGCCGTATGGAACGACGGCGCCAGGGTCTTGGTAGAAGGAAGTCTGTCTCGCAAGGAAGGCGAGGTAAAAGTGCTGGCCGACCGCGTCTGGACCGTGGATCCAAGCTCGCTTCCCGCCCTCACCAAGTCCCTGCCTTCGCTTAAAAAGTACCGCCCACAAGACTTGTCCTTCAGGTCCGCTCACCAGCTGGTTATACATCTCAACAGCAGTATGTCCCGCCAGCAGTTGGAGAAATTACGGACTATCCTGGCCCAACGCCATAAAAAAGAAGCGTCCGGCCTGCCGGTAGAGCTGCGCGTGAGACAGGGAACACAGGAAGTAAAAACGATTCCCACCAACTTCCGCCTGCCGCGGGAAGAAAGCGCGGTTGAAATCTTAAAAA
>CAZLVG010000012.1:0-21050 GCA_964562905.1 uncultured Candidatus Saccharibacteria bacterium | reverse complement strand
CATGGGCCGCGATAAGAACCCGTCACAAGTATAGTGGCATGGGATAATATTACCTCTATAATTTCCAAACCAGCCATCCCACGCCGCTCCTTGATAGAGCTATGCGGGACGAGTGTGCGTATGTGGTTGCTCCTGCTGTACTACCAGGTTTGACCTCTATCCAAACAGTCTTAATTTCCAAACCAGCCAAAAAGCTTCCCACATAATAGCTCTGCTCATTTTTGACTGTCCCTCGCGGCGCTCGGTGAAAATTATAGGAACTTCCATGCAAGTAAGGTTTTTCCGCCAGGCGCGGTAAGCCATGGCGATTTGAAATCCGTAGCCGTCCGCTTCTATATCCTCTAGCTTGATTTTTTTAAGCGCGCTGCCTCGCCACGCTCGGAATCCGCCCGTAACGTCTTTGTACGGCAGTCCGGTCACCAGCCGGGCAAAGTAGTTGGCAGACGTACTTAACAGCAGCCGGCGAAGAGGCCAGTTAACAACGCTTATACCGTTGGCGTAGCGGGAGCCTATGGCAATATCGTAACGGTGTAATTGTTGGAGCAGGCGCGGAACATCGCCAGGATTATGAGAGAAATCCGCGTCCATCTGGACCACGGCGCCGGCGCCGTGGTCCAGCGCGTATCCGAAGCCATGAATGTAAGCTCGGCCCAGGCCGCTTTTTCCCGGCCTTACTTCCAAGCGCAATGATGAATATTTAGCTTGTAGATCACGGACCGCTGCCGCCGTTCCGTCCGGAGAATTATCATCCACAACTAAAATAGACAGGTTCGGCACGGACAGGGAATATAACTGAATAATAATGCTGCCGATATTAGCCTTTTCGTTGTAGGTCGGTATTACTATCCAAGGACGCGGGATTTGGTCTGCCATACAGGTAATACTAATCAAAAGGCAACATGTCTTTCAAAACAGTCATAACTTCATCTACCGTGAGTACGGCCAGAGGTGACTTAGTTGATTGGCGTCCGGGCTTAGTCCAGTGTTGGAAACGCTGGTCGGTTGCCTCGGCGGGAGTTAAGACGGCCGGCACCCGCTCATATTTCAACAATTGCCAGGGCCGAGAGGACGGTCCCAGCAGCGTGCGGTGTTTTCGGGCGAAGCCGGAAATGTATTTATTCAGAAAAAAGGCCGGCGCGGCTCGGTGGAGGGGATGATCGCAGTACAGAGTCAGGGTGGGCAAACCCGCTGCTGCCGCGAAATGCAGCGGTCCCGACAACACGCCGATGCCGACGTCGCAGAATGTTAAGGTGGCAATATTTTCTCGCAGGGTAAGAGGACGACCACGGTGCCAAGGCGCGTATTTCCCGCCGAACCATAGCGGTTTAACACCATACCTGTCTTCAATTTTCCGCTCCAGTACAGGCACCTTGCCTGGATCCCAGCCGCGCGTGGTTGTCACTTCTAGTCCCTCCAGCAGCGCTATGCGGGGGCGGGGCGCGTCTTTCATCACGCCAGCGGCTATTTTTAGGTCGCCCTCCTTAAAATATATTTTATAGCGGCTGTAGGTTTCAGCGGGCAGACCCATTACCTCGTACATGCGCTGGATAGGGTTATCTTCAGGCTTAAGGCCGAAATCTAACTCCAGCACGGCGTCGTATTTCCCTGAACTCTTTTGTTGTTCATAATAGTATCGGCTCCAGGTGGCAAAGTTCTTCCCGTCTTCCCGGCATATTTTACCGGCCAATGAGGTTTTGGTGTCGTGGTAGTGGATAAGCCTGTCCAGGTGGGGGTTAGTCATCATTAAGTGCAGGGAAAATCCGCCTTGATTGCGTTTCCCCCAGCGCCCCTTTTTATCCTTAAAGCCCCAGGCCGTGACGAAAGTGATATGGCTGTGGGGATAAAGCCGTTTTAAGGCGGCCAAGACCGGCGGGATAAAGAAAATCATATCCCCCATATTACCCAGGTGTCTTACGAGAATGCGCCGCATAGGTTTATCATATTAACGCCTCATAACTTTTTTGCGCTGTACTTATTAATCAGTGCTCGCAGGCGCGCAGCCGACTGTTGATAGTTGTATTTTGGGAGCCGTTGGCGCGCGTCTGTTATTACTTTTTCGTAATAATCCTCATCCCGCAGCAAGCGGCGTCCTTTTTCTGCTATCTCTTCAGCGGTGCTGTCTGGATCAGAGGCCAACTCGGAAAAAAGAGCTATCTGTCCGTCAGAATTGGCGCCTAAACTGGGAGTGCCGACCGCCGCGCTGTCCATTTGCACTCGCCCGCGGGTAAACGTGTAATCCGTGTTAATGACTAGCATGTACTTTGACAGGTGGGGCAAATGATCACGCCAGGGACAAAACGGTACCGCCTTGTAGTGGACGCCAGACAGCGGAGAAAGATCCGTTTTTTCTCCCGGCATTCGGGTTACACGCAGTTGGTAGCCGGGAAATTCTTGCTGTAACAGCGCGGCTGCCTTGAATCCCTTGGCGATATCGGGACGCTCCGCCACCCCGGCAGCGAATATTGCCTTGTCCTTGTCTTGCCGCTGGCGGAAATAGCGGCAGGCAAATTCCACCGGGTAAATTTGCGGCAGATATTCAACGGGAGTCCTGGTGAGCGATTTGTACCAATCCTTCGTCTGCCTGACTACGGTTACGAACAGATCGCACCCATCCATATAACGAATAAAAGCGGCTTTAGCGTGAGGATTGTTTTTAATATGAGGCTTAAGCAGGCCGAAGGGCTGGGTCGGCACGCCGATGATAAAAATATCTGGCAGCTCCCGTTTAACTCTTGTTACCAAGGCTGCTATCTCATGGGCGTCGCTAAGCTGGTGGATGGCCATAATGGCATCAAACTTTTTCAGGTAGTCCAGCGCATAACGCCGCGGCCAGGAGCCGGTAATCTTCTTTATTATTTTTTTAAAATAACGGGAAGCCGCCGGCTGCTGGTCGAAAGGAGGTTTTCCCAAGGCCAGACCTGTCAGAGGGATGTGCTCACCGCCAAAGGCTGAAACATAACCGCCGAAGCTGGTGGCGTCTATTACTTTCTCTGTGTCTTCCAGATAATTAGGGCGTTGCGGCTGGTGGCGCCATACCTCCCCGCTTTTGCTGGAATATTCAATAACGGCCAAGTTCATAGGCAAGTGACATCTAACATCATAAACCAAGTTTGCGCCGCGCAATTAGGGTTAGCTCTCGCATTTCAGGCACACCCCAAAGATAAGCGCCGGTAAAGTAGACAGCCGCCCCGGACAGACTGGGCAGGAGCACCTGCAAAAACAGAGACAGCTGCCGCGTTTCAGAAAGATGCCGGCTAAGCGGCAGTGTTACGGCCACAGCCGCGGTCAAAGCCACAGTCAGAATGGCCGACTTGGGAAACGTAGAGTGCCAGAAAATTGATTTTAAGTTGGGGATAAACCGCGTCAGGTACAGATAATAAAGTAGGGCGATGCTAACCGGTGCTAATGAAGACCCTAGCGCCAGTCCGGCGTGTGCCAGCGGCGGAACCAGTAACACAAACAGGGCAATGGCAATCGCGTGCGAGGCAATGCCCACGGCCGCAGCCGCGCGGGTCTCCTGCAGAGCCAGCGTGGCATGCCCGAATACCGAACTTATCCCGTTGATTGTCAAGCCAAGAACCAGAAATAACAGGGCGATACTGGTCATGGCGACATCTTGCGCGCCGAATGAGCCGCGCTGGTATATGAATGATATCAGTGGTTGTCGCAGCAGAATGACACCAACGATAACTGGAGTAGTGGTAAAAAAAATCAGCCGGATTGACGAGGCCATGGTATCCCGCAGTCCCTTATAATCCCTGCGGGCGGCCTTCTCTGACAGCGCGGGGTAGATGACGACGGTGATGGAGGTAAGAAATATCAGCGCCAGCAGCTGGCTTATCTTCTCGGCAAATTTCAGGGAAGCCAGACTGCCGGTTGCCAGATCCGATACTAGGACACGGTACACAATACCCGCGCCCTGGGTGACCAGGACTGACAGGATAAAGGGATATACCAGCATCAGCAGTTTTTTGACGGCCGGATCCAGCGGCTTGAATATAAAAGCGTATTGAAACCCCTGACGCCGCAGTCCCCATATTAAGAAGGACAGTTGAAGAACAGATCCCAGCACTACGCCCAAAGCCAAGGCGAAGATGCCGATACTTTTGACTAGTAGTACTATGGCGACTATGGAAGTAGTCGGGGCAATAATACGCAACAAGGCAGGGATGGCGAATCTCTTCAGCGACTGTAATATGGCACTGGTCATCTCCACCAGAAATAAGAATAAAAAGGCCGGCAAGAGTACACGGAGCAGCCTTACGGTCAGTTCAGTGGTGGCCGCGTCAAACCCGGGAGCGATAAACCTCACAAACGGATGGGCGAATATGCCTAACAGGATAAGTATTGTAATCAAGGCCGCCGCCGTCAGGTGGAAGAGGTTAAGGGCTAGATTCCACGCTTCGCGCCTGCGACCCAGGGCTAACCTTCTTACAAACATGGGCAGGAACACGGCCGTTATGGATCCGCCTAACAGTAACTTGGACAGCAGTTCCGAGGTAGACAGGGCCATGAAATAAGCATCGGTTTTTTCGGAGGCTCCAAAATAATAAGCTACCAGCAGCTGCAAAAAAAAGCCCACCAGGGCGCCGCCCAAGGCTGTTATTCCTATCATGCCGGCCGAGCTGGCCGTTTGCTGAAACTCTGATTTCATAGCCATCCGTATTCCAAGGTCCTGGCGGCTACCTGCCACAGGTCTAACAACGCTACGACAAAAATCAAGAATATAACTACTGGCACTGTCAAATCCTTGGCGTGCGGATCAGGATTAAGAAAACGAGCCAGTCCGTACAAACCGAAAGCGGCGTAATAAGCGGCGGCAAAAGTGGTGAGGATAATAAAGTGGGAGGGGGCTAGAAAACCGGCCAACCCTATAAAGGCGGGCAGCTGCCGGCGGCGTCCCTGCCATAGCAGCCCTATGATGGCCAGGGCCGCGGCCGCGGGCCCGATATAACTGCCAAAGTTATCCCAGCTGGAACCGGGAACCTTCTGACTGGCCGGCACCTGATTAGTATCCAGGAAAATGTCGCGGGGATGGGCAAAGCTATCCGGTACTCCGGCCGGGGCTGTCCATTGTCCAGCGAAAATAATGATTACCGCCGACAGTAAAATAACAGGAAGCAGCTGCCGGCGTCGGCGCGATAGCAGCAGGGGCAGCAAGGCTGCCAGCGCGTAATAATCGCGGCCGGCCAGGACGTGCAAGGGGAACCAAGTGGTAAAGGCAAATATGTGTCCGCCCAGCAGCGCCGGTATCAGCGGTACCTTATGATCGCGCAGCAACATGGTCATCCCCGCCAGGGCCAAGGCGGCGTAAATAAAAGTTATCAGCGAAAAGCTGCCTAACAGTAGCGCCGGTACCAGGAAAAGCAAGGCGGCCGACAGCACATATAAGGGTAACATGGGAACGAACAGGAAGAGAGCTGTAAATATAAGCAGTCCGCCCATTTGTACCGCCAGCGGCGGCCGGTAGCTGTAATACACCTGATAGGCAGCCGGAGCTTGAACCGGCTGGCCGTTGACGGTCAGTTGTACGTTATGGGTCGAAAATGTTTGGTCCGGCGACCTCTGCTGCAACCTTACGAGGCCATCCAGTTTCGGAGGAGCTGCTACCGCTACTGATAACTGCTGTCCCTTGACTGTCTTAAGCGGCGGTTGAAATCTTACTTGGGCAAAGTTCTCGCCGTCGATAAACTGCGAAGGTATTGCTCGGGTGGCCAGCAGGGTGTCGCCCTGGCTGACGGACAGGCTGATGGCACCGGCGGGAATATCCTCCTGGACAGGCACCAAAAACAGGCCCAGGCGCGTTACGTTGTCACGGATGGCGGTGAAAGTTTGCCTGACGTCAGCATCGCTGCCTAACACGAGGCCGTGCCGTACTCCCGGGGTGGGCGCCAGATTGATAAATTCGCGGTCGGTCTTTACCGATATAAGTAAAACGCCGGCTGCCGCTGCCAGAACGGCCACAGATAATTTTATTGCTTTAGACCGGTTTTTCACGATTGATTTTGCTTTTTACGTAATCTTTAAGTTCGGCTTTAGAAGGCACCATCCAGGCAGTATGAACTTTTATCTGGTGCAGCTCCCAGTAAGTGTGGTCATGGGGGCCCTCATATTTTTTTAACCAGCCGTCGACGCCGCGCGGGTCCCGCGAAGCGAAAAACATAAGATCAACTGAACCGTTGGCGTCCACTATTTTATCAGTTAAAGGAATTTCAATCCGCCTGGCCACAGGCTTGCCCCGGGCAGCGCCTTTATTCTCATACACGGTCCGGCGGGGATAGCTCAGCCAGAAAGAATTTTCACGCACGCCCGCCTCAATCACTTTGGTCTCGTGGGGGGTGAAATTAATTTCCACTATAACTTTACGAGCCAGTCTAGCGCCATCCAGGTAAATGTCGGCGTGAGCCAGTTTTTCGGTCACCAGGGTGCTTTCGTTAAGCACAGGAAAGGGGATGCCGTGGATGTTCTCAAGCTTTCCCAGCTTCTCATCGCTGTTGTCCAACTCCCACCACGCGGCCGCGGCTCCGCCGGCGGCCAGCAAAATAATTATCGCCAATGAGTATCTCATACGGAGCGCGTCTCTATGAATTTAAGATACGGATGCAAGCCGGCCAGCCGCTGGCGGTCGGTAGCCGTGATTTCCCCCAAAGCGTACAGAGCCAGTAAATATATTGTTATCGAGGCCAGGTATTGGGGTATCACGGTAAGGGGAGAAGCCGGCCATATATATGTCAGGCTGACGGCGACCATGGTGGCTATTATGGTGTTGGCCGTACTGCGCACCGGTACTGGTATGGCAAAGGTGCGAAAAGTGTAAGCGGCCATCAAGGTCAACCCTCCCAGAGCGGCTGCTGTTGTCTGCCAGGCGGCACCAAGTAAGCCGTAACGCGGGATAAGCAGCCAGCCTAGCCAGCCGCTGGCCGCCAGCATAGCCACGGTCATGGCCAGCGCCACTTTGGCCCGGCCGGCACCGGCGGCAATGTTCGACAAAAGCAGGAAAAAAGCCAGTCCGCTCAAACCGATCATGAGCACAGTTAGCGAGGGCGCCGCCGGCAGGTAGTCGGATGAATAAAACAGAGCTACCAGGCTCTGGCTGGTAGCGGCGGCCAGGGTGGCGGCCGGCACTACCAGCATTATCAGGTAGCGCAGTGCATCGCCGATAAAAGCAGCGGCTCTTTCCCGCGGAGCACCAGGTTTGGTTAGGGCCGAGACGCTGGGCAGCAATATGAAGGCCAGCGCGTTGAGAAGAAGATAAGGTATGCGGGCTAGCGTCACTGAGGCGTTATAGTAGCCAGCTAAAACATTATCGCCTAAAAGAGCTTTAACCATGAACAGATCAAGGCTGATTAATATTTGCAGGCCCATAAGAATAAACACGTATGTGCCGGCAAAGGATACCAGCAAAGGCAGCGGCAGGCGCGCGCCGCCTTTGTCTCTTACGCTTCTAGTCCAATACCAGCCTACTGCCGCTGCCGCTATTCCGCCAACGGCAAATCCGGCAAAAGCGCCGTAAACACCCATTATATATATCAAGGAAATAGCCCCTGCCAGCTTTACGACGGCGTAGATTACCATCAGCAAAGCCTGCCTGTTGAACCAGTGCATCCCGCTTAAAAACTGGAGGTACACTTGATAAAAAGCCTGCAGCAACAGTACCAGAGCGGCGAAGCGGATGTAATTGGTCAGGGAAGGGTCGTGCAGAAGCCGGGCCAGGAAAGGCGCCAGGACGGCCGTAGCCAGGGCCACCGCTAGGGCCAACCAGCTTTGGATACGCAGCCCCTGGCGCAAGATGCTCTTGGCCCGGTCAATATTCTGCGCCACGAAACGGGAAACGCCCATGGGGACCCCGAACGTTAGCGCCATGCCGATAATAGTCTGCACCGAAAGAGCGACGCCGAAGATGCCGTACGGCGCCGGACCTAACGCGCGTCCCACCCACAGATGGGTAACGTATCCCAAAGCCAGCACCAGGGCTTGGGCGCCTACCAAGGAGACGGCTCCAGCCAACCGCGATCGCTTCATACGGGTAAAATTAAGCCGCTTAACACATTTAGTAAAATCGGCAGAGGGCTAAACAAATCATGGCACCTTGGCCATACCCAGCGCTATCAAGTCAATATCAACTGCCTGCTGTTGGGGATTAGCCAGCCAAAGCGTGATAAAACCTTTCTCGTCAAAAGGCAGGCGTTCCGGCTCTATCCTGACGCTTTTATCAAGGCTGACGGTAGTGGCGCGGCCGTCCGGAGTTATAAGTTCAAGCGGCCGCTTCAGGTTGCTCACTACCACCAGTTCCAAGGCCGTGTCCGGCCGGCCCGTTTTCTCCTTGTCCCACAAGGCGGCCACGTAGTCGCCGACATTGAACTTGAGTGGTATCAGGGGGGCGGTGGTTGATCGGTAGGTGGCGACGCCGTCAAAAAAGGGAGCGGACAGGCGCGTGCTGCGCAGGCTGGCTTCAAGGTGCTCAAAAGTATCCTCGCGGTCACCGATATCGTTAACCAAGGTACTGGCGCGCGCCAGCCATTGGTTGAACGAAATTTTCCGCGAATTAAAAATACCGTAGTTAGTATCTGCCTTCGGTTCAAACAAGACAAGGTCGTCCGCCCGCGATGCTTCCCTTAGAGACGGATTACGGCTGAAGGCAGCGGCATTGTGCCCCACCACAGCGGCGACCCATCGTATACCGTGTTTTTGCATGAGCCTTACGGCTTCCGGCTGGCTTCCCAAGGCGAATATTTTTTCATAGTCCAATTGATTTAAATATAGGTTATAGCGCGGGGGAGACTGGCGAGCCTCGTCCATTTGCCGGGACACGTTGGCGGCCAGGCGCGCGTACATAGGTTTTCCAGACAGTACCAGCCAGGAAGCGGAGCGCCGATTATAGTCATCTATCAGTACGGCTCCGCCTGCTTGTTTTTCCAGATAACTGGCCAGTACCAGTTGGCCGGCCGTCAGAGTGGAATTAGTGCGCACGGTGTGCGACAGGCGGTAGGCTCTGGCGGTAGTGCTCGTCGTGGACAGGATCACGGTCAACATCACCGCTGCCACCAGCAGACGCGCACGCCGTGGCGAGAAGCTGCGGCGGAAGCGGCTCACCAGCCGCAACACCAGGTAGGAAGCGGTAACGCTTAGGGGGATGACTGAATAAAACAGTGCCCGCACGGGGGGGATATCCACACCCCATCGCGGTCCCTGGGACAGCAGCAGCAAGATCACAGTGGCGGCCGCCAAAGCGCCGGCGGCCTGTCCCCTCGCCAGCCCGGGCTGTTGGCCCCGGCGTGTTAAGTGAATACCCATAAGGGTTAGGCCCGCTAGCCCGGCTAAAAACCAAACCGTGCCCATGGTGCGGGGATAATCAAACAGGCCAGGCGTCAGATGGGTTAAGTGGGGCTGCCAGGTGAACAAGTGGGGAATTTTATCCTGCAATCCCAGGCCGGTGACGAAAACTAACAGAGCCATTAGGGCCAGCGCGAAATACGGCCGGTATTTTTTGCGTCTTACCAACAAGACGGCTAGCGCCGGCCAAAGGATAAAGGCGGCTATAAAAGCGGAGAATTGATGCGTCAGCGCCAGCGAGACCGCTGTTAGTATTCCTAATACCGCCTCTTTAGCGCTCCATCTCTTAATAAGCCGCAGCACCAACCAGAAAAGGCCGAAGAGCAGTAGTTCTCCCGCGACGTTCTGCCAGTGGTAGCCCGGTTCCTTTAGATAGCGCAGGAAGCGATAATTGGTCAGGACCAAGAACGAAGCTAGCAGTGTGTATAACAGCTCAGTCCGCTCGGGCAGAATCTCCTGGGCGATGGCGGCGGCTACGACGGCGGCCGCCAAGCTTAAGGCTATGGCCATTAAGCCGACGCTCACCAGCGGCAACGGTGACAGGCTCATGACCAGCGCCGTGAAGGCGTGTAAGCCGGGAGTGTAAAAGTCAACTGGATCTCTGTTAAGCAGCTCCCTGGCCGCTCCGTAATCGGGCCATGAGTTCGTTTCCATAATGCGCTGAGCCCATATGATCGCCTTTTGCGAATCTCCGGTGGGCAGACCGTCGTGGTAAAGCAGGAAGGGCGCGGCGAAAGCCGCGAAAAGCAATAGGAATAAAATGACAGCCGGCAGCGTGTGCCAGAAGGCGGCAACGTTGGACTTTTGACTCCGCCCAAGCGCTAGCCCGCATATCAGCGCCGCCGCCGCGGCCGCCGCCGCGGCGGCGCGCGCGGGCCAGCCGGCCCAGACGGCCAGTAAGCTGCCCAGGGTTAACAGTGACACGCTACCTAAAAAGACGCGCGCTGCGACCGGGACTGTTTCCGAGAAACTGTGAGGCCGCCTGATAAAGACCAAGCCGGGGATAACCAGTACGGCTAAAGGGACAACGACTGACAGAACGGCGTTTAGATAGATCATGAGGTGAGAAGGTCTTCAAACTTGGGAGCCAGTTTGTCCCAGGTGAACTGGCCAGCGTGAGCCCGCAGCGTCTGGCGGTCGGTGTAGTTTAGCGGGTGGCCTAATAAATACAAAATTTTGCCGGCGTAACTTTTTGCGTTTCCCGGCCGGGCGAAAAAGCGGGCGTGGAACTGCGGGGGCACAAGCAAGGGACGTAGGCCCACATTGCTAGTAACCACCGGCAAACCGAAGGCGGCGGCGGCCAGGGCGCGAAAGCTGCTCTTAGCTCGGTTGGACACAGACGCGTCTACCGGGTCTAGCACTAAACAGGCCTTAGCTAAAAACGCGGCTGCCTGGCGGGGCTTAAATGGTCCCAGCCAATGGACTCTGGCTTGCAAGCGCTTCGGAATAAATTCATCTTTTATTTTTTGTACATCATCCCCGCCGCCGGCAATATGGAGTTCAATGGTTGGATAACTTTGTTGTACAAGCGCCAGCATATCGGGCAACAAGTCGATCCGGTGTCCAGAAGATAGTGACACACTGCCTATGTATAGCATAATCGGTCGCCAGCCAGGCAGCGAACACCCGTCGGCTTGCCTGCCGTTTAGCATTAAATTCTTTGGTATTCCGGTAGGAACGACAACTGATTTTCCCCGGTTTCGGGCTAGCTGGTCAAAGTGGTCTTTAAGAAAAGGGGAGGCCGCTGTTACGCGGCAGGCTAGCTGGACGGCTTGGCGTTCAGCCCAGTGTACAGCAGCCCGCTGCGCAAAAGATGACAGCACATTAGCCGACAGCTCAAAGTCGTCAGCGTCCAGAATGACCGTTTTCTTTTTATTGAAGACTGTCCATAAACGAACTCCCAGGGTATTGTGGGGCAGCGGTTTGACAATTACGACCGCGTCGGGCTTGAGGCGGTACAGGGCTCCAGCCGTCTTCAGGGCCGAGGACAGTAAGCTGAACATAAGCCCCAACCCGCTCAGTCTTTGCTTGCCGGCCTCTGTCCGTCGGAAGGGCTCTTGGCCCACTGGCCTGATTTCTACCGCGCCCCGCCTGGCATTTCCCTTATCATCCAGGACCAACACGTACACTTTGTGCCGGCGGGACAATTGTTCCGCCAGCGGCAGCGTCCGGCCAATAACGGTCGAACCTTCACGGGACAGCGTGGTGGCAAAGACAACTGTCATATTTATCTGAAGTATGACTTGTACCGCAAAAAAAGCCATCCGGCAAGAAGACGAGAAGCGCAAGCGTAGCCGGCAGGAAACAAGAATCCTGGCCGGTACGGCCAGGATTCAACATAAAAAGCGCCCGGCAAAGAGCTGCAGTATGCCGGGCATAACCCCCTCGGAGGCCCGCTCAAAGGCAGGCGTATCCTAGGGGAAGAAGAGCAAAGTACTTAGCTTAACATTTTGACTTTACGGAACAGCGGCCAGATTTGTAAGGCGGTTTTGACAAGAGTTTTAGTGTCGAGTTTGCTGCCGTCCTTGGATTCCCATTCAATGGGGAAGTTTTTTATGGCGTAACCGGCTTTAACCGCTTTGTAGATAACTTCCGCATCAAACAGCCAGCGCTCTTCCAGGAGATGAGAGAAGAGCTCGCGGGCGACCTCGCGGCGATAGCCTTTGAAGCCGCACATGGTGTCTATTTTACCCAGGCCAAACAGGCCCATGTATTGGCGGTACACAAAACCGGACAGTTGGCGCAGCCGGGAATGACGCTCCGTTTTAGAGCCCTCCATCCAGCGGTTGCCCACGGCTATCGGCGCTTCTTTGAGCGCCTGCCTCATCTTGGGCAGCTCCGTGATAGGCGTGGCGCCGTCCGCGTCCATAAAAACGATAGCGTCGCCCTTTGCTTCCATGACACCAGTGCGCACGGCAGCGCCTTTGCCGCGGTTGCGCCGATGACTAATTACGCGCAGCGGTAGACGCGGCGCGAATCCCTTGACTACGGCCGCCGTGTTGTCTGCGCTGCCGTCATCTACGACGATAATTTCATGTATATCGTCTTTTGCCGTCAAAAACGGTTCTATTTTATACTCTCGGCCGGCAGGCCCCCCTTTGGCAGGAACAGCGTCGCTGCCGCTATCGCCGGCCCTGATCGCGGACATAGTCCTCGTGGTCTTGCGGTCAACAGGCCGCGAAGAAGAAGTATACTTAACAATGGATGACAGAAAAGTGCCGATCCGGCTGCTCTCATTATAGGCCGGAACGATTAAAGAAAGTTGCATAGTGCTGACTTAAGTATTTAAGTATAAGAGTAGCGATAGCGCGGAGATAAAAAAAGCCCGGACGCGCGTTTTGGGGTGCTGCCAAAAGGCGCGGTCCGGACGAGCCGGGCAAGGTGCCATTAAGCAGTAGTTGGCTGGGCTAACACCTGCTTGTGCAGTATTTCCTCGCTACACAGCGCGGCCAGCACTTCTTCCACTACCTCGTCCACTTCCAGCATGGCCGGCGGTTTATGCTCGCAGCCGTGGTGAAAGGGGGTGTTGACGGCGCCGAAGGCCAAGTAGTGGATGCGAAGCTCCCAGTGGCGTGTGGCGGGGTTGTGGCGCAGGCCGCGTACCAGAGCCTCCTTGGCGGCGTTGGCGGCCAGGTAGTGCCAGGAGTTAAGCCAGGGCGGGCAGGTGCTCTCTTCCAGGCGGGTAATGGCTGAACCGATTACCACTACGCGTCCGCCGCGACGGAGCAGCTCGTGGGCCACCAGATAGCTGTGCGCCTGAACAAGACCTACGGCGTGCCGGTCGATCTCCCACTCCAGCGCTTTGGGAAGCAGCTGGGTTAAGGGCCGGCTTACTTCTCGGTCAAAGCCTTGCGGCGGGCACTGCCCCACGCAGTACACGTATCCGTCCAGGCCAGAAAGAGAGGGGAGTGAGTGCTGGCGCCGGGCTAGCGCGTGGAGGTTCAACACCGACTCGTCAAACAGCAGCAAATTGTCCGGTTCGGCAGCGACATTGTCTGCCCGCAATTGCACCAAGCCGGAAAGCCGCCTGGCGAAGGCGCACACTACCGCCCCCTTATCCAGCAGCCCGTACGTTATCGGGCGCCCCAAATTGCCGCTGGCGCCAAAAACAGCGATCTTCTTCCCGCCTAAACGCCACGGTTGACTTTTTACCATCGTCAAGTCCTTTCCAGAGGAAGGAAAAGTAAAACACTTGGCACGTGTAAAAGAACGAGCTATATTCGTATCATATTTATTATTATACGTCAAGATGGCAGGTATAATACTACTGGCGGCGGGTTCGTTAATTGCTAGCGGGGTCATATTTAGGCACCAACGGCTGCTGACTTACCTGGCCGCGGCCGGGGTGCTTTTTGAAGGGCAGTGGCTGTTACTTACGCTGCTGGACAGAACAGTGCTTCAGCAGACACCCTCTCGGATTGTGTACGGCATCGGAGCCGCAGCCATACTGACCGGCTGGACCCTTTGGTTTAGAGAATGGACTTTTCCCTATCTCGCCGCTCCCGGCAGCGGCCGGCGCGACCTGGCGGTATTGTTAGTCCTGATGATAACGCTAACAGCCAGCTGGCTGGTAACGAGCAGCAACGGCTGGCATAACGGCAGCTGGATAACGCACGGTTTTTATAACGGTGACACGGCCACTCTGTCAGCCCTGGTGCAGCGCTCTCTACTGACGGACAGCCTGGTTACGGTCAACCCCTTTGCCGCCGGCCACCCGCTGGAATACCCCGTTTTGTTACACGCGGCCTTGGCGGGATTCCTAACCATGGCGGGACTGGACGGCAACGGCTGGCTGCACTTTCTTCCCGTCATAACTATGGTTCAGGTTACTTTAACGGTGCCCATGTTTTTTCTGCTGTGGGATACGGTTTACCCGGAGCCGGAAGAGCGTTGGCGGCGCTGGCTGGGTGTCAACAGCCGGCGGGTAATATTGGGCAGCCAGGCGTTGATAGTACTGCTGGTCATGGCTCTGTCCTGGGATAACTACATCTACCCCCAAAGCCACTTTTTTCTGACAGGACTGTTCCTGCTGGAAATCATGCTATTTTTGAGGGGGCGGGTAAGGTGGGGAAGTGCGGCCGCCGCGCTGCTGATGCTGTCTAACGCCGTAACAGGGACGGCAGCCGTGGCGGTAGCCGCTGTTTATTACCTGCTGTCGGCGGCGGACAGAAAAAAAAGCGCGCAGCAGCGGCTGGCTTACCTGGGCGGCGTGGCGGTTTGGGCGGCTCTCTTGCTAATGTTTACCCCGGGTGAGCCGTCATTCAGCCTGACGCCCCACTTGTCCTATACGGCCGCGCCGGCTATGCTGCGGCTGGGGCCAACGCTGGTGCTGCTGGCCGCCGCCTCCTGGCTAGAAGCGGAGCGGCAATCATTGTTAAGTGCTGGCGCCGCGGTGCTGGCGGCCATGGCGTTCGTTGTCTTCTTCTTCTCCAGCCGCAACATCGTGGTAGAAAACTCCGAGCGCTTTATATATCACGCGCTGTTGCTGGCCTTTCCTCTTTTTATCGGCCCGCTTATCCGCTTGTACTACAGCTTGAGGCGCTGGTTTGTGTACACGGCCAAGCCCTTGGGCGCGACGGCGGCGGGATGGACACTGCTGCTGGTGGTGGTACTGGCGGCGGTGTTGCCGGCGGCGGCCAGCGTGGCCAGCGCTCATGACAATCTCATGTTCAAGGACGAAAGAAAAACAGACCTATTTTATTTAGAGGCAATGGATTGGATTAACGACCATCTGCCCAGAGAGGCGGTGGTGCTGGCATCTCCGGAAGCACCATGGGCCGTGCCTGTTTTCACCGGCCAGCCGCTGTTGCGGACTGATTTCTGGCTGTCGCCGGCGGACGACACCCTCACTCATGTTAAAAAAGCCTTGGCGGGAAATAGACTCTCGCAGCAAAAGGTAGCCACCCGGGCGGACTATTTACTTTTGACGGATAATGAGCAAGCATGGTGGGACACGTCGTCTTATGAGCGAATATTCGTTAACTCGAAAGTCGCCATTTACCGTTTCTGAACGGGAAGCGGTTCAGCTGGGAAACTGGTCGGTGGCCATGAAACTGCCGGCGTCGTCCCGTGACGATGTTTTGTTGCCGCGCCAGGTTCACGGAGGAAATGTCGCGGAAGCGGACAGCCTCGCGGGACGCCAACTCAAGGCCGACGGAGTACTGGTGAAAGAAGGCGGTCCGCCGGCCGGCGTGGAAACGGCGGATTGCGCCGCGGCGGTAATAACCTCGGATAAAGCCGCTTTAGTTCTGCACATAAGCCGCAAAACTTTAATACACGGCTTGCTTGATAACGCTGCCTTTTTCATAGCTCCGCGCGACATAAATCACGTCTACGTGGGCCCCCACATCTGTGAATATCATTTTGACTTTAGCGAAGAGAGCTGGGAGCTGAGAATGTTCCGTTACCGCTACGCCGAGGCGGTTCACTTCCACCAGGGCAAACTTTACCTGTCCCTGCGAAAAGCGCTGGCCCAAATATTTACTGTCTGGCAGGTGCATCCCGACAGAATCACGGAAGACGGCCGTTGTACTTATGAGCAGCTTTATTTTCCCTCGCGCCGGCGTTGGCGGGAAGAAGGAAGCCAAAACCAGCTGCCACTATTACAAACTACAGTTGCTTACTTGGGCGGGTCGGCGGGCGGGCGTCAGCCGAGGCGGCTAGTTAGTTAGAATCTAGCGAGCTTGGTCCGCCCGCGCATTTCGCCAGTTGGTGATAATATTGACCGGCAACTTTATCCCAGGAGAAGCGCGCCAGCGCCTTAGTGCGCGTGTCAGTACGGATAAACGGCGTGTTAGCAAGAGCCGTACCCCAAGCCTTGGCGTTTCCACTTTCCAACAATGTGCCCAGCTTGCCATCCAGCAGCGCGTCGGTCATGCCTTCCAGTCTGGCCGCGAAGACCGGCACATTGCACAGCGCGGCTTCCACCAGCACCAAGCCAAATCCTTCCACGTCACCGTCAACCTTAATATTAGGCTGAATAAAAGCGTCAGCTCCGTTATACAAAAGTTTCAGCAAATCTTCAGAGATGGCGCCGGTTAAAACCACGCGGCCCGTCAGGCCGTGTTGCGCTATCGCCTTTTTTATGCTCTTTTCTTCGGGTCCTGGTCCGGCTATTACATAGACAAAATGAGCGGGCAGCCGCGGAAGCACCTTGGTTACAAACCAGGCTTGGCCTTTGCGTTTCACCAGGCGGCCGGTTGTCAGCAAAATGACCCGCTTTTTGTTTTTAACGCCGATGGCATCAGCTAATTGGCGCCGGTTTATGCCGGGGTCATAAAACCGGTCGCTAACACCAGGGTTAATAACGACGTGCGCACCCCCAGTCCTGTGTTGTACAAGTAATTTGTTCACATAACGACTAATGGAGAAGTAGGCGTCAAAGGAACGAAAGAAAAACTTCAGATAAGTTTGATACAGTAAGCCAGGATAAACAATGTCCAGTCCATGCACATTTACTGCCACGGGTTTCCCGTATATTTTTTTAACCAGCCAGCCGCTGAAAGCCAGCAAGGGATCGCCTAGGTGAATGACGTCAGCCCGCCGCGCGGCGGCTAGAACGCCAGGGAGTGACAAGAAAACAAAGAGCGGCGACGTAGTTCGGCCGCCGCGGTGTTGAATAACTTCCGCCTGTACATCCGTCCGCGCCGACAGAGCTTGTATCAACTCGTAACTTAAACGCTCCAGACCGCCGCCGCGCTGGCCGCAGGCGCGCGTCACCAAGAGAACCTTCAAGCATTTATGTTCGGTCACCACTGGATATACGGTTCAACTTTGGCCAACCCCCGCCATGGCTGGGGCTAGCCGCTGTTGTTCTTGCTGGCGGCGTCATCGTAAGTTCGTTTCCGCACCAAATACATCATTCTCTCTATCAGCAAACGATTTCGGTGCTGCATGTCGGCTAACATAGCCAGAAATTCTAATAGTACGCCTACTATTATTAACGTCCCCGATACTTGCACCAAGGAGCGGTATGGATAGGTGTGGCCTGTACCGATCCAGTGGATTAGAAGAAAAACGGCCGCGGCAACGCCAAGAGAGAAGACTACCGCTCCGGGCAGTCCGAAGAAGGTTAGGGGGTGGTAGTCCCGCGCCGCCCGGAAGATGATGCTGGCGGCTTTTATACCGTAGCGCCACAAGCTGCCGGCTACCCTGGACTTTCCATGTTTTCGTTGTCCTCTAACTTTAAGCGGTACTTCCGCCATCGGTATGTCTTTTTCAGCCAGATCAATAAACGACTCTTGCGTGTAAGTAAAGTGCCCGAAAAGCACTAAGCGCAGGGCGGCCTCCCGCGTGTAGGCCCGGAAACCGCAGGAGACGTCGGTAAGCTTCTTGCCGGTAAGGAAATTAATGAGTCCGGTCATCCACTTATTGCCCCATCGCTTGAGCGGCGTCATGCGGGGGATTAATTTAGGATCAGCGAAGCGGGTGCACGTCACAAACCACGCTTCCTGCTTAAGGATAGGCTCAATAAGCCGTGGTATGTCTTGGGGATTAAACTGGCCGTCGCCGTCAATGTTGACAATTATATCCGCGCCCCGTTCCAAGGCCTGATGCAAGCCGGTGTGAAAGGCCGCGCCCACTCCCATGCTTTTGGGATGATGTATTACGCCGGCCCCAGCCTGTTCAGCTTTTAGCGCGGTCTTGTCTGTAGAGCCATCATCCACCACAATAACTTCTGCCTCCCGGATCCCGCTCATGAAGCGCGGAATCCCGCGTATCACTTCACCCACCGTCTCCTGCTCGTTGAGAGCGGGAATTATCACCACAAGCTTGGGGGCGGCGGGCATAGTTTTCTAACGGTACTGGCGCGACCAGTTTTGTCAATGTAGAATTACTGTGTTAGTAAATCTCATGCGAGTTAGTCTTGGTCTTAACCTTACCACGCCGGCCGCTTCAATAGTAATGGCAGGCTTGTTACTAATGCCTTCTGCCGCCCACGCTAAAGGCCTGGACAGCCGGGTTAACGAGGCTTTTAGAAGTGTTTTTGGACGGAATCCCACCGGACCGGAAAACGGATACTGGCTGGACAGGGTGGCAAGAAAAGAAAAAACAACCTTTAGGGCTTTGCGGGGAGCCATGTTTTATCATAAAGCCAAGGGCAGAACGACAGGCGACCGGGGGATGGTAAGCGGCGTTTCCACTGGAGCCAAAATGCTGGAGAGCAGGATTAACGAGGCCTTCCGAGGCGTTTTTGGACGAAGTCCCACCAAAACGGAGAATGAGTATTGGCGGGGCAGGGTGGTAAGAAAGGAAAAGAATACCTTTAAGTCTGTACGGGGAGCCATGTTTTATCACAAAGCCCGCGGTAAAACGAAAGGTAGCAGCAGAGTGAGCGGTACTGCTAATACCAGCGGCGGCCAGGACGATAAAGCCACTCTAATTAAAGACACACTGCCGTTATTTGTTAAAATCTACGGCGGGGATCCCACCAAGGCCGAAAAAGCTTGGTGGCGCGAGCGTATATCGTGCGGCGAGATTACTACCAGAGAACAATTGGTCAGCTCCATGGTCTACCACCAGTCAAAGAAGGCCAGAAAAGGGCGTGACACAATTTGCGGCGCGGCGGCCGGCTCCGGCGGGGGCGTGATAAGCAAAGCTATAGCCGGCATAGGCACCCACCCTATGGGCGACCAAGTGCGGATAGCGATTTACAAGACGGACGGGCGGGCCATGCACGTCACGGCCGACGACAAGTTTCAGGTAAGGGAAGGACGCGGCAAAATACTGGCTACTGTGGGCAAGGAAGACATTGTACAAGTAAGTTGGTCGAACGGCCAATATCACGTGCGGGGAGCCGGGCTTAACTTTGACACTAAAAACGAGATAAGGCTGGTGCCGCTAAACATGGCTATAATGCAAATCAAAAGCTACTCCGACCCGTCGGCCACATATCCCGGCAAAAACTACAACCGCTTCCGGGGCGTGATTGAGATAAGAAAGGACGACGCCCGCGACTACCTATGGGCCATTAACGAACTGCGGACCGAATACTACTTGCGGGGCCTGGCCGAAACGTCAGGCAGCGGCCCCGAGGAATATTTGAAAGCGCTGGGCACCGCGGCGCGCACCTACGTTCTGTACCACAAATCGGTAACGGGGGGCAGGTCTTTGACTGGAGGTTGGGATATAGACAATACGCCGAACGACCAAATTTACCGGGGCTATGAATATGAGATTATCACACCCCGCATGGCCAGTGAGTTTGCCAAAACGAAGGGAGTACTGGTGACCGACAGTCAAGCGGATAATCCGGTGTCCACGGTGTACTTTTCTGATTCAGACGGCAGAACGCGCAGCGCCAAGGAAAAATGGAACACGGATCGCTTCCCCCATTTGCAGCAATCGGTTAAGGACCCGCGCCACGTAGCCAGCACTTGCGTAGGGCATTGCGTGGGCATGAGCGCCCAGGGAGCCTACGGCTTCGCCAAACAAGACGGCTGGAGCTGGCAGAAGATCTTGAAGTATTATTACAAGAGTATCAACCTGGTAAAAGCTTACTAATTTATCTGATACCAACCTTGGCATGATACCAGCTGGTCTGTGGCTACCCTAGAGTCACTGCAAGAGTTGATAGTAGATAGCTTCCGGTCGGGGTGGAAGGCGGTGGCAGTTCTGGAAGATGCGGAGCACGATGCTTTTCACAAGCAGGAAGAGGATCGGATGTTAGAAGAAGCCGACCTCGTTCCTTACGACGGAATGGACAATATCATTTGTGATAAGATGCAAGGCATGGTGGGTATGTTTGGTTTGGAGGTATGGGGAAAAGGATATGCTACGGCCGACTACCCGACGGGAGGCAGAGTGAAAGGCTGCGACGATTATTGTTCTACCGAATACTTTACCGGCACTGACATAAGAGTTGAGGCCACGCCCGAAAACGGCTACAAGTTCAAACGCTGGGAGGCAGCTCAATTCGACCGACCGTGCAAAGGTTGCGCCGGCTCGACGAACCCGGTGTGCACGTTGCGGATTAGTAGTAAGGGTGACACTTGTAGGGCGGTTTTTGAGCGGGTCGGGACGCCCACTCCGACGTCCACCACTCCGACGCCCACTCCGGGTAGCGGTTGAAACAGGGAAGCAGGCGGTGTATACACAGATAGAAGTTGTTCTTTTGTGCCGCGCACGGCAGGCGAACCCGGTTTTAAGTTTTAAGGAGGTATAGGCGATGTTTCGGTTGAGCGTATTGGTTCTGACGTGGTGGCTGGTGACGGGCAGCAGCGGTGGAGATGGACTGGCCAGACTGACGCCGCGGCCGGATTTCCCGCCAACGCGGAGACAAGTGGGGCCGGAAAGAGAGACGGGAGCGATAACCGTGGAAATACAGTTGCCGCCGGTTATCAGCCACATTAACTGTCCCCCGCCCCGGATACCTAAGCAAAGGCTTAAAGAAAAGAGACACCGCGCTTTGCTTAAGTCATTGGAAGCACGCTAGGCTCCCCGGAGCCTTTTTTTATCTCGACTTTCGCGGTTCAGAAACCTTTTAGCTCAATTGAGCCAAAGCAGTTAAGTAATGAATCAACTCCGCTTAAGCGAATTCACAAGTTCAACCGCGGAAGTTGAGTGGAGGCCGTAAAATACTCCCATATTACGTAATATGGGAGTATAGAAGCCCTTCATTTTATCATCAGCTTTGCCATCAGCCTTGCCATCAGCTTTATCGTCAACTTTGCCATCAGCTTTATCGTCAACTTTGCCATCAGCCTTGCCATCAGCTT
>CAZLVG010000011.1:0-21834 GCA_964562905.1 uncultured Candidatus Saccharibacteria bacterium | reverse complement strand
GTTACGCCCGTTTAGGCAACAGCGCGCCGCAGCGTGATAAGGTGTCCGGGGACAGTGCCACTGCCACCAGGCGGCGGCCGCGGCGGACAAACGGTCCGCGGCGCGGAAGCAACTTAGGGAGCCGTGAGAGGACAGTGCGGATTAATCCGGCATCAGAAGACCCGCACGGAAGCTACGGGGGTGAATGGCGGTCGTCGGGCCTTCGGCCGGGTCAGGGCGGGGTAGCTCCCCGCCTTAGCGAAGCTTCGGCGAAGGCTGGGCCTTGGCCGAAAGCGGCCGACTTTGGTCCGCAGAGGACCACTGTTGAAAGGGACGTACCGTATGAGTTTAACGTCCAAGTCGCTAAAACCGCTCGGTCCTTCGGCACCAAGCCGGCAGCTGATAAGAGCCAAGGACGGCCACACAGCTTGAGGCGCTGGCAGGCAGGCAGTGACAGGGAAAGTGAAGCAATAGTTTTGCCTCATGGCTGGTTTAAAAGGCCTGAAACTGGAAGGCAGCGGCGCGGACAAAAAGCGGCTCTGCCGTTAAAGTTGAATCTGGCCGTGTTGCTGGCTGGCTGCGCCATCATTCTTGGTCTTTTTTGGAACGTGCGAGGCGTAAGCCGCAGTTGGGCGCGCATGGACGGTGTCCAGCACCGGGCGGGACAGGCGTTGAACACCATGTTGTCCGCTTCGGCCGCGCTGGCCAGGACTGATTTTGCCAGCAGCGAGCGGGAATTTACCGACGCGCGGCAACTTCTTCTTGAAGCGCAGGCTGAGATGGACAACGTTCTCGGCGCTGACGGCGTCATTTTAAAGTATCTGGACGTGACCGGAACGATAAGCTCTAGCCGGGAGCTGCTGGCGGCGGGCGAGAGTTTAACTGAGGCGGGACGACATATATCGCGCGGGTTGGCAACCATCCTGAGCAGGCAGGACGGTGAAGCCTCGCTGATAGACGTTATTGGTTCATCGCAGGAAGAGATAGCTTTGGCGGTGACGGCGCTTGATAAGGCGCAGGCGTCGCTGGAGCAGGCAGGCGGCCCCTTTACGCCAGCCAGAGTGAAAGACCAGGTACTGGCTTTACGGCAAGCGGTGCCGGCCATAAAAAAGCCCTTGCAGGCATACCTTGACCAAAGCGGCGTGCTGCTGACGGTGCTGGGCGCGGACAGAGCCAGGGATTATCTTCTGCTTTTTCAGAACAGCCATGAATTGCGGCCTACGGGAGGATTTATAGGCAGCATAGCGCTGGTTAACATTGATCGTGGCGTAGTGGAAGAGGTGGACGTGCAAAGCGTCTACGACGGTGACGGCCAGCTGCGCCAGTTTATCGCTCCTCCTGACCCACTGCTGCTCGTTACCGACCGCTGGTACCTGCGGGATGCCAACTGGTTTATTGACTGGCCTGTCAGCGCCAGGAAGGTGTCCCAATTTTTGGAAAAAGAGGGAGGGCCGACACCTGACGGGGTGATTGCCTTGACGCCGAAGGTTGTAGCCAGACTGATGGCGGTGGTTGGCCCCATAGAGATGCCGGAATACGGGGTTACGGTGACAGCCGATAATTTGTGGGCCACAGCGCAAAGGCAGGTTACTTACGAGTACGACAGGCAGCTTAACCGACCCAAACAGTTTCTGTCCGATCTGGCGCCGGCGCTGATCCAGAGGCTGATGTCAGCGCCAGCCGAGCAGTCGTTGAAGATTGTCAATGTACTGGCGGGAACGTTACAGCACAAGGATTTGCTTATATACTTCAATGAGGAAGCGATACAGCAAAGGATAAAACGGGCCGGGTGGTCAGGTGAAGTGCCTCGCGGGCGTCCGGGTTTGCTGGCGGTTAACAATGCTAATATCGCGGGGCATAAGAGCGACCAGTTTATTGAACAGGAGATTGATTATCGTCTTGCCTTACAGTCAAGCGGGGACGTGGACGTCGTAGTTACCATAAGGCGGACGCATCGCGGTCCGGAGGAGGCGTCTGATTATGACTACCCGCAGGATGAAAATCCGTCTCGGAAAGACAATATCATCTACCAGCGGGTGCTGGTGCCCCCGGCCGCGGAGCTTTTAGAGGCCAAAGGATTTGCCGAGGAAAGCCAGCTGCCGCGTTTGGTGCTGCCTGAAAGAGATCTGGATATACAAGCTGACTCGCAGGTGGCGCAGTGGCAGCGCGGCCAGGTGCGTCATGCCAGCGGTACCACCGTCGGGCGGGAAGCTGGTTACAAATTTTTTGCCAACTGGCTGGTGACCAGTCCCGGGGAGACGACGGTGGCGTTTTACCATTACCGCCTGCCGGGTGGAGCGGGCTTGCCCGACGCGCTGGATCCAGCTGAATCGTTTGAGGCTTACGTGGTCAAGCAGCCTGGCCAGGACAGGACGAAGGTGCGAGTTGATTTACAGTTGCCGGAGACCATGCGCCTGGTGCATACGGAGCCGCGGGACGGAGTCACGCGGGTCGGCGGCCGAAACGTGGTGTACAGGGGCATGCTGCGGAAGGATTTGTTGGTGGGAGCCGTGTTTGAGAAAAACAGCTGACATGGCCGGCAAAAATAATAACGGCCGGTTTATGTCGGCTGCCATGATTTTAGGCGCATCTTCTTTGATAAGCCGGGCAGTGGGCCTGTTGCGGGAACGCGTGCTGACCACGACGTTCGGCGCGGGCGACGTGTTTGACGCGTTTGTAGCGGCTTTCAGGATTCCGGACTTGATCTTCAACATACTGGTGCTAGGCGCGTTGTCGGCCGCTTTCATCCCCCTTTTTACGCAGAAGCTGGTGGACAGCAAAGACCGGGCGAAGACAGGCGCCAACAAGGAAGCCTTTGACTTTGCCACAGCGGTGCTGAATATACTTCTGCTGGTTGTTGGGCTGCTGGCCGTACTGTTTGTCTTACTGGCGCCGAAGCTGGTGCCGCTGATAGCGCCGGGGTTTACCGGAGAGAAGCTTAGCCTTACGGTGAGCTTGGCGCGCGTGATGGCGCTGCAGCCGGTATTACTGGGGGCTAGTTTTGTTTTTTCCGGCGTGCTGAATTCATTTAAGAGGTTTGTGGCTTACGCGCTGGCGCCTATCTTTTACAACGCGGGCATAATATTCGGAGTACTGGTATTAGTACCGTACATGGGCGTTGTCGGGCTGGCGTGGGGAGTGGTACTGGGAGCTTCTTTACACATGGTGGCGCAACTGCCCAGTGCCGTGGCCGTCGGTTTTCGCTGGCGTCCGTCACTGGCCTGGTCCGGCCGGGACATGCGCACGCTCTGGCGCATGACGCTGCCGCGTATGGTCGGTCTGGCCGCGACCCAGGTAAATTTATTAACCGTTTCCATTTTGGGGTCGGGGTTGCTGGCAGGCAGTATCGCTGTCTTTCATTTGGCTAACAACGTTCAATATCTGCCGGTAGGCATGTTCGGCATTGCTTTCGCGCAGGCGGCTTTTCCCACCCTGGCCGAGCAGGTAGCGCGTGGGCAGGACAAAGAGTTCCGCGGCACTTTGACCAGAGCCATGCGTTATATACTGTTTTTCGTGGTGCCGGTTTCCCTGTTTTTCTTCCTGCTGCGAGCGCAGGTAGTCAGGGTGCTATTCGGGGCCGGGGCTTTTGACTGGCAGGATACGATCATGACTTTTAAAACGTTTGGCTGGCTTATTGTCAGTATTTTCGCGCAGGCATTGATCCCCCTGCTGGCCCGGGCTTTTTATGCCCGGCAAGACGCCAAAACACCCGTTGTCATTTCCGTCACCAGCATGGTTCTGAACGTAGTGCTGGCCGTGATACTTTCGCCGCGCATGGGCGTGCAGGGACTGGCCCTGGCTTTTTCGGGGTCGGCTATAGTCAATGTGGCCTTACTGTTGGCCACGCTGCACTGGCGGCTCAAGGGGCTGGACGACCGGGAGGTGTTGTCTTCCCTGGCCAGGATAGCCTTGGCGGCCATAGTGGCCGGCGTGGTGGTGCAGCTGCTTAAATATTCCGTGGCAGCGGTGGTGGATATGTACCGTTTCTGGGGGGTCTTTACGCAGTTGGCGGTGGCCGGCCTAGGAGGCACAGCGGCTTATCTGGGGATGGCCTGGCTGTTAGGCAGTCAGGAGCTGTCCGTTATCAAGAGATACCTGCCGCGCTGGGCCGCGGTTCAGCTGCCCGCTGGTACAGGAACGTCGCGCTTTGAAGGTCCCATGGATTGACAGGCGAAAATTGTATTGTATATAGTTCCCCCACTGTGCCAGTGTATAATTTTGCCATTATAAGCCATGTTGACCACGGTAAGTCAACTTTGGCAGACAGGATGCTGGAGCTGACGGGCACGGTGGAGAAGCGACAGATGAAGGAGCAGTTGCTGGACGTGATGGAGTTAGAACGGGAGAAGGGGATCACCATCAAACTGCAACCGGTGCGGATGGAATATAGGGGGCGCGTACTTAACCTGATTGATACCCCCGGCCACGTAGACTTCCAGTACGAGGTGAGCCGCAGTCTGAAGGCCGTGGAAGGGATAATATTGCTGGTTGACGCTACGCAGGGTATACAAGCCCAGACGGTATCCAATTTGTACTTGGCCCTGGAGCAGGATCTGGAAGTGGTGCCGGTTATAAATAAGATTGATTTGCCGGCGGCGGACGTGGACGGTACACAGGAAGAGATTCAGAACCTGCTGGGTTCGGGGGCCGGCCGCGCCGTAAGCGTATCCGCTAAGACGGGGGCAGGCGTGGAAGGCCTGCTTGACAAGGTGGTGCGAAAAATTCCACCGGCCTGCACATCTAAAACAGATGCGCCGCTGCGCTGTCTTATTTTTGATTCCGTTTACGATGATTACAAGGGCGTGGTGGCTTATGTACGGGTGGTGGAGGGAGAAGCAAAGCAGGGAAAGGAGCTGCTGTTTATGGGTACCGGAGCCGTTGACCGGGCGGTTGAAGTTGGAGTGTTCATTCCTGCCTTCAAGGAAACCGGCAGGTTGCGGGCCGGAGAGATAGGATACATTGCTACCGGACTTAAGAACATACGCAAAGCGCGAGTGGGAGACACCATAACCACTCCCGGCGGCGTCGCGGCGCCGCTGCCGGGTTTCATGGTGCCGCAGCCCAAAATTTTTGCGGGTATCTATCCCGCCAGCGGTGATGACTTTGCTCTGCTGCGGGAAGCTATAGCCAAGTTGCAGCTGAACGACGCTTCCCTTTCCGTGCGCCAGGAAAGGAGCCAGATATTAGGCCAGGGCCTCCGGTGCGGCTTTTTGGGGATGCTGCACCTGGAAATTGTCCAGGAGCGCCTCAGACGGGAGTACGCGCTTGACCTGATGGTGACCGCGCCCAGCGTGCTTTATCGTGCGCTCCTACGCCGCGGCAAGTCGGTGGAGATACGCACGCCATCCGCCTGGCCGGATCCGCAGAAGATAGCCAAAGTACTGGAGAGACACGTGGTGGCAGACGTGGTGGTCCCGGCGCGGTATCTGGGCGTTACTTTTAAGATTATGCGGGAACATGAAGGACACCTTACGCGGCAGGAGTATATGAGCAGAGACCGCTGGTTGCTGCAGTACCGTATGCCGCTGCGTGAGCTGGTGGTAAACCTTTACGACCAGCTAAAATCAGCTACCTCCGGTTATGGGTCTTTAAGTTACGAGCTGGGAGATTGGCGGGAAGCTGACGTAGTTAAACTGCAGGTATTGGTTAACCATGAGCCTGTGGAAGCGCTGGCTACCATAGTTCCCCGCGGCCAGGCACAGGCGGTTGGGCGTCGGATGGTGCGCCGGCTGAAGGAAGTGCTGCCGCGGCAGATGTTTGCCGTGCCGCTGCAAGCGGCGGTCGGAGCGCAGGACGGATCCGGCGGGGGCAGCACTATTTTAGCGCGGGAGACGCTGCCGGCGCGGCGCAAGGACGTAACCGGCCATCTGTACGGGGGCGACTACTCACGCAAGCGCAAGCTGCTGGAGAAACAAAAGAAGGGCAAGAAAAAGATGGCTGGCACGGGCAAGATAGATATTCCTCCCCAGGCGTATCTGGCGATGCTGAAGAAGTAATTCGTAATTCATTCGTAATCCGTAATTCGTAATTAGTAATTCGTAAAAAACTTCCTTAATTCCCTGCTCTGGAAGGCGGGCGCGCAAACACCGTCATTTCAACTCCCGGTGTTAAACACCGGGAGTTTACGTAACGGTGTTTGCGTAGTGTTTATGTGTTTACGTAACTCCGGAGGCTGGGGGGGGGTGGAAGCTAGGGACTGGATGCCGAAAGCAGTCATCGGCTACATCTTTTATATTTTCCCTCCCTTGACGGTAGTTCTCTTAGCTTATGTTCCCTTTGACGGGAGGGGGCGAAGAGGGTGAAGGATTGAAATCTAAAACTCAAATCTCAAATGCCAGTCAACTTCCAAAGCACCAGTCTCCGGAGCATAAACACCATCACTGACCGAACGGCTAGGTCTGTGTTTTGACGCTTTGGCATTTTGTGTTTTGTTGGTAATTTGTGCGCGCCTGGGTTTCGTAATTTTTTTATGGTTGACCGGGCGTGGACGGTTAATTAATATAACCTGGCCATGGACGAAATTTTTTGGGGCATAGTCAGCGTGGTTGGCGGAGTGGCTGTTGTCACCGTCTTTGATCTGACGTCAAAGCAGGCCTTGCTGGTCATGGCGTTGGTGTTGGGTATTTACGTTCTGTCCTTGATGTGGAACCAGAGAGATACGTCCTCGGCAGCGCGGCCGTCCGTTAAGGTGGTTGATGAACTGCTGGCCGGGGAAGGAATACTGGAGCCGGAAGAGGCCCGAAAGTGGCTTGATGAGCTTTTAGTGCAGCAGCAAGAAGACAAGCAACAGTAGTTGGTTTATAATGCCACAGGTATGCCGTTTACTTTCAAGGAACTGGATCTTCCGGGAGTAGTGCTGGTGCAGCCGAAAGTATTTTCTGACGAGCGCGGCTCGTTTGCGGAAGTGTATAAACTGTCTGCCTTTGCCGCTCGCGGAATTGGCGGGCCGTTCGTGCAATTTAATCAGTCGGTCAGCCGGCGTAACGTGCTGCGCGGCTTGCATTATCAGCTGCCGCCCGCCGCGCAGGGAAAATTAGTCAGGGTGGAGGAGGGTGGCATTTACGACGCGGCGGTGGACATCCGGGCTGGGTCTGAAAGCTTCGGGCAATGGGTGAGCGCAGAGCTTTCGGCTGCCCGGGGAGACATGCTGTATATCCCGCCAGGGTTTGCCCACGGTTTTTGCGTGTTGTCCGGTAGAGCACGCGTTTTTTACTATGCCACGGCCGAGTACGCTCCCTCCCTGGAGAGAGGCATAGCCTGGAACGACCCCGATCTGGCCATCAACTGGCCAGTCGGCCGACCCGTTTTATCGGACAGGGACAGGCGATACCCTCCTTTGAAGCGGGCAGATATTGTTGGATTATGAAAAGGTTAACCAGCGCGGAAATATTCCTGGATGGCGGCGACCCCGCGGAGACGGCCGAGGCGACACGGCTGTTAAATGAAGCCGGCTACACCGGCCTGGACGGGCAAACCACCAACCCTTCCCTCATCGCCCGCAATCCTGACATAGCGGCAAGGATTGAGGCTGGCCGCAGGTTGACTGACGATGAGCCGCTGGCTAAGTACAAGGAGATAGTGGAGAAGATAAAGCCAGGCGCGCCCGGGGCTATTTCCATAGAAGTGTACGCGGATCACCATACCACGGCCGTGCAGATGGCGGCCCAGGCGCGTGAGATGGCTTCTTGGGCGGAGGGGGCCGTCATTAAGCTGCCTATAACTGAAGAGGGCTTGAAGGCGGCTCGGCTGCTTAAAAATGAAGTCAGGCTTAACCTGACTCTGTGTTTTTCCCAACAGCAGGCGGCGGCCGTCTACGCGGCTACTTTCGGCAGCAGCTATCCGGTTTACGTCTCCCCTTTTATAGGGAGGCTGGACGATAAGGGGCTGAATGGCATGGAGCTGGTAGAAAACATGCTTCGTATGTACCAACGGGGAGACGGCCACGTGAAAGTGCTGGCTGCCAGTCTGCGCCACGTTGACCACGTGCGGGGAACTTTACGGGCCGGCGTGGCGGCCATCACCGTGCCGTTTGAAAAGGCGTTCAGACCCTGGGCCGAAGCCGGTTTTCCGCTGCCGCCCGCCGGTTATAAGTACGCTTTTGACGGTGGTCGTATTCCGTACCAAGAGTTGGAACTGGGGCTGGACTGGACGCAATTTGATTGGCGGCACGAGCTGACGGACGCCGGTTTGCAGAAATTCGTTGACGACTGGCGGCGGCTTTGCGTTTAGCTTCTTCTTTTCGCCGTTAAATAAATATAGATATCGCATTATAAAACGCCGCTCTTCTAAACGGGCGGCGCGGCGTGGGGGCAGGCTGGCGCCGAAGGCCGCGGCCGGCAGGACAGCCGTCCATGCGCCGGCCGCGCCGCGTCCCCGCAGCTTTGGCCAAGGGGGCGCGGGGCCGCGATAAGGGTCCGCCACCAGTGTAGCGGCATGGCAAATGTTCCTCTATCTATAGGTGGGCCGGCGTATGCCGGTGGCAGGCAAAGAGAGGCGGCTATTGCCAGAGAACTGGCGATGCTCTATTCTGTCTGTTGCCCTGGCAGCGGGGTTGGACGTACCTTGTTAATTGTAAGGAGAGAGAGGCTATGATTGACTTACCGGAGAAACAGTATCAGTTTGTGCGCGTGATGTCCCCGCGGGATGTGTTTGAAATCTGGCGCGGTAACGAAGAGAGCCGAGAGCAGTGGGAGAGCCACGTGCGCGAGTGCGGGTTTAGTTCCTGGGAAGAGTGGCGCGGACAATACGCGCGGGCATTCAGGCTGCGGGAGCGGGAGTGGCTATTATACCGCGTGTTAAATCCGGCGGACGTTATTCCCAAGTGGCACGGCGGCCCCTTCAAAACGTGGATGGAGCGCCACTATGGCGGCGTGTTCACGCCCACCTTTGACCAGCTGGCGCAACGGCAGGACATGCGCCAGCACGCGGGTCTTCAACAGCTGAAAGACGACTTTCCGCCCGAAACCACTGTTACGGCGCTGTATATGGACGGGCGGACGGTGGTTATAGAAGGGATGCATCGCTGTATAGCGATTGCCCTGGCGGCTCGGGAAGGCAAGCAGCTGGTGACCGATTTCATGGTGGCCTTGGCCGACGCCTCCGGAGAAGAGCTAGTGCCGGTGGGGCAATTCACCAAAAAGTAGCCTTTGGTTCCATCTTCAGTTACACTACCCTGCCTTTCAGGCAGTTTTTTATTACGATATACCGTGACGGCTTATACCAACCACGCCTCATCTCTTACCTTCCCGCCAGCTTACTTACTGGCCGGGCCGGGGGTCCCCGCCCGCCGGGGCCACTGCACCGCCGGGTGGGGCTCCATACGGACGCCCGTTGCTCGGTCGGGGCGTGGCTTTTTGCTGGCGGGCAGGTTACCCTTTGAAGGATGAGAACTGTTATTGTCGGCAGCCGAGGCATGCTGGGGGGGGCTTTGTGCGAGGTTTTCGCCGACTGGGCGCCTGTCTGCCTGGACAAGGAAGAGATAGATATCAGCGACAGGCAGGACACGGAAGCAAAACTGGCGGGCGGCGGGTTTGATCTCATCATTAACGCCGCGGCTTACACCGACGTGGACGGCGCCGAGGGCAACAAGGAAGCGGCTTTGGCCGTTAACGAAGCCGGCGCAAGGAACCTGGCGTTGGCCGCCAAGAGAGCGGCATCAACTTTGATTCATTACAGCACGGATTATGTTTTCCCTTTTCTGGATTCGCCCGACGCGGCCGGGCCAAAGCGGAAGGAGAAGTTCCAGCTGTTTGATGAGCGGGGCCGCTTTCTGGGATTTCCGGAAGACTATCCGGCGGGGCCGGCGGTCAACGTCTACGGCCAGTCCAAACTGGCGGGGGAGAAGGCGTTGGCGGAAGTTGGACCGGAATACTACCTGCTGCGCACCGCTTGGCTTTACGGCCGCGGCGGGAAAAATTTCGTGGACACTATGCTGCGGCTGGGACGGAAAAAAGGCGGTTTGTCGGTGGTGGATGACCAGTGGGGCAGCCCCACCTACACGGGTGACGTGGCGCGGGCCACGCGGAAGATTGCGGTTGGACGGTACCGGCCGGGCATCTATCACGTGGTAAACCGGGGCTCCGCCAGCTGGTACCAGCTGGCGGCTGAAACGTTCAGTCTGGCCGGTATGGATGTTGGCTTAAAACCGATCCCCGCGGCTGACTATCCCCTGCCGGCCGCCAGGCCGAAATACAGCGTGCTTAGGAGCACCAAAGGCCCCCGCCTGCGCCGTTGGCAGGAAGCGTTGCGGGACTATATTATGACTGAGCACAACAAATTTTAAAGGAGACAGAATGCCTGCTGGTGCCATCTTTCAAGGCTGCCACTTGCATAAAAGACGAAGCTGATTATGAAAAATCGCTGCTAGATAACGGATACGCGCTCCTTAATTATGAGGGCTAGAAGTAGAATGAGGTTCTATTTAACACCGGGAGTTAAAGTAAGGTGTCAGACTTGACAGGGAGCAACCAGTAGATTAAAGCACAGGCGGGAGTGCAGGCCAAGGCTTGTTGACTGGCCTGGTCGCTTAACGCGGTCTTAGTTAGCCCGGGCCGCTGGTTAGGATACCTTTGACAACTTGCCGTCTTCTGGTTTATACCAAACGTAGCACGCCAATGACTGAATTGTTCAAGAAACATTCCAGCGAGCTGTCGGACGTGGTCGGTAACCTGCGGGAATATCACCGGCAGGTGGCGCGGGTGGTGCGGCAGCTTAAGGAGGCCTTCGCTGGCGGCAAAAAGGTTCTCATTGCCGGCAACGGCGGGTCGGCGGCGCAGGCGCAGCATTTTTCCGACGAGATGGTGGGGCGGTACCGGCAAGACAGGCCAGCTTATCCGGTGGTAGCATTGACGGCGGACAGCGCCGTGTTAACGTGCGTAGCTAACGACTACGGTTACGATTATGTTTTCTCCAGACAGATAGAAGCGCTGGGTACGCCGGGTGACATATTTGTTGGCTTGACAACTTCCGGCGCTTCCGAAAATATTCTAAAAGCAGCCGAGCGGGCGCGACAGCAAGGCATGACCATCGTTTCTCTGACGGGCGAGCAGGGCACCTTTAAGGACATGGCGGATTTTCCTGTTATAGTACCTTCGCAGACAGGAGCCAGAATACAGGAGCTGCACCTGCACGCCATTCATTTAATCTGCGAGGCTTTTGAAGCTGCTAAGTGAACCTATAGAGGCAACATTATGCCATGCCGCTACACTTATAATGGGTCCTGCTGCGGCCTTCGGCGAAAGCCGGACTCCCACGCCGCGCCGCCCGTTTATTTGAAGAGCGGCATGGCGTAAGGTGATATCTATACCTATGGAATTATCACGGGCCAGTGACCTAATAAATAATTTTGCCAATTTCCGCCTGTTGGTGGTGGGCGATATTTTACTTGACCATTATGTACACGGGGTAGTTGAGCGGTTGAACCCCGAAGCGCCGGTGCCCATTCTGCGGGCCACTGAGGAAAGAGAGGAAACAGGCGGCGCGGGCAACGCCGCCAAGAACGCGGCCCGTCTAGGCGCGCGGACATCCCTGGTGGCCGTAACTGGCAATGACGAGGCGGCACAGTCTATTGAGCGGGCGGCGCAGCGTGAGGGCTACCGAGCGGTGCTGGCGCGCGATAAACAGCGGCCGACTATCCGTAAAGTGCGTTACCTGGTAGGAAGCCAGCATATGCTGCGCGTTGATTACGAGCATGTGCAGGACGTGCCGGGTGTAGTAGAAGAAGAAGTCATCCAGGCTGTAGGCCGGGAAATTGAAGCGGGCGTTGATGCCGTAATAGTGTCCGATTACGACAAGGGACTGGTGACGCCCAGAGTGGCTGATACTGTGTTGAGCTTAGCCAGCCAGCATGACATATTAGTGGCAGCCGACGTTAAGCCGCCTCGCGCCCGTCATTTTGTGGGAGCGACTTTTGTTTCGCCCAATATTAAAGAAGCACACGAGTATTTGGGGATTAACCACCTTGAGAAAAAGGTGGATCCGGCCGAACTGGCCAAGCTGGTGTACATGAAAATGTATGCTGACGTGTACCTGACCATGGGCAAAGAAGGGATGTTTGTGTATTGCGGAGGCGAATGCGGCGCTCGCGTGAGCCAGGAGAATATAGTGGAGGTAGCCGACGAGTCCGGTTGCGGCGACACGGCCGTGGTGGTGGTGCTGTTGGCGCTATTGTCGGGCGCGTCGGAGACCGAAGCGGCTTACTTGGGCAACGCGGGGGGAGCGGTGGTGGTTTCCAAGGTGGGCAGCGTGGGCATTACCAGGGAGGAGTTGGTGGAAATGGTATCTCGTCGGCACAATTATGCGGAAGAAAAAAGCCATTTTCCTGGACCGGGACGGCACCATTAATGTCGACAGCGGGTTCGTACACAAGTGGCGGGACTGGCAGTGGACAGGCGGTGCGGTGGAGGCGCTATTAGCGCTGTATAAAGCTGATTACTTGCTAGTGGTCGTGACTAACCAGTCAGGTGTTGGACATAATTTGTACTCGCCAGCCGAGGTGGAGGAGGTCCATCACAGGATGGCGCAAGAGCTGAAGCGGCAAGGCGTTGAACTGGCAGCGGTGGTTTTTTGCCCTCACCGCCGGGACAGTAATTGCGGGTGCCGGAAGCCTGCCACGGGCATGATCAGGAAGGCGGAGGACAGCATCGGCCCGGTTGATTACGCCAGTAGCTGGGTGATCGGCGATAAGCAGGCGGACGTGGGGTTGGGCAGAAGAGCGGGGACGCGCACAGCCCTTATCAGAAGCAGGTACTGGCAGGAAGACGCGCTGGAGCAGCAGCCGGATATGATAGTGAACTCTCTGCGGGAAGCGGCAGAGAATATAGTCAGTAATCAAGTGGGCAGCAGTAGGTAATGGGAAAAACACTGCGGAGGAAAAATGAGTTTGGGTTTCAGGGCAAGATGCTAAGCCTGGCGGCCGCGGCTAAGCGGGCGCGGCTGTTAAAGGAGGAAGGACGCCGGCTGGTAACCGCTAACGGCAGTTTTGACCTTCTGCACGTGGGCCACCTGTACTTTTTAGACGAAGCCAGCCGACGGGGAGATACGCTGTTTTTAGGTCTTAACTCTGACCGGTCGGTGCGGGACGGTAAGGGGGCGGGTCGGCCCATTATGCCGGAGAAAGAAAGAGCGGCGTTGGTGGCAGCCCTGGTATGTGTGGATTATGTGGTTATTGTTGACGCCTCCTATTATGAAGCGCAGAATGTCTTGCTGCGGGCAGTAAAGCCGCACGTTCACGTCAACTGTGCCGAATACGGACCGCCGCAGCAATGGATAGAGTGGACGGTTATGCGCGAGGTGGGCGCTCGCGGCTACGCCGTACCCAGGCGGCCGGGCCTGGCTACCACCGATATTATCGGTAGGATAAAAGGAAGCTGAAAAGCGGCCTGTCGGCGACCGTGCTTTATGTTGAGCCTTGGCGTGTTAAGATAGATTAATGGTCGTGGTCACGGGCGGCGAGGACTGTCGGCACAGTGTTCTATTTCAGGAGGCGGCGCTAGCTGCAGGGCACAGGCCGGTTGGATTATAGAGGCTTATGGTTATAATCACGGGCGGCGCGGGCCGCCAGCACGGCGCCCTCGGCCGCCAGCACGGCGCCCTTGCTCTGGCCTTAACAGTTAGCAGGTTACCTCCCGCGGCAACCGCAGACTATGAGTAAAATTATCATTACCGGAGGCGCGGGCTTTATCGGCAGTGCTTTGGTGTGGGGACTGAATAGCCGCGGCCAAGAAGATATTTTGGTGGTGGACAGCCTTGATCACCGCGAAAAGGAACACAATCTGGCGCCGCTGGCTTACGACCAGCTGATTAGCGGGGAGGAGTTTAGATCCGCCCTTGCCTCCGATCAGGTGAGCGCGAGCGACGTGGAGGCGGTGCTTCACCTGGGCGCCATCTCCTCCACCGTAGAGGATAGCTGGGAGAGGCTGCGTGATATCAACGTCAACTTCACCCAAGAAGTCATCCGCTGGTGCGCTGACAAGAAAGTAAGATGCGTATACGCCTCTAGCGGCGCCGTTTACGGCGACGGCAGCCGGGGTTACAGCGACGAGCATAATATGTTTGAGCGGTACACTCCGCTTAATCTTTATGGAAGATCAAAACTGGAGGCGGACATCTGGGCGCGGGACGGCGGTTATTTAAAAGAAGCTGTGGGCCTGCGTTATTTTAATGTTTTCGGCCCTAACGAGTATCACAAAGGGTATATGCGTAGTGTTATAGCCAAAAAATGGACCGCGGCTAGAGACAAGGGTATAATATGTTTGTTTAAATCCAACCACTACGATTTTGAGGACGGTGGGCAATTAAGAGATTTTCTGTACGTAAAGGATGCCGTCCGGGTAACGCTGTTTTTTCTGGATAACAGGCAGGCGACGGGGATGTTCAATGTGGGCACGGGCATGCCGCGTACCTGGAATGATTTAGCCAGCGCCATGTTTAAAGCCCTTGGCGTAAAAGGAGAAATCAGCTATGTTGACTTGCCGCCGGAGCTGGCCGGCCGGTATCAAAACTATACTCGGGCTGACACAGCTAAACTGCGCGCGGTAGGCTACAAAGGGAAAATGACAGGACTGGAACAGGCAGTGGAAGACTATCTTAAAAATTACCTGCTAAAACATTTACACTTAGGAGAAGCTTCAGATAACTTATGAAGGGCATTATTTTGGCCGGAGGAGCCGGCACCAGACTGTATCCCCTTACCATACCGGTGAGCAAGCAGCTGATGCCGGTCTATGACAAGCCCATGGTGTACTATCCGCTTTCCACCTTAATGTTGGCCGGCGTCAGGGAAATTTTAATAATCTCCACCCCCGGTGACTTGCCTCAATACAAAAATTTGTTGGGAGACGGCGGCAGGCTGGGCGTGAAATTTGAATACCTACCGCAGCCTAAGCCGGAAGGGCTGGCGCAGGCCTTCGTTTTGGGAGCTGATTTTGTGGGAGGCGACAAGGTGGCGCTGGTATTGGGGGATAATGTTTTTTACGGTAGCGATCTAAAGGAAACGCTGACCGGTGTGCGCCGGCAGGTAGAAAATGACGGCGGGGGGCTTATCTTTGCCTATCACGTCTCTGACCCGGAGCGTTACGGGGTAGTGGATTTTAACGATAACGGACGGGCCATTTCCATTGAAGAAAAGCCGACTCGACCCAAGTCGCCCTACGCGGTGCCCGGTCTGTATTTCTACGATGAAAACGTGGTGGATATGGCTAAAAACTTAAAGCCGTCGCCGAGAGGGGAACTGGAAATCACGGATGTGAACAGGAAATATTTAGATGAAGGCAGGCTAAAGGTGGTTAGAATGAGCCGCGGCACGGCGTGGCTGGATACCGGCACGCATGACTCTTTGCTGGAGGCGGCCAACTTTGTACGGATTATTGAAAAAAGACAAGACTTGAAAATAGGATGTATCGAGGAGACGGCCTACCGCATGGGATACATAAGCAGGCACCAGCTGGAAGACTTGGCTAAAGAGCTGCTGCAAAGCGGTTATGGTCATTATTTGCTGGAGGTGGCGAAGGAGTGATATGCGGTATTCAGTGGTAGTTCCGGCTCGCAATGAGGAGCGAAACATCAAAGACCTTTACCAGCTGGTAAAGGATGTTATGGGGCGGCTGGGTGCGTGGGAGTTGATATTTATAGACGATGGCAGCAGTGACGGCACGTACCGCGAGATGAAGAGCCTGCGGCAGCACGACGGACGGGTTAAGCTTATACAGTTCAGGAAAAATTTCGGCCAAACGGCGGCTTGGTCAGCCGGTTTTGACCACGCCCGCGGGGATTACGTGATAGTAATGGATGCCGACTTGCAGAACGACCCCGGAGATATACCGTCTATGCTGGACAAGATGGTGAAGGAAGGGTGGGATGTAATATCGGGCTGGCGACGGCAGCGCAAGGACAACGGCTTGTTGAAAGTGGGGAGCAGGCTTGGCAACGCGTTGCACCGCTGGGTTACGGGAGAAAAAATCCATGATCACGGCTGCAGTCTTAAAATATACAAAAAAGAGGCTCTAACAGACCTGGAGCTGTACGGCGAGATGCACCGCTACATAACGGCGCTGTTGTCGTGGAAGGGCTTCAAGGTGGGTGAGATGGAGGTTAGTCACCACCCCCGCCGGCACGGCCGAACCAATTACTCCATCAAAAAGAAAATGAAGGGGTTTTTAGACCTGGTTATTGTCAAATTCTGGATTCAGTACTCGGCCCGGCCGATGCACTTTTTCGGCACCATCGGCGCCGTGTTCGTGTTGGGCGGCCTAATACTGGGCGGCACTTTGGGAACCTTGTGGCTGCTGCGCATAATAGGACTGGCGAACAGGTCAACCCCCCTGCTGGCTGTTATGCTGGTACTGCTGGGCTTTCAATTTTTGCTGACCGGTGTTTTGGCTGACGTGGTAGCTCATACTTACTACGCTAAAAAGAAGCCGTACACCATCAAGTCCACCTCCGGCTTCACCACGGATGTCGCTCTGAAGCTAAAGCCGGTGATGGGCCGCCAGTCGGCTGGTTCAAATCACTCTCCCCGGGTATGAAGCTGTTGCTGATTAATAATGAGTTTCCGCCTATCGGAGGAGGAGGTTCAACCGTTACTAAGTACGCCTTGCACTACCTGACTAAGTCTGGACACAAAGTGACATTGATTACCTCCCGCTACCGAGGTTTACCCAGGCGGGAAACGGTTGACGGCGCGCGGGTTATCCGCATACCTGCCATCAGGCGTTACAAAGATTTTTGTTCCCAGTGGGAACTGGTTATTTTCGGTTTTTCCGCCTTGGCATACACGCTAGGTTACACCTTCAGGCACAAAGTTGATTTTATCCAGGCGTATTTCGCGGTGCCGGCCGGCTGGGTGGCATGGGTGGTTAATCTGACGCGGCGTGTTCCTTATGCCGTATATTTTGGCGGGTCTGACATTCCCGGGGCGAACCCGTCAAGATACAAAAACATTTACCCTTTTCTAACGCCGGTGCTAAAAGCCGTTTGGCGCCGGGCGGAGTTTCGTACGGTGTGTTCCTCCGAGTTGGCGCAGTTGGGGCATAAAGTTGACCCGTCCTCACGGTTTATTGTTATTCCCAACGGGGTGGAAACAGACAGGTTTCAGCCTATGTCCCGCCTGCCCAACGCCAAGGTAAAAATATTGTTCATCGGCCGCTTAATACCCCGTAAAGGTTTTCAGAGAATTATTAGGGCCTTGCCGAAAGTACGGACTGTGGCCCAAGCTCCGTTTGAGGTGGAAGTGGTGGGCACTGGGGCATCCAGGGTACAGCTGGACGAGGAGGCGGAGCGCAGAGGAGTATCTGACTTAATCCGTTACCTGGGCACTATTCCCTATGATCGGCTGGAAAAAGCCTATCAGTATGCCGACATTTTCGTGCTGACTTCTTTGTCTGAAGGGATGCCTTCCGTTATTCTGGAAGCAATGGGCTGCGGTTTGCCGGTAGTAGCGTCGGACGTGGGAGGGAACAATGAACTGGTGGAAGAAGGTGTAAACGGATATCTGATCCGGGGCGATGACGTTGAAAAGCTGGCCGAAAAACTGGCGGCGCTAATTAACGACGCCGGTTTGAGGCAGCGCTTGGGCCGAGCCGGCCGGGAAAGAGCAATAAGGTATGACTGGGCCAACATTATGAAGGAGTACAATAAGCTGTATGCGAAGCACGCGGCAAAATGAAGCGGGCAAGGTGGGCGCGCGCGGTCATAACGGCGGTAACCATCAGAAAATCCTCATTACCGGAGGAGCGGGCCGCCAGCACGGCGCCCTCGGCCGCCAGCACGGCGCCCTCGCTCTGGCCTTAACAGTTAGCAGGTTACCTCCCGCGGTAACCGAAGGCTTATGACTGAAATCCTCATTACCGGAGGAGCGGGCTTTATCGGCAGCAATATAGCCCACGCTTTGGTGTCGCGCGGCTGTAAGGTAACAATACTGGACGCCATGTCGCCCCTTTACGGCGGCAATATGTTTAATTTAAGCGGGATTAAAGACAAGGCGGAGTTCGTAAAGGGCGATATCAGGGATAAGCCGCTGATGGGTAAGCTGGTGCGGGGAAAGGATGTCATTTATAACCTGGCGGCCCAGGTCAGTTACCTGGATTCCAAGGACAAACCGTTCCTTGATTTGGACATTAACGGCGCCGGACACTTAACTGTTCTGGAAGCAGCGCGGCGTCAGGCGCCTAAAGCCAAGGTACTTTTTTCGTCTTCACGCCTGGTATACGGAAAAATAAAGACGGTGCCCGTGCGGGAAGACCACCCCACCGATCCTTTGTCCATATACGGCATACATAAACTGCTGGGTGAAAAGTATTACCGTTACTACGCCGATACCTACGATCTTCACACTGTATCGGTACGTATTCCTAATCCTTACGGCCCCCGGCAGCAGATAAAACACAGCAAGTACTCCATAGTGGGCTGGTTCGTAAGGCAGGCTCTGGAGAATAAAACGATCAAAGTATTTGGCGACGGCAGCCAGGAGAGGGACTATATGTACGTGGATGATATAGTAAGCGCTTTTATCCAATTAACGGAGAAGGGCAGAGCCGGCGAAGTCTATAACATAGGAACCCACGAGAGGATACGTTTTGTGGATATGGTTAACGCCGTGCTGGAGGAAGTGGGCAGCGGCATCAAAGAGCATGTGCCCTGGCCGGAGAACTACGAGAGAAACGAAACGGGAGATTATATCGCTGATACCGCCAAGATAGAAAACCTGACCGGCTGGCAACCGCGGGTACCCTTGCAAGAGGGCATTAAGCGAATGGTGGGGTATTACAGGAAATTCGGCCGACACTATTATTCTCGTAATTCGTAACTCGTAATTTGTAATTAATGAGGGTAAAGGCGTGGACGGCGGCAGTTATTTTGGCTTTAGCCGTGGTCGTGGCGGCCGGTGAGCTGGTTCCCGTGCGCCAGGCAGGAGAGCGGCAAACCAGCTATACTGCCAATACCGGCGAGCTTACCGCCGGAAATTTAGTCGGACAGACATTTACCGCGAGCCGGGACAGACTGTCGGCTGTTGCTGTTATGATAGCTACTTATTCAGGAAGAGTTGATACGGGAACGGTACAGTTGCAGGTCAGAAAGTCGGCTGCTAACCCGGATACTATCAGAACGGCCGCCGCCGGCGTGGAAGAGATGGGGAATAACCAGTTACATCGTTTTGACTTTAAGCCGATTGAGAATTCAAAAGGCAAGAAGTATTTCTTCTTGGTAACGTCGCCCGGGGGACGGGCGGGCAGCGCGGTTACCGTGGATATCAGCACGGAGGATCCCTATCCGCTGGGATCGGCCTATATTGTCCGGGGCCAGGCCGACAGTAATTATGACGGTAAGGTGATAGCGCAGTCTGGCAAGCAAGCCATAGATACGGCTTTTGAGCTTTACTATACCGTGCCGCTGCGGCAGGCCGTAGTCAGCCAAACAACCGCGGCAGCGCACGCGCTTATCTCTTCCTGGGGTGAAGAGCGTGGCCGGTATCTGCTGTGGGCCACGGCCGCTTGGCCGGCCATCCTGACAATGGTCTTGCTGCTGTTTTTACGGCCGCTGTCCGCCAAGCCCGGCCGCGCGCTGCTGGCCCTGTTCCTGCTGGCTGTGGCCTTGCGCCTGGTGTACGCGCATCAGATGCCGCTTACCAATGATGAAGGCAATTACCTGTACGACGCGCGCACGCTGTTGCGCGGCAAACTGGCCGGCGGAGACGGCTACGTGAAGGCGCCGCTGGTGGTGGGGTGGCTGGCTTTGTGGCAGTTTCTGTTAGGTAATACCATAGCCGCGGGCAGATGGGCTTCTGTCTTTATCGGCGCGGCTACTTTGTTTCCGCTGTATTGGCTGGGTAAAAATCTGGGCGGCAGAAAAATAGGACTGGCCGGCGCCGGGCTGTGGGCGCTACTGGGGGTAACGTCCGTGTTCAACATATATGTTCACACGCAGCCTTTGGCCGTCTTCTTCGGAACGTTGGGTTTGGCTGTGTTGCTGCACTTTTTGCGCGGTAAGGACAAGGGTCGCGGCAAGTGGCTGTTCGCGGCCGGCGTACTGCTGGGCCTGGGAGTTATATCACGCAAAAGTATTCTGGCTTTGGGGCTGGTGCCGCTGGCGCTAATCGTAACAGAAAATTTCGACTGGAAGGCGAGAGCAAAAGATATCATTACAGTGGCCGTCGGTTTTTTGCTGGTAGTTGGTATTTTTCTGGCGGGGGCTTCTGCCGTTTACGGCACGGAAGGTTTTTGGGAGGCTTTAGGCGCCAACTCTGCCGAAGACAGTATTTCTGGCCTTGACCCGGCGCAAAGGCAACAGGTAAGGGCGTATTCCATAAGGGGCATGACGCCGTTCTTCCGGGAGTCTTTGCCGCTTATTCTGTTGTCACTAATCGGGCTGGGCGTGGTATTGCAGCGCCTGGCAGCGCGTTCGGCCGGCAGCGCCGGCTCCTCTGTCAGGCGGATACTAAAAGTAAAGCTGTGGTGGGCGGCGCCGCTGCTGATTTTCTGGTGGGCGTGGGGTTTTTTCAGTAAGTACGAGGGCAGCAGCGTGATGGTCTTTGACATGGAAAGGCTGTGGTATGCCATGGCAGCAGTTCTATTACTGGCAGCCGTGCTGTACAACGGGCAGCGGGTGGTATCCCGGGATATGAAGGGAAAACTATCGGCCGTTCTGGCCCCGGCCTTGTGGCTGGCCGGCCTGCTGTTTTTCTATATGAACTGGATAAAATTTCACGCCAATTATATCGGTGAATTTCTGCCGCCGCTGGTGTTGCTGGCTGCCTTCGCCCGGCCGGTCATAACGTCCAGAAAATTGCGCTGGGCGGCGGTGCCCGTACTGCTGTGGGCTTTGTTTGTGTCCGGTTACGTGACACTGGCCTTCGAACACACGGGTACGTTTCAGCTGGACGCGGCCAAGGAGGCTGCCAACTGGGCACAGCGTAATATTCCCATGGATGAACCGATATTTACGGGTGCCGCAGTCGTGCCCTACCTTTCCGGGCACCGCGCGGCGCTGGATATAGCCCATCCGCGTTGGTATGCCTATGAATTTACGCGCAAGGATACCGGGCGGCTTAACACTTTTCTGCCGCCGGCGGAACGGATGGTACGGGCCTTCCGGGACGCCAAGTGGTTTTTAATGGACAAGCAAACAGACTTTTCCTTTTTGATGGAATACCCGGAGATTAAATCCGGGTTGGAAAGCGACTTTGAACGAGTGCAGGGCATAAGCAACGGCAGTAACACGCTAACGTTTTATAAAAGGATTCGCTAGTCGGCGGGTTAGTAATCCGTAACTCGTAATCAGTAACTCGTGATTCGTAATTCGTAATATTTGCGGTAAAAAACTTTTGCTTAAGCTTCCCTCTTGTTGGGTTTCATCAGGATTATCTCACAGTTCGACTTTCGCGGTTCAGAAACCTTTTAGCTCAATTGAGCCAAAGCAGTTAAGTAATGAATCATACCAACCGCATCTGTTTACATCCACGGTGTCATGCCGGACTTGATCCGGCATCCAGCGAAATTAGTCTGGATGCCCGCTTTTGCGGGAATGACGCGGAATTAATCAGGTGTGGCTGGTATCAACTCCGCTTAAGCGAATTCACAAGTTCAACCGCGGAAGTTGAGTGGAGGCCGTAAAATACTCCCATATTACGTAATATGGGAGTATAGAAGCCCTTCATTTTATCATCAACTTTGCCATCAGCTTTATCATCAACTTTGCCATCAGCCTTGCCATCAGCTTTTTTGCTGTTGACGACTTACGCGCTTCAGAAGGAAATTAGCTATGCCTAAAACAAACGCTCTTTTAAGGTAATTTATCTGGTTAAGCTATTGCGTGAGCTCAACCGCGAAAGCCGAGTTCCCAAAGCACAAATACCACTACTGG
>CAZLVG010000010.1:0-24792 GCA_964562905.1 uncultured Candidatus Saccharibacteria bacterium | reverse complement strand
AAACGCCTGGGCACGGTTTAAGGAAAAGTGTGTAGTATCATCGTAGCCAAGGAGATTTTTCGTTTGACGTCCTGCTTTCTTTATGGCACTGATATTAGTTTCAGGCCACTTTTGCGTTAGAAAGCGGGAGGTGTTTCAGTCCAATCTTGTGTTAGACAAGACTATTACGGCTCCTCTCAATTAAGTGTGCTCCTGCCCACGATGCATATAGTGGACAGGTTTTCAGAATACGTTGGCCTAGGCTTGCCAGAACATGGTTTTCAGGCGAGCGGCTGCGGACAGCTTACGCGGGTACTGGTATCTCGGTAAATAAATACCGACTTGTGGCTGTATTAAGCAGCACGTGCCAGTTTCGCACCACACTAATTTGAGAAGAGCCACTATTACTGGATTTAAGGGCAGGAAGAGGTTACACTTAAAAAGGGAGTTGTCTTTACCCATGACTTCTTAGGCGGGTTAATTATTACTAGAAGCTATCCTAAAAATATGAAAAGTCGCAGAAGTTTGCGGTTTTACGGGAAATTCGCGTATCACCAGGTATTTTTAGGATGAGTTTTAGATAAACTTCTTAGCATGGACGACGCGGATAAATTTATCAGTTACCCGGAAAATCTGCAGAACGAGGATTTTAAAAACCCTCGCCTACTGTTGACATTCAGCCTATTGCCTCGCCGCGGCCAGTTACGGGCCCTGCTTCCGGGGCGACCAGTCATGGATCTCAACCGAGCCAGCCAGCGCAACGACCATCCAGCAGTGAGAACGATAACTTTTCTAACCAAGCAAGCAAGGCCCCCATCGGCGGTCATTGAGAAGACACCGCCCTCGGCGGGGCGTTTTTGGGAAAGGAGGTGATTGGTGTATGATGAAAAAATTCTTTACCGCGGCACCTCTTTTGATCTTACTGCTGGCCGCTACTAGCGCGCAGGCGCAGGTAGGTAATATTCTGCCTAACCCCGGCATCACTCCCGACAGTCCTTTCTACTTCCTCGACAAATGGGGCGAGGGACTAGGCCGCTTCTTCGCCTTTGGCTGGGAGGCTAAAGGCGCCAAACAGTCCGAACACGCCGAAGAGCGTTTAGCGGAAGCCCGGCAGATGGCTGACGAAGGCAAAGATGAAGAAGCACAAGAAGCGGTTAACGCGTACGGCGAGCTGATCAGCGGGGCCGCTGCCAACTTGGCCGCGGCGGCGCGGAGCGGCGAGGATACCAGCGCGGCGCTGACTGATCTTGTCACCAAAGCGACCAGTATTCACTTAACCGTGTTAGCTGACGTGTACGAAAAAGTACCGGAACAGGCTAAGCCGGCTATTCAACGCGCCATGACGCGGAGCGCGCAAGGGCAGGAGGCGGCGCTCAATGCCCTTTCCGGCACACAGCGGGAAGCGGTGGAAGAGCGCGTTCGGCAACAGCGGCAACAAGTGGAAGAGCGCCTGGATACGCTGCGCCAGCAAGGAGCGCCGATTCCGGAAGTGCCAACCGGCGGCGCTGACGGTACTACTCCCGGACGGCCGACAACTATTCCCGGAGCGGGCAGCGAGCCGGCTGGCGGCAACCAAGGCGGAGCCGGGTCAGCTCCTGCTGGGCAGCAGGAAGCAGGCTCACCGGCTGATGTGGGAGCACCGGCCAACCCCGGACGTCCGGCTCAGTAGGAGTCCTGCATTTTTTACCAGGCTTGCTAGTATAACGGCATAAACCTCAGCGAAGGCCCGCCGAGTGGCGGGGATTGGCCTCGCTTAGCGGGGATAGCTGGGGAGCCTCAAAAGACCCTTCGTTAAGAAGGGTCTTTTGAGTGTAATGACGAGGAGATGCCCCTGTTTGGCGATGCTTATGTAATTTTTAATTCTAACCCTTATAACTCCAACCCGTAGCTTTAGAATATTAGGATGTTACCGCCTTCTTTTTTATCGCCGGCCGGTCCTTTTCCAAGTCGGCCAGAAGGCATACCCCCGGCTGGTCTTCTCCCGCCCGCCAACTGGGGGCGCGCCGCTGGAAGGATGGCAGAGAGCGGAGATGACAACGCCTCCCTTTCGGGCCGGCTTTGTCGCCTCGGCGATGTTCCGGCCGGCTCCGGCCGGTTGTATGTTGTTACCTTCCAGCGCCGTGACCGTTTCCATTAAGCCCTCCCGGCCGTAGTCCATGATGTGGTTGTTGGCCAGCAGGCAATTTTAACGCTTCCATGTTCCGGGACTCATCTGGTAGTTAATGCCTTTGGGCAGGTAATTCCCGCTGCGGGTGACGGTCGTCTCTAGATTGACTGTCCTGACTCGTGGTTTTACTTGGTTGATCTTCTTCTCTTGCACCGTGCTCAAAGAAACGAACCTTCAGAAACATTTGCGCCCGTAAACGGGCCGCCGGCCTGGGCAGAAGGAACGTTTACGGTGTCCCTGGTAGTATTATTTCATTATAGGGTTACGGCGAGATAAGAAATAGTGACCGGGGAAGAGCTGGTAAAATATAGATATCACATTATGCCATGCCACTCTTTAAATAAACGGGTGGCGCGGCGTGCGGGGTCCCCGCGCCCCGGAGCCACTGCACCGCGGCGTGGGGGTGCATGGCCCGGGCGGTGGCGGCTACATTGCTGCCCTGGCGGCTGTATTCGTCCAGCAGTGTTCGCCGGGCAAATTCGGGATTAGTTTCTTTTTTGAGCATAGCGTATGACTGTGTAATGATCGTCATAGTGGGAAGCGATTTCATTAAGGGTTAGTGTTAACAACCCCATTTTGAGTCGCTTTCCGCTTTCTTTGTAGAGGCGCTTTACCAACGAAAACGCCTGGGCACGGTTTAAGGAAAAGTGTGTAGTATCATCGTAGCCAAGGAGATTTTTCGTTTGACGTCCTGCTTTCTTTATGGCACTGATATTAGTTTCAGGCCACTTTTGCGTTAGAAAGCGGGAGGTGTTTCAGTCCAATCTTGTGTTAGACAAGACTGCGGTTAAGGAGCCGGGTGATTTGAGGTAGAGTAGAGGCATGAATGGCTGGGTGGTGATAGCGGCAGTTGGCCTGGGATTGGCGGGCCTGGGCCTGGTAGTCGGCTGGCTGCTGGCGGGGAAGGAAAGGCGCGAGGCGGCGGCCGGCATTTGCCGCGCGGCGCTGGGCCGGGCGGCGCGCAAGCAGGAAAAGAAAGAGAAGGTTGTAAAACTTTTGGCTGAACGGGGAGAGCTGGCTAACGCCGATATCCGCGAGGCGCTGGGCGTCTCGGCGCGCACCGTCGTCAGATATCTGGATGAGTTGGAGAGGGAGAACAGAGTGGAGCAGACGGGGCAGACAGGCCAGGCTGTTACCTACAAGCTGAAGCAGGGTTAAACACGCCATCCGTCTGGCGTGTTTAGGTTGAGGCGGCGCGAGCCGCTTTTTGCTTCCATCCGCCGGTACGGCCGGCGGGCCTGGCGGGTGGAAGCAGTTAAAGATGTGTTATGGTGGTGGAAAGGTTTTAATTATGGCGCAGAAAAGAGGGAGCTGGCGGACGCTGCGCGCGGTGCGGGATGAGGGGAGGATGCTTTTGGGTTTGAAGGAGGACTCTTTCGATATCACTATTGTGGCGCGTGATTCATACGAGCGTGCTAGTATTTGGGAGAGCAGAAGCGTTGACAATTACATTGCTTGATTATATGCTATTACATCATGAAAAAGAAGGTTACCATCAGCGTTGATATCCCGGTTGTATTTATGCGGGAAGGCAAACAGTTCGTTGCTTTCTCGCCGGTGCTTGATGTCGCCACATCCGCCATGACATTTGAGAAAGCTAAAAAACGATTCGAAGAGTCCGTGGAAATCTTTTTTGAGGAAGTTGCGGGTAAAGGGACGCTGGATGAAGTTCTACAAGACCTCGGCTGGCAGAAGCGCGACCAGCATTGGGAGCCACCCACTATTATTGGTCACGAAACGGAACGGGTGACCATCCCCGCTGCAGCTTGACTCAGCACGCGCGTGGCGGGCTTGCGGCCAATTAAGCTCAAGAAATTTCAGAAGTTTCTTGTTTTTGTCGGCTGCCGACATAAACGCACAAAAGGAGACCATCTTATTTACGACAAATCAGGCCTGAAGCGGCCTATTGTTGTGCCTAAAGAAAAAGAAGTCACACCAATGGTCATTCGCAGCAACCCGCGTACTCTCGGATTGAGCACGGAGGAGTACCTCTCTATTATTGAGAAACTGTAACGGCAGCTGGGATATAGAGGGTGGTAAACTGACCAGTATATGTCTACTCGGAGCACGATGATGGGAGAGAAAACAAGCTGGCGGACGCTGTGTGTAGTGCGGGATAAGGGGAGGATGCTTTTGGGTTTGAAGAAGCGGGGGTTTGGGGCTGGGCGGTGGAACGGTTTTGGCGGCAAACTTAAGGCGAGGGAGAGCCTGCGGGAGGCGGCCAGGCAAGAAGTGGGGGAGGAGTGCGGGCTGGCGGTGTTTGGACTGGAGCTGCGAGGGCGGCTTACCTTTTCATTTTTAAATAGTAATGAGCCGCTGACGGTGTTCGTGTTCGCGGCCCGGGGGTGGTCGGGAGAGCCGCGGGAGACGGATGAGATGCGGCCGCGGTGGGTGGCGGAGGATGCGATTCCGTATGAGCGGATGTGGCCGGATGACCGCTACTGGCTGCCGCTGTTTCTGGCGGGTAAATGTTTTACTGGTTCGTTTACGTTTGCGGATGCGGACGGGCTGGTGGAGTGGGAGGTGAAGGAATGTCATCCAGCAGACATCGCGCAGCATATTTCCGAGTATGAGGAGGATGTGGAGAGATAGTGTGGGGGTGTGTCGAAAGTACGGTGGAGAAAGGGTAGCGTATTCGGGGTGGTGTAAGTGTGGAAGTCGGGGCTGTTTACGTATATGAAATGGCTTTATTGAGCGATTTTATTGTTTCAACTGCGAAAGTCGAGATGAAGACATGCGTGAGTGGATGTGCCTGGAAGAGGGAGAGCAGTTTGACCCGGAGGCGTTTGATCCGGCAGAGGTAAAGTTCTGAAAGCGGGTGGAGCTTCAGCCGCCGCGGGGCAGCATTCACGCGAAAAAAAATAGACAAATTTGGAGTGGCAACTTGAACATATCGTAAGCTTACTTTTCGAGGTGGGCGAGGATTTGGCGCTGGAACTGTTCCAGGTCGCTTAGTTGCGTAGTGAGGACCGCGTAAATTTTCCGTCGGTTGATTTTTCCGTACTCGTGTACCAGGATATTGCGCAGCCCAACCATGGCGGTCAGTTTGTGCGCCAGCTCGTCAGTCACTAAGCCGCTTTCGTGCAGGATAGATACGGCTTCGTAGTTATCATCCGGCCGTTTTTTGCCGAGGTTGATGATGAGCAAGTGTGTTACATCGATAATGGCTTGGATGGCGAGCTGTAGATAGCGTTCCGTACTTCCAAACAGGTGAAAATCATCCACAAAGGCATCCTCGCTGGATGCTTCTTGTTTGAGCTGCTCGAGGTATCCACGGTACTCCCGCAAGTTCTCCAACTTGGCATATATTTTTTCCCGGGCGAGTTCGGTCATAGGCGGGCGCGCAGGCGCCGGTGGTACCGTTTTAGGACTGGCTGGTAGTCCATGTATTCGTTGGTTACTTTCAGTTCAAAGTCCAGTTTTTTGCGTGCGGATCTGGTGTATATCGGCCGGCCCTCCTGGATGATGGCGTACCGGAGCACGGGCGGGGCGGTGTTGAGAATTACGACGTCGGCGCCGCGTTCCAGGGCACGGGTAAACTCTTCCATGAGTGCCAGGCGCTTGTCAAAGAAGTCCACGTCGCGGCCGGCATCGAGGTAGATGGCAACGTCCACGTCGCTGCCCGGCGTGGTATCGCCCCTGGCCACGGAGCCGAATAAGTACGCAAAAGCGACTGCTGTGTCCTTCTCAAGGACTTTTCTAGCCTGCCGCATGTTTTGTTGTCTGGATACTGCCATATCTTTTGTGTACCACATATGGAGCGGGGTTTGCTAGGAAGCGGATTCCCTCGCCTAAACCGGCTTCAACTGGTGTTCCCGGAGCGGGTTATACCCCGGTGGGGGACGGGACTGCTGGTCCGGGACAGCCGGACTGGGGCTTACCGACCGGCGACGGCGCGCCGCCTGGCGCGCAACCTGTCCGCCCGTAAGTAAGCCAGGCGGCAAACCGGCTGCCTGGTTGAAGCCCCTCCCGCCAGGGGAGGAGAAAATTACGGGCAGCTTCTTTTTTGTACCTCGCCCTTTTGACTTTCTACTCCGGTTGTGGCAGTCTTACACATCGTGAGGTGGGTACCTTACTAACAACCAGTTGTTCCTTTTTAAACAGAGGGATTGAGCCATGAAGAAAGACGCCAGTTTTGGAGAGCGGCAGCGGCGGATTATGGAAATCGCGGCCACGGGGTATGGCAGCTGCGACGACGCGGCTAAGCAGTATCTACTGGCCATTGAAGGCGCGGCCGTGGATGAGCAGAAGAAGCTTTTCAGGTGGATTCTGGCTCATCATGGAGCGCGCGGGTGCAAAAGGAGCGTCGGGCGCTTGGACGATTCCATAACCTCCGAGCGGTTTTTGGAGATTGGCCGGCGCGTGTACAATTTCGTGGAGCGCTGGTCTCAAGCGGCTGCCCGTAACAACGCCGGCGTGAAGGAGACGGCGGACACTATCTGGGACCAGCTGACGCTGTACGAAGGCGACGACCGGGTGGTGGCGCTGGGACTGTTACTTTCGCATGACATTGTCCCTTACGCTCAACTGCCTTCCTATCTGACGGTGACCAAGCCGCTGGATGTTTATGAAGAGGCAAGGGACCGCGTCAGCCGTCAGATCGCGATGTTGCGGCGGGCGGAAAGGGCCAGCGGTGTTTCCATCCTGGAACTGGCGGCCGCTATGACGCGGGTGCTGGAAGAAGTTGAGGATCGTGACAGCCGGACGGTCCTGGTGGCTGACTTCCTGCAGAGGGTAGCGGAGAGGACAAGACGCACCTTTCGGAAAAATCAGCTGGACACTTTCTCTAAGGGCTTCGTGCTCGGTAGCTTTGGGCTGCTTCTTGATGACGATGTTGACGACGAGCAGGACGAGGACTGACGGTCAAGAACATCAAAGAATAGGTCAGATGATACCACGGGCTGAGCTCAGGCTTGGCCCTTCTTTTTGATTAGCCGGGAGGAGTTAGGGGCATTTGAATAGCCGGGTCTGTCTTGGCGAAGTTGGCGGCGTTATTACTCCTTCCGGCCTGCCCAAATTGTTTTTCTAATTAAGTAGAGGTGTCGCCGGTACTCGTTGGGGACACGGTTTTTTATTTTGTCTCCTGCACAAAGGGCGGCGGCTACGGCACTCTTTTTTTTGCCGGCAACGATGTGTATGACAAGCAGAGCAGGATTAATTTAGTGAGTATGACATCGCTGGCCTCATCGAGAAGTCGTGGCCGTGGGTGCTTATACTTCTGGACGGTGGCGGCTGCTTTGAAATCGCGTCCGGAGGCTGCTACTATGAGCGGTGGGTATCTACGCGTGCGTGTCTGGTAGAGGCGGTCCAAAAGTATCCGGTCTACGACATCGGCCGCGCCACCCGTTTTTTTGAAGAGCGGTGTGGCATAATGTGATATCTATGGTAAAAGGAGGTGACTGATATGGTTCACTATGTATGCCTGTTCTGCAGCGGGGTGTCTGATCGTGCCAAAGTGTGCGAAACTGAAGGTTGCGAAAACGAGGGACACCAGTTAAAGGAGTGCGATTGTACTGACGATCAGCACGAAGAAGTATTGTCGCCGCGGTGAGCAGTGTGGCGATGTATTAACAGCGCTGACAGCTATTTTAATAATTAAAATAGGAACAGTGGTGAAGCAGAGAGCTGACTGGAAGGGAAAAATGAGCGAAAAACAATACCGCGTGATGAGAGAAAGGGAAACAGAGCCTCCCTTTACGGGTAAGTATTACCAAACAAAAAAGAAGGGGAAGTATCGTTGTGCGGCCTGCGGAGCGGAACTTTTTTCTTCCTCAGCTAAATTTAACTCCGGCACCGGCTGGCCCAGTTTTACTGAACCGGCCAACCGCGAAGGAGTGGTGCTTAGGGAGGACGGCGGTCTGGGCACGAAGCGCACGGAGGTGTCGTGCCGGAAGTGTGGCTCGCACCTGGGGCATGTTTTTGATGACGGTCCGGCGCCGACTGGCAAGAGGTATTGTATAAATTCGGTTTGCTTGGACTTTGAGGAAGAGCGAGAGACTTTTGCTTGAGTAGTTTATGCGTCAATGTTAACCGGCCGGTCTTGAACGAAGGGCCGGTTTTGCTTTAAGGCTACCTCGGCTCGGGCTAGTTGAACGCCGATGTCCAGGGCGTGTCCTGTTTGGCTGAACAGCTCCTGCTGGCTTATATCCCGCACCAGCTGATCAGCGTTTTTTCCTTTAAACTCTACCAGCTGTTGTCCGTCGGGTCCGTGAAAAGAAGCTGTTATCTGTCCGTTGGCGGTGGTCACTCTGACGACCCCACGGGGGTCAAACTCTTCTTCTTGCAGGGAATGCCCGGGCCGGCTCCAGAAATAGCAGTCGGCCAGTTGCCGAGCGTTTTCCCAGTCGCCTTCGTAAATGTGAGCCGATTGGGAGGTAATTTGTAGTACGCCGGCGGCGAACCCTGTTTCTTTAGCGATATAGGCTTGCAGCGCGAGCAGGCCGAAAGCGTTAGGGATGGCTGCTTTGAAGATGTCATGGCTGCGGGCCGTGACCAGCAGGCCTACTTTGCCTTCCGCCTGCACGCATTGTATTTGGGTTAGGCAGGGAGGTTCCTCGCTGTGCGCGTCAACCCAAGGGACTAAAGTGGTGGCTACAGCGCGGCGGGTGTCGGGCGAAGCTCGCAAGTTGGCTATTATGGATTGTGTTATCTGGTTTATGCCGTCTCTTTGTCCGGGGCGGGGGTAGCGCATCAGCCGGTGGCCGTAGGTGTAAGCTGTGCCGTCGGGCTTGCCGGGGGACAGAAAGGCCTGCTGGTATTCAGAGATGGCCGCGGGGGTGGCTCCGGTTACTTCCCGCAAGGTCCCGGGCCACTCTTTGGGCAGCTGCGGCCTGTCCGGATCTTCGCCATGGATAACCCAGGTAACCCCCAACAGCTCTTTTTGCCGGCTGCCGTACTGGGTTCTTTTCGTCAGGCCGTAGCGCATTACGCGTTCCACTACCCGCGCCCAGGCATCTATTACGGTGCGTCCGCGGATAAGCCAACCGATCTGCTCGGAGGGAAAGGTGTCAATTTTTTCCGGCGGCGCCTCGGGGAAGCGCACCGGCCGCATGTAGGGTTCAAGGCTGGTAGGCTGGGCGGCAGCGGCTGCTTCGGCCAACTCTTTGTTCCCCACATCCTTTAGCTCAATGTTCTGGCGCATGATCTTCAGGACTCGCAGGTTAATTTTTTTGTCTAACTTAAAAGCCGTGCCCGGCACCAACCTGTCTTTTTGTATTCCCCGCCGCCACAGTTTTTTCAGTACTGACGTGCCAGCCAGGCCGAATTTAGTGTTGGACAGGGAGCCGTGTCCCCACAGATAAACACGCTTGATGAAAGGATTAAGAGCCAGGTTGCGCACCATGACATTAACGCCCTGGTTGGAATATAGCGATCCGACCAGGGCTGCTTTTTCGCGCAGGCGCGGAGCCGCTTTGATCGCGGCGGCCGGATCATTCCAGGCGGTGCAAAAACCGACCGAGCCCCTTCCAACGTGCACCTTGTATTTGTCCGGCTGGTACAAGTTTTCATGGGTGATGGGGTGTTGCCATCGCCTTAACGCCGTTCTGGTTCTTGTTCTTGATGGGGACATGACTGCTTTTTTAGCTTATACTATTAATAATATGAAAAACAGGAACTGGCTGCCGGTGATGGCGGCGGGGACGGGGGTGGCCGTGTTAGTAGCAGTCGTGCTACTAATGTCCCGCGGGCGCGGGGCGCGGCCGGAACAAAAGGAAGAACTGAAGGTGGCGGCCACTATTTTCCCTCTTCAAGATATCGTGCGAAATGTGGCCGGCCAAGAAGTCCAAGTGGTACAACTTATACCCGCTGGGGCTTCGCCTCATTCATATTCCCTTAACCCGGGGCAGCTGGCCCGGGCGCGAGGGGCAGAGGTTATTTTTGCCATCGGCCACGGTCTGGACAACTTCGCGGCGGAGCGCGTATCCAGGAGCACGGGCGCGGTGGTTAAGGTTGTTGACGAGGGAATTGAGCTGCGCTCTTTCGACGGAGAGCACGAACATAAAGACAGTCACGGCGAGGGAATTGAGCCGCACTCTTTCGACGGAGAGCACGAACATAAAGACAGTCACGGCGAGGGAATTGAGCCGCACTCTTTCGACGGAGAGCACGAACATAAAGACAGTCACGGCGGCGGGGAAAATCCTCACTACTGGCTGACTGTGTCTAACGCCGTAAAAATAGCTAAAAACGTGGCCGGCAGCTTGAAGCAAATAGATCCGGACAACTCTGAAGTATATGACAGAAATCTGGCTGAATATTTAGAGCACTTGAACTTATTAGAAAAAGAACTGCAAGAGATGGCCGGCAATATTGAACAGAAGAACTTCGCAGCCATACACGATGCCTGGTCCTATCTTGCCGCGCAATACGGGCTTAATCTTGCGGTCACCTATGAGCCGCGAGAAGGGCAGCAGCCTTCGGCGGCAGAGCTGAAGGAGCTGGGCGAAGTGCTGGAAAAGCACGACATTAACACTTTTTATACAGAGCCGCAAAAGCAGTCCACGGCAGCCGTGCGTTTTCTATCCGAGGAGTTTGGTCTTAAAATTCGCGTTTTGGATCCGCTGGGTGGCGTGGGCGATAGAGACAGCTACATAGACATGATGAGATTTAATATTGAGTCTCTAGCGGCTGGCTGAGGCGGCAAAAAGCGCGGGTTCAGTTTCTTTCTTAAAGCAAGGAGACGCCGGCGCCGCCATCAAGGTGATTTTATAATAATTTATCTGCTTAATATAGCTATTTATTAGACTTATCCACAGTTCTTGCCCAAAAAAGGCTTGACATTAACTTTGTATGGATTATTATAGTTAGCAGTAAGCGTTGTTCCTTCTCTATCACTAGTACCTTTACTGGCCCACCTCACAGATTCCTCCTCGGGCCTCTTTTTTTTACCTTTAAAACGGGCGGGGGTAGTTTTGCGCCGTGTGGATTTTGTGCGGGTGATACCAGCCACACCTGATTAATTCCGCGTCATTCCCGCAAAAGCGGGCATCCAGGCTAATTTCGCTGGATGCCGGATCAAGTCCGGCATGACACCGTGGATGTAAATAGATGCGGTTGGTATAACTTACTTTTTAGCCCCCATCCGCGCTATATTGATTTAATGGACCAAAAGACGGGGAGGAAACCCGGTCTGGGCAGAAGGCAGGTTTGCGAGCAAAAACGGGGCGGCAGCGTCTTGCCGGAAGCGGGTGACCGTACGGGCGTGGAGATGGGCCGCGGACGGGGCGGTCCGGGCCGCGGCTTGGGTTATGGGCCGGGCAAAAGATCTCCCGCGTTGCGGGCGCTGGCGGCGCAGCGGGATGAGATTACGGAGCATCATATATACAAGAGGCTGGCGCAGACATTGCCGGAAGGCGGAAACCGGCGGGTGGTAGAGCAGCTGGCGCGTGACGAGAGAAAGCATTATGGGATTTGGAAGGAGATAACCAGCAGGGAGGTGGAACCGTCCTGGTGGAAAGTGCGTCTTTATGCCTGGCTGACCAGGCTTTTGGGCTTAAGCTTTGGACTGCGGCTGATGGAAAGGGGCGAGACCATGTCGCGGGGTGTGTACGACCAGTTACAGTCAGACTTTCCGCGGGTGGCGGAAATGATCCAAGACGAACAAAGGCATGAAGAGAAGCTTCTAGGCATGATCAACGAGAAAGTGCTGGCTTATGCTGGCTCCATAGTGCTGGGCTTGAGCGACGCCATAGTGGAGCTGACAGGCGTCCTGGCGGGACTGACATTGGCCCTGGGGGAAACGAAACTTATTGCCATGGTAGGCTTTATCACCGGCTTCGCGGCGGCGTTGTCTATGGGAGCGTCGGAGTACCTGTCCACTAAAGAAGAAGGAGCTGACAGGCACCCTTTAAGGGCCGGTCTTATCACGGGCTTTACCTATCTGGCCGTGGTGTTACTTTTGATTTCTGTTTACTTTTTGTTTGACAGCGCGTTCGCGGCGCTGGCGGCGGCCCTGGGCCTGGCTGTTATAATAATATCGGCTTTTACTTTTTACACGGCGGTGGCCAGAAAGCTGTCGTTTAAAAAACGCTTTCTAGAAATGGCAGCGATAAGTTTAGGAGTAGCAGCCATTAATTTTGTTATAGGGTTGGTAATAAAGCAGTATTTTAACGTGTAGATTATGTTCAATCCCGACATTTACAGATCATACGATATACGGGGTATAGTTCCCGATGAATTTGACTCTGAAGAGGCGTATCACATCGGACGGGCCTACGTTGCTTACTCCGGCGCCGAAAAGGTGGTAGTAGGAAGAGACATGCGTGCCAGCGGGGATAAGATAGAGCCGGAACTTATTCGCGGCCTGACTGAAGGAGGCGCCAGCGTCCTGCGCATCGGGCTGACCACCAGCCCCATGTTTTACTTTGCCGTCCACCGTCTTGAAACGGACGGCGGTCTTATGGTGACGGCTTCCCATAATCCCGGCGGCTATAACGGCGTTAAGATGACGCGGGAGAAAGCCATACCCATTGGCGAGCAGACGGGACTTAATGAGATTAGAGAGTTGGTGGCAAAACGCAGCTGGCGGCCGGTACAGCGGACGGGAGAAATTAAGGAGACTAGCGTAAAAGGGCCGTACCTGGATATGGCCGGAGCGGGGTGCGACGCGGCTGGTTTCAAAATAGCGGTGGACGCCGGCAACGGTATGGCGGGGTTGTTGCTGGAGGATTTTTTCAAACGTATAGGCGGGAGGGCCGTGCCGCTATATTGGGAGCTGGACGGCCGTTTTCCTAACCACGAACCAGATCCGTTAAAGGAGGAGAATCTGGAAGATTTGCGGGGGAAAGTGACGGAAGAAGCTGCCGATTTCGGGGCGGCTTTTGACGGCGACGGGGACAGGGTGTTTTTTGTGACGGAAAAAGGCGAGGCGGTGCCGGGGGATATGGCTACGGCCTTAATTGCTGGAGAAATACTTAAAGAGCGGCCAGGCTCCACCGTTTTGTGTGATTTGAGGTCGTCAAGAGCTGTGCGCGAGACTATAGAGAGGGCGGGGGGGCGTGCCGTTATGAGCAAGGTGGGCCATTCCAATATAAAAGCGCAGATGAGAAAAGAGAATGCCGTGTTCGCCGGAGAGCTCTCGGGGCATTTTTACTTCACCCCCTGGTACGCGGAATCGGGACTGCTGGCCATGAATTATGTTATTAGGGTTTTGAAAAAAAGCGGTAGAAGGCTGTCGGAGCTGGTGACGCCGCTTGAGCGTTACGCCAAAACACCGGAGATAAATTTTGAGGTGGAAGATAAGGAGGCGACCCTAAACAGGATAAAAGAGTATTATGCCGGAGCGGATATAAGTACGTTGGATGGTGTTACGGTGTGTTATTCCGATTGGTGGGCCAATGTCCGTCCCAGCAACACTGAACCCAAACTGCGCTTGAACATGGAAGCGGACACGCGGGAGCTGTTGAAAAAAAAGAAGTCCGAAATTGAGTCTTTGATCAAGGGTACTTAGCGCGCCCCGCCGTGTTTGAATGTATAAGGACGGGTAACAACGGGCGCGCAAACACCGTCATTTCAACTCCCGGTGTTAAACACCGGGAGTTAAACACCGGGAGTTTACGTAACGGTGTTTGCAGTGGTATTTGGCGTGGCCTGGCTGCAATTGGAGGTTTTTAGCGCCAAGCCGCGCGGGCAGCCGCCTTTAGCGCGGCTTTAACTCGCGGCGGCTCGCCTGCTACAGAAGCCCCATCTTTTGCTTGATGTCTTTCAAGGTGTTTTTGGCTTTAGCTCGGGCTTTTTCACGGCCCTGCCCCAGTATTTTTCTAAGCTTTGTCTCATCCCGTCGCAGATTTTCATACTCTTCCCGCACGGGAGTTAACTTTTCAATGAGCAGTTCGGCCACGGCCTCCTTGAATTCCTGGTAACCCCCGCCGGAGAACTTCGCTTCTATCTCTTCCGCCTCCTGTCCGCTGAAAGCTTGGTAGATATTAAGAAGATTTCGCACTGCCGGACCGCTGGCGGCAAAAGAAAACACAGGTTCAGTTTCAGTGACGGCGGACATAATTTTTTGCTTGATAGTATCCGGCTTATCCGTGAGCGCGAGGTAGCTTTTCGGATGATCGCTCTTGCTCATTTTTCTGGTTGGCTCCGTCAACGACATGACGCGGGCAGTGGACCGGTTTACTTGAGCTTGGGGAATGGTGAAAGCCCGGCCGAAGCGACCGTTAAAACGGCGGGCGATATCGCGGGTAATTTCTATGTGCTGGACTTGGTCTTCGCCGACCGGCACCGTGTCGGTCTGGTACAGCAGGATGTCCGCGGCTTGCAGGACGGGATAGGCCAGAAGCCCTAAGCCGGCTTCACCCCGGCCGCGCTCCGATTTTTCTTTAAACTGGGTCATGCGTTTGAGCTCGCCCAGGGGTGTTAGGGTGCTAAGCAGCCAGGCCAGCTCGGCGTGGGCGGGTACGTGGGACTGGACAAAAATGGTTGCCTGGCCGGGATCCAGGCCGCAGGCCAAGTAGATGGCGGCGGCGTTCAGGGCGGCGGCTGGCAACTGACTGGCGTCGTACGGCACAGTGATGGCGTGCAGGTCCACAATGCAGAAGTAAGCTTCGTGATCCTGCTGCAGGGGGATCCATTGCTTTATGGCGCCGAGATAGTTGCCGATGTGCAATGTGCCGGACGGCTGAATGCCGGAAAAGACAGTCTGTTCCGGAGAGTTATTCATATTCGCAGGTATATGTGTTGAATATTACGTACACTGATTTGTATTGTAGCATGGTTTACCGTAGGAAGAATCTCTCACGCCCTCTTTGTTCCTTCTCTTTGATAGGGGGAGAACCGTTTACGCGCACAGCTTTGGCGGGGGCCTGGCTTTCAGGGCCTTATGAATAAACCTTCCTGGTTGGGTGACAGTTACGACCCGCGGTCCTTACAATCTTCTGGCTACCTGGTCAGTCAGGGATGTCAGCTCCCGCGCCGCTTTCTCGTCCGCCCAGCCGCGTTCAACGTAGCTGCCAAGCGTCCTGGAAAAGCGGCCGAGCGTGCGGTTAAGGCGCCGGGCGGCGCGGCGCGTTTGCTTGTGCTCATCCCCGAACCTGTCAGCCAGCCGCTGGTAAATTGCAGCGTGAGCGTGCAGGGCGGTTGCTTTTCCGTACAGGCGTCCGAAGCCGCGGCGCTCTATATGTCCTTCCTCGCGCAGCCGCCGGATAGTTTTCTTAAGCTGGTCGGTCAGTTCAGCCAGGTCGGGGATAAAAGTTCCTTCCTGTATGGAGAAGCTGGTTGTCTCTTTCCGGCCCGGAGCGGCGGTTCCTTCTTGGGTAATGAAAACATTTTCATCTTCATTAGCGTATGATGTGATTACGGTGTAATCACCCTCATCGGTTCCGGTTAAGGTTACTTCGTAGTCCCCCTGGGGCGGGTCTATGATAGTCAGCATTTTAATACCGTCGGGATCATCCGGATCCCAGTCAAAATGGGCGTCGGCGAAAGTGTTGTTGTTACCAGCCGCAAGAATCTCGCCGCCAGGACCGGTGACTGTTGGCATAACCGGAGACATAATGTCAATGCCCAGGGCGGCGCTGGCCAGGTGATAAGAAGCCGGAAGCGGGCTGTCCATGGTAGTTCCTGTTGTAAGAAGATTGGCCAGCACCTCCCGGGAAGCGGACGGCAGGGCGTCGTGCGGCACGCCTTCCAGATAGATATTGGAAGTGGTGATAGCGTCAGCGCTGCTGGTAAGGACTGTTCTGTCGCCCCGGTTGGAATCGGCCACGGGCGGGTCGGGATTGGGATGCCCGTCCCGCCAGCGCTGCAGGCTAAGGTCTTCCTGTGTGCGCTCATAATCAATGGGTATACTGGCCAGAGTATTTTCTTTGTCGCCGGCTATGGTGGTTACCTGAATGCCGCGTTCGGACAGACGGCTTTTAGTGCCTTTCAGGTCCAGCAGAAAATCGTTTTGTTGTTTAAGGTCATCTATGGCGAGTTTCTTATCTCCGCGGCTGACAAACGGTTTTATCGGCAGCAGCTCCTTTAAAGAGGGGAAGAAAGTACGGAAGGAGAGGGGTGGCTCCAAATAATTTTTGTCGTGTGTTTTTTTGAGGCTTTTTTCTATCCTTCTTATCCAATGCTCAGATAAGAAACCCCAGTGAGTAGGAAAATCTCCCCCTTCCCATGGAATGTAAGCAGCCGCCGCTCCTTCATTAGGCGTGCCCAGCAAAATCAGCTCATCAATGTGCCTGTTCTCGTAGTACAGAGTGTTGCTTTGCGCGTAAGCGCGGGCTACCAGGCCGCCCATGCTGTGGGCGATAATGTCCACTTTGTCCGCCTCATTGTCTTCCAGCGCCTCATTAATAGCCGGCATCAGATACCCGATGGCGGATTGAGTGTTGGATTTGCGCCAGTCGTAGAAAACTATGAATAAATTCTTGTTCAGCTCATAGCCTTCCTCCTCCAGCCGGTCAATTAAAGGCTGCCACTGTTTGCCCACGCTGGGCGTAAAATCCCAGTCTCCCCCAGCCTGATCTTTCAGAATCATCCGGGGATTATGGGAAGCGGCCAGGCCGGGTACCAGCAGCACCGGCTGCCTGGGCTCCGGCGCGGGGGAGGGATCTGTTGGCGGATCACACCACTCGGCCGGATCAACCGGACCGCAGCAAAAAGATATGGTCAGCGGATCCTCGGACGGCTTGTCGCAGTCAACCTGCCATAAGAAGGCAGAGACATCTTTTGTCTGTCCTGCAACAACTAAAAGAGCTGCCCCGGCAATTAAAGACAGTGTAAGTCCGGCGGATTTATGGCCCGTAGATTTCATGATAAATCACGCCCAGCCCCCAGCCGTATGACCATTCGTTGATCCGCCATACGCTGTAAGCCAATAAGGCTCCTGCCAGTACAGCCAGCAAAATATTCAAAATAGTAAAATCTTTACCGTATTTCTTTTTGCGCCACCAGAGGAATAACAGGGGTATGGCGAAAGAGAGGATGTATAGGAGCGGCAAAACAATTAGATCCATAAGATCTGCCGTAATTGTTGCCCATTTATTAGTTGAGCTTGGATAAGCTGTAGGCGTCTTCCCCAAAATCCGCAAAATCAAATCCGCAAGCATATTTTTAGCTTAACACAGTTTTATGGCTTTGTTTATTACAGGATATGTCTGTTGCGGAGTGAAGAACCGCAGCCGTAGCTGCTCCCTAACTGGGAAAGTTGACAGTAAACCCCTTTTAAAAAAGGACCGCGCCGGAAACTCTCTCCCTCTTAAAAAGGAGAGAACGTTCGCGCCACTCCAACCGTTCTTAATACTCTTAGACTCACTTAAACGTGCTCGTACAAAAACCTACACTTCAACAATGACCGGCAGCACCATGGGCCGGCGCTCCGTCCGCCAGCACGGCGGACGTCGCTTGAGCGTCCTTCAGTCAAGTTGACTCGCGCAGAAACTACACTTCCACTATTACCGGCAGCACCATGGGCCGGCGCTCCGTCTTTTGGAACAAGAACTGGCCGACGTCGTCGCGGAGGCTGGCTTTGAGGTGGGGCCAGTTGGGCTCGCCGCCGTGCTGTTTGCCCGACTGTCTTTGAATAATATCGCGCACTTTCTGGCGGGTATCGCGCACCAGTTGCTGCTGTTCTTTCATATAGATAAATCCGCGGGAGATTAAATCCGGTTCGCCCACAATATTGCCGCTTCGTCCGTTAATCATGGCGATAATCACTACCATGCCGTCGGAGGCCAGCACCTGACGGTCGCGCAGCACTACATTGCCGACGTCTCCCACGCCGAGACCGTCGACCATAATGTATTTCAAGTCATATTTTTCCCCTGTCAGGCGCACTTTGTCGGGGGTAATCTCTATCACCTCGCCATTGCTGGGCAGCAGTATGCGGTCGCGGGGGAAGCCATCGTTTACGGCCAGCTTGGCATGTTCAGCGCGGTGGGAGAAATAGCCGTGAGCCGGAATCAAATATCTGGGCCGCAGCAGGTGGTGCATGTGCAGCAGGTCGTCGCGGCGCCCGTGTCCTCCCGAGTGAATATCCATCATTTTGTAGTGGTACACTTCCGCCCCCTGCTTGTAGATCTGGTCTTTAACTGTCTGGACAGAGGCTTCGTTGCCGGGGATAACGGAAGAGGAGAAGATGACGACATCACCGGCCTGCAGTTCCAGGTTTTTATGCTCTTTGTTGATGACTCGCATCAGCACGGCGTTGTCTTCTCCTTGCGCGCCCGTACACAGTACCAGGACTTTGCCCGGCGGCATCCTTGTGGCTGCCTCCGTGGTGATAAACGTATCTTTTCTCGCGTCTAAAAAGCCTATTTCGCGGGCGATTTCTATGTTAGTTTTCATGGAAAAGCCGTCTATGGCTACCTTGCGTCCGTGCTTTTCCGCCACCGCTACGAATTGCTGCAAACGGTCTATCATGGTGGAGAAGGTGGCGGCTATGATGCGTTGCCGCGGATGCTGGGCGACCAGCTTTTCCAGGTTTTTTTCTACGACGGACTCAGACAGGGAATGTCCCTCGTCCTCGGCACCGGTGGAATCCGGATAAAGGACGGTTACACCCCGGTTGCCTAACTGTTTAATATGGTCTTCATCAGCCGGCTGGTCATTGACGGGATGGTCGTCAAATTTAAAGTCGCCGGTGAAGACAACGGAGCCGGCCGGCGAGCGCACCACCACACCGAAGGCGTTGGGCACGGAATGGTTGACGTGGAATGTTTCTACTTCAAAAGCGCCCAGCTTAAATTTTTGTCTAGCCTTGATGACGTTAGTTTTGGGCTTGGCATATTGGGGGAAATCGTCCTGTCGTTTTTGTACTAGGCGAACGGTAAACTCGGAACCGAATATAGGTGGATTGCCTAGTTGGGGCAGCAGGTGGGGCACGGCGCCGAAATGGTCGTAATGGGCGTGGGTTATTATAATGCCTTTAACGTTTTTCTCCTTTCCGTACAAGGGAGAGATGTCGGGGATAATGTAGTCAATCCCGTACATCTGCTCGCTGGGGAACATTAAGCCGAGATCGATGATAACGATGTTATTCTTATACTCCACGGCGGCTGAATTGCGCCCGATTTCCTCTAGCCCGCCCAAAGGAATTAAATGCATAGCGTCCGGGTTGCGGCGCGGATGCTTCAGAGCCGGCACGTCCTTGGCGCGCGCCGGTCCGAAATGGACGTTGTTATTACGGCGCCGGCGGCCTCGCCCGCGGGCACCGCGAGAGAACCTCGCGGAGGCGTGACGCGGTTTTTTTGGCGGCTTGGGCTGCGGCTTGCTGCTGCCGGCCGGTCGTATTGGAGGTGGTTTGGGTTGTGGCATCAAATTTCGAAAGCGGTACGGGATAAAGCACCTACACGGTGCCGATTAATGATTACTGATTGTATCCCTATCCAATCGTGGTAAACGGAAAATGAGGCCTTTTACTTTCCTCGCCTTTCATTTGCCACGATTAAGGTACTCTTGTTGTAAGCCTATAACGCAGTGTAGCAGGCTGGCCTGATATGTCAAGTCGGATTTGCAATCGCTCTCTAACCGGGACAATCACCTCAAACAGTCTTTTAGCGGGCTGGAATTTTTATCCTGTTGACTGTGTGACTATGACCGGATCATCGCAGTTGCAGCAGATAGCCCGCGATAATTAGCAAGATGCCGGAAACTCCCAGTATTTGCTCGCGCTTCATGGTACGGATAACATCAGCATCTATTTTGTGCTCTTTCAGCACATGCCAGTGTACCATCAATACCGTTATGCCAAGCAGGATCTTACCTGCCGTGTCTATAGTAAGGCCGATATTAGACAAGTACATAATGGATATGGCTTAACGCGCCTGAAGTATATTTGAGCGATTAATGATGTCTGTAATTAACCATACTACTGTGCGGGGAGCGTGTACATGGCGTGTTTTGTCGTACAGGGCTCGAAGTTTTCAATTTTTCGCCAGCAAACAAGCCCAAAGGTTTTTTCGGTGTAAGGAGATTTACTTTGAGTAAGCCTTCGCCTTCCGCCCGCCGGCGGCTGACGCTCCGGCGGCCTGCCTGCGCGTTGCGCGCAGACAGGCGCGCGGGCGACAAAATGAACTCCCAATTCTGTTCGCTGCAAAAGATGAGATACATCGGTAACACCCCTAAACCACCAAAAAGGGGTAAGCTTTAGGGTACTTATTACCACCTAACCCATCTTTTTTATGGCTGAAGTATTAAATATCAAATGTGTCTGGCCCTACCTGGTGCCGGAGATTAGGCTTTTAGACAAACAAGAACGCTGGCGGCGTGTTGCCAAGATTTTGGGGATCAGCAAGGTAGCCAGCCAGCGTCTGGAATGGATTATCTACTACTACGACCATCAACGCAACGCTTCGCTGACCTGTCGCCGCTTTGGCATTGCCCGCAAGACCTTCTACAAGTGGTACCGGGAGTTTGACGAGGACAACCTGTACTCCCTGTACAAACTGGCAGACAAGAGTAAAGCACCTAAGCGAGTCAGGCAGCGACAGATTAGCCAGACAGAGGAATCCCGTATCATTGCTCTGCGGCGAAGACACATGCGCTGGGGCAAAATGAAGCTCAAGCGGTTGTACGAGAATACCTACGGAGAGACTATCTCCTCCTGGAAGATCCAACGGGTGATTGAAGTGTGGAGTTTGTACAAAAACCCAAAGAAAACAGCCCGGACAGCCACCAAGCGGGCCAGAAGCCGCGCCCAGCAAAAGAAGAAATTAACTGAATTAAACGACCTGAAGTGGTATCAGAAGCAAGCCAGCTATATTATCTGCCTGGACGCAGTGACGGTGTACTGGAACGGACTCAAGCGCTACTTCTTCACCGCCATGGACAAGTACGGTAAAGTAGCCTTTGCCCGCATGTACACCAACAAGTTTTCACAAAGCGCCAAAGACTTCCTCCTGCGTCTGCGCTACCTGACGGACGGACAGGTAGTGCAGGGTGGGCCATGATAACGGCGGTGAGTTCAAGAAGCTGTTTGGTCAAGCTTGCCTCAAACTTGCGATTGAGCAGTACTGGTCTCGTCCCCGGACCCCCAAAGACAATCCGGACAATGAGCGGTTCAACCGCACCCTGCGGGAAGAGTTCCTGGGGGAGGGTAATTTCAACCCCGACCCGCGGGTAGGCAACAAACGGCTTACTTAAGTGGCTGATTGAATACAACTTTGTCAGGCCCCACGAAAGTCTGAAATACCAGACCCCTGTGGAAAGGTCGAAAGTGTTACCTGTGCACTCATCATGTACATTCGCTTGACAGATAAATTTACATCGCGTATAGTTAAGGTATATTAAATATGCGAAACTCTGCAAATGATATATGGCAGATAAAAAATCAATTAAAAAGAGGATATTTGAACTGCACGCCAGGGTGTGTAAAACTCTGTCCCATCCTAAAAGATTGGAAATTATTGATTTGCTTCGTGATGAAAAAGAATTAGGTGTTTCTGATATTGCCAAAAGCTTAGACGTGACAAAAGCAAACGCTTCCCAACATCTGGCCCTTATGCGTCAGCAAAGTATTGTAAAAACTCGGCGGGAAGGAATACATATTCTCTACTTACTTGCCAACCCCAGAATTCTTGTCGCTTATGACGCGCTTAGAAAAGCGTTAAAAGAGCAACTGGAAATTAACGGCCAATTATTAAAAAGATTCTAATTCTAATCATATGCGAACCACCACTATAATTATCAACGAACTTCCCTACAAAAACGACAAAGCGTGGAATGCCCTGCGTCTTGTCGGTTCGTTATTGGAACAGGGAGTAAAAATTAATATTTTTCTTCTGGAAGACGGCGTGGATGCGGGAAAAGAGAACCAAGATACCAAAGGGAAAGCTTATAACTTGGAAGAATTAACCAAGGAATTACTTGGCAAAGGCGTTCCTTTTGTTGCTTGCTCCACCTGCTTAAAAGTGTGCGGCATCAGTAAAGAAACATTGATTGACGGAATTGTTGAAGGCCGCATGAGCGATTTAGCCAAGTGGGTTAAGGAAAGCGAGAAGGTCATTACTTTTTAACTATGACAGCGCAAAAAACGATCATCATTTTAGGCGGAGGTACAGGCGGCTTGGTCGTCGCAAATAAACTCGCCAAATACGCCGGTAAGAAGGCGCGGGTGATTTTAATTGATAAAAGCAAAACGCATATTTACGCTCCCGCTTTTTTGTATCTTATGCTAGGCAAAAGACGCGCCGAGAAAATTCAAAGACCTCTCTCTCTGCTTGAAAGAAAAGGAATTGAGGTTGTAAACGAGGAAGTAGTCAAAATTGATCCCGCAGATAAAATAGTAAAAACTCAAGGCGGTAATTATACATACGACCACCTTATTATTTCTCTTGGCGCGGAACTTGCGCCAGAAAAAATACCCGGGCTTGCGCAAAGTGGGTACAACTTATATGACTTGAAAGAAGTAGAGCGTTTGCGAGATGGTTTGAAAGATTTTAGCGGCGGCAAAGTGGCTATCGTAATATCTTCTTTACCGTTTAAGTGTCCGGCCGCGCCGTACGAAGCCGCCTTTTTGCTGGACGAGCATTTCCAAAATAAAGACTTAAGGAGCAAAACCGAGATAAGTATTTTTACGCCGGAGGCCTTGCCTATGCCCGCGGCCGGGCCGGAAAACGGCCGAGCCATCAAAGCTATGGTGGAAGCCAGAAATATCAATTTTAATCCGGAAGTTCAGCTTATTTCGGTTGATCCCAACACAAAGAAGCTGACATTTGAAAAAAATAATGATGAAAGTTTTGACTTGCTTATTTACGTACCACCACATCAGGGACCCAAGGTAGTTAAAGATTCAGGCATTGGTGATGAGACGGGATGGATTTCGGTTGATAAAAAAACGCTTCAAATCCGCGCACCAGAGCACCCCGACAGTACGGCAAAAGCTGACTACGGGGCAGGGAGCTCGGTGCGGGACACGGCAAAATACGAAAATATGTACGCGATTGGCGATATTGCCGCCATTACCCTTGTTTCCGGCAAACCGTTGTCAAAAGCCGGAGTATTTGCCCACTTTGAAGCCGAGGTTGTGGCGGATAACATCATTTCAGAAATTAAGGGCTTTCCTGTCAAAAAAGAATATGGAGGCCGAGCGTTTTGTTTCTTGGAGTTAGGGTTCGGAAAAGCAGGATTTGCCAGTGGTAATTTTTATGCTGATCCAGCCCCAGTTGTTAAAATGAAACGGCCTGGCAGAATTTGGCACCAGGGCAAAATATTATTTGAGAAATACTGGCTATGGAAATGGTTTTAATTAAAATATACAAGGTCGAATCAATTAAAAAATTTAAGTCAAAAAACAACTATGGAAAACTCTAAAAAAATTGACCCCGAAAAACCCAGCCCCTTTACAAAAGAGCTAGGTAACGGGGCAAGCTGGATTTTGCGAATAGCCGTTGCCGGTGAATTTATCGGCCACGGGGTGTTCGCGCTGCAGGCAAAGCAGGGCTGGATTCCCTATTTTACTTCGGTGGGTATTTCCGCTGATACCGCTGTTATGCTTTTGCCGATTATCGGAGCTTTGGATATAGCGCTTGCTATTCTAATTTTGATAAAGCCAGTTAGAATTGCCTTGTTATGGATGACATTTTGGGCGTTCGCCACCGCTCTCATTCGGCCAATTGCTGGAGAGCCCATTTGGGATTTTATAGAACGTTTTGCCAATATCGGCGCGCCCTTGGCGCTTTTGTATCTGCGGGGAATCCCGAAGAGTTTAAAGGAATGGCTTGGCTGACGGCGACTTTGTGGACCGCGTTCGCTGCGATCTCTGGCAAGGGAAACTGCAATGAAAGCCTATAGCGGCGTGAAAAATTTACTCGCGGTTTTAATTTTTGTGGCTGGCGGTACTCTTCTTCCGCTCGCCTTCGTTCAGGGAATGATGGAGAATGATGTGACGAGTGGAAATGGCACGGCTGCGCCAAGCGGCGACGGCCACACCGCGCGCGAGGAAGCCGAGGGAAAAGCGGTTTGGGAAAAACTGCGGAACGAAGAATTAGTCTGCGAAGACTTGACTGATGATGACTTCGGCGCGCTGGGCGAGTATTTTATGGGACAAATGGCGGGAGAACGGCACGAAGCCATGAACGACATGATAACGCAAATGATGGGTGAAAAAGGAGAAAATCAGATGCATATCGCCATGGGCAAACGAATGAGCGGCTGCGACCCGGATGCGCCAATGCCCCAAAACATGATGAATGGCGGTATGATGAATATGCTTGCCCCGTACCGAAACGAAGTTTCTGGCATGGGGATGATGGGAGGGTGGTCGTCTCCCTTTAATTTTAACCAATCAAACCCCGAAGGAGTCGCTTCGCGACCCTACGGGACAGGCAATCCTATGATGAATTTTGGATTGGCGCCTTTCGGGTGGCTGGGCGGAATCTTTATGATTTTGTTCTGGGTTTTGGTTATTGTCGGTATTGTCGCCTTGATCAGGTGGCTGGCAAACCAAAGCCAAAACGGGAGCAAGAGCAGGCGGTCCGCTGTAGATATTCTCAAGGAGCGTTACGCCAAAGGCGAAATTGACAAAAAAGAATTTGAGGAAAAGAAGAAGGATTTGGGATAATTCGGTCCTGGCCGGCTTTCAAGAGGCCAGTTGATTTTTCACGGGCAGCCCTGTAAGCCGTCCACGATCTGGCTCTCAAAAAGCCGAAAAATTATGTTGTGGTGGGGATGAGAGGATTCGGCCGCTAGGACAGCGGCCGTCCGCCGACTTGGCG